>CAJTXX010000034.1 GCA_910584145.1 uncultured Eggerthellaceae bacterium | reverse complement strand
AGCCCCAGCATCATGTTCAGGTAGCCGCCGGCGTTGTGGTAGGTGTGGAAAGTCTCGCCCGCGGCCGGCTGGGGCTTCTGGCGCCATGAGAACAGCACGTAGTACCAGGCGCTCAACTCGGCGGCCATCATGCGCGCGGGCAGCTCCTTGCGCACCAGGTATCTCGTTGTGGCGAAGAGCCATTCCATCGGGTCGGCGCTCTCCGCCTTCGCGGCGCGGAAGGTGTGCACGAGCCGCGCGGCTTCGCGTACGGCTATAGCCAGCTCGACCGGCAGGAGCGCTGTCAGCAGCAGGGGCAGCACACCCGCGTCGGGCGAGCCGAGGGCGAGTGCGCTCAGGCCGTACCCCAGCCAGATGACGGGCAGCACCGCAAGCGGCGTGAGGCGCCGCGGCCGCACGACCAGCAGGTAGAACGCAGCGGGGATGCCCACCATGAAATCGAGGGGCAGCGCCACAGCGACGACCTCAGCAGGGATGAAGCCAGCGGAGAGCACACCATAGGCATACAGCATCGCAGCCGCGGCAAAGAGCCCGATAGTCGCTGGCTTCGAGGTGAGGAGCCGTGCGTTGCCGGTCATGGTAGGAGCTCTTCCAGAACCTCGTTGACAGCGTCGGGCTCGTCACAGTTGGAGTTGTGGGCAGCGCCTGCTATCCAGTGGACCGACATGCCTGCGCGGCGCTCCCATTCCCGGTTGTAGCGCTTAGCCGACCCGGCTTTGTCCTCCTCGCCGCATATCAGACGAGCGGGGCAGTCGATCTCGTAGGGCCGCTCGACCTCGACGGCGTCAGCCAGCACGCGGAAGCCGTGGGCCGATAGCTCGCAGTACTCGCGCTTGCGGTAGTCGAGCATCATCGCCTTCATGAGGTCGCGGCCATACTGCGTTGCTGCATTGCCATTCGACCCGAGGCGCACCAGCGTGTTCCAGGGGATCGAGAGGAACATGAGCTTCGTGTGGCGAAGGGCTGCGAGCTCCCACGCGCTGTAGTAGCTGCGCTTCAGCGGCGCCGAATCGATCGAGGCGAACCCGGCGACGCTGTTGGGGTAGCGGTCGATGTATGCCTGGGCGGTGTAGCCGCCCATCGACTGGCCGACCAGCACCGGGCGCTCGATCCCTTCGCGCTCGAATATCGCATGCAGCCAGCGGACGAGGTCGTCCATCGACCACGTGAGCGCGAAGGGCCGCGAAGCCCCATGAGAGGGCGCATCCCAGACGAGCATGTTCGCTTTGCCGGCGAAGTGCTCGACCTGCTTGTCGAAGAGGCGATGATCGGCGGTGAGCCCCGGCAGGAACACGAGCCAAGGCAGGTTGCTGTCGGATGGGTGGCTGACCCAGTATCGGATGTCCCCGCTTTGGGTGGAGAAAGCTCTCTCGTCCATCAAGCTCGATGCCATGGTGGTTCCTTTCTCCAGCGCTCGCGTTCTCCCCATTGTAACGCCGCCGGAAGATGCTGAGCGCTCGCAGGGCGATGCAGGTCGCCGCAGCAAGTCGCCTACCTCATGGCATGGTCGATGCGCGGGATATCAGGCGTGCTGCTCGCTAGGAAACGCTGGCATTCCTCGAATTCAGCTTTGCACAGCTCGAATGCGGTTCCCGCGAAGCCGTGATGGTAATAGGCGCTCACCGTGAAGCTCATGTCGGGGCCCTCGATGGGGAGGATGACCAGCGACCCTTCGAACATGGCTGCATTGAGGCTTGAGACGAACGCCACGCATTCCTCGGTCTGTATCTTCAGGTAGAGGAGGTCCATATCGTCGTAGAGGCCCTCCGATTCGGAGAGCGCGCCTTCGTCGACGAGCTCATTCACGATAGGCGCCAGCCCTGCCGCGACATAGCTGTCGGGCACGAGGCACTTCTGGTCGCGCAGGGCGTCGAGCATGACCGCATCGCTGCCCTGCGCCAGCGGATGCGCGCAGCGGCACACCGCGACGAAGCGGTCCTCATATATGAAGGTGGAGCGGTAATTGCGCGAGAGGGCTTTGTCGACGTTGATCCTCAGCATGACGTCGATAGAGCCTTCTTCCATGGCTTGTCGGGCCTCGTGGTAGCCCATGCACAGCAGTGAAAGGCGGACCTCGGGGTTGTGCTGCGCCATCGACCGCACGAAGCGCGCAAGGAACGGCCGCGCCCCATTGCGCAGGTATCCGACGCGTACGAGCTTGTTCGCCGCGCCGGATACAGCTTGGACGCGGGTGCGGGCCAGGTTCCAATCGCGCACGATGGTCTGGGCTTCTTGCAAGAACACCTTGCCCGCCTCGGTCAGTTGGACGCCTTTCGCCGTGCGCTCGAGGAGCACGGCTCCGAGCGACTTCTCCAGCGCGTTCAGGTGGCGGCTGATGACCGAGCGGCTGACGTAGAAATGCTCAGCTGTGCGGCGGAAGCTCAAGCTGTCCGCCAAGTATATGAACTCGTTCAGGTGGTCGATGTTCATCCGAAGCCCTTGTCACGAGGGTTGCTGCCGTCTTGTTATTCTACCCATCGGCGGAAGCTCGGGGCATCCGACAGCATCGCTTTTCCGCGCAGCTCGGTAAAGAGGGAAAGCCTCCCGCGTGAGAGGCTTTCCGCGATAGCGGGCCGGGGCTACTGTCCGGAGGCGGGCTTCCTGGCGGACGAAGACCGCGCAGCCCGTGCCTGATCGTCCCTGTCCTTCTTGGCCTGGTGCTTGATCTGGAAGTTCAGGAGCAGCGCTCCTCCGAGCATCAGCGCGATCATCGCGATCAGGACCGCAAGATTCATATCCATGGTGTGACCTCCCATCTTAGGCTATGCCGATGATCGAAGTCTAAAGGCACAGCCTCCGGATGCGGCGTGCGCAAAACGCACCTGCGTTGCCGTTTTTGCACGGGATGGGGCGCCTGTCGCCGGTTGGCCGGCTGACCCAGTAGCGGATATCTTCGTTTTGGGAGAGAGACTTTTTCGATCAACAGGTTCGACGACATGGAAGCCCTCTTCCCTCAGCGCTTTTTCTTCCTCATTGCGGTACTGCCAGAAGATGCTGGGCACCGTGGTACGATGCAGGTCGTCGCAGCGAGGGGAGCGTGCGGGAAGAGGAGTTGAGGCATGATGGGCTTATTCGATAAAGAGAAGCGACCGGCCGATGCTTATGCCGAGGTGGCGCCGCATCTCGCCGCACGGGATGGGAAGCTCCATGTCGTTATGCTGAGGTCGTATAGCACGTGGACCACGACGAAGTTCCATTGCGATGCGAGCTACGTGAACGAGGTCGACGCAGTGCTCTCGGACATGCAGGATAACGGCTATGAGATAGTGGATGTGCAGCATGCCGCT
This sequence comes from uncultured Eggerthellaceae bacterium, assembly GCA_910584145.1. Taxonomy (GTDB): domain Bacteria; phylum Actinomycetota; class Coriobacteriia; order Coriobacteriales; family Eggerthellaceae; genus Adlercreutzia_A. The sequence goes on along the minus strand of CAJTXX010000034.1, from coordinate 20,586 downwards.
ATGTCGAGCGGAACGGGCGTGGGCGCGACCACGACCACTACGCTGGTCTCTTATCGGTGACGGGCCGGGCGTCGGAGAGCAGGCGATACGGCGATGCGCGTTCGGCGTATCGGTATACTATGGCCCAGCTCAGGGTGGAAGAGCGCTACTCCATCAGCCAGTCGAGAGCGTTGATCTGGCGCACGCCCTGGTGAGATGTCTCGTCCGTGTCATCTAGGGTTATCAGGAATTTCGGATAGTCGTCCTGCACGGCGCGCAATGCTCGCAGCTCCCGTTCCAGCGTCTTATCCGAGGCCACGCTCTCGGCCACTTGGTAGTAGGCGAATCCGTCGACCCCTTCCACGACGAAGTCGACCTCCATGTCGCCGACCTTGCCGATGTGCACTTTGCGGTAGCGCCGCATCAGCTCAAGGAATATGACATTCTCCAGGATGCGCCCACTGTCGCGCACCTGACCTGACAGGACCATGCGGCGCATGCCCATGTCCACCCCGTAGTATTTCTCATGGAGCTTCAGCAAGCGCTTCCCATGGACGTCGAATCGCTTGGCCGGGTAGAAGATGTAGCTGTTGACGAGCCCCGATAGGTATTCCGCGACCGTGTTGGGCGAGATCTTCGTCCCCTGGGACGTGATGTAGCCGCTGATGGCCTTAGCCGACGTCAGGTTCCCTATGTTGTCGAACAGGTAGCTGGTGAGCGCGTCCAAGCCGAGCGAGTTCGAGATGTTCAGGCGCTGTGCGACATCCTTGAACAGCACGGTGTTCAGGATGCCTTCGAGATAGTCATACAGGGCAAGCGAACCGTCTGTTTGGGTGAGGGCGCCCGGCATCCCGCCCATAGAGATATAGCGGGAGTAGAGGCGCTGTGCGGACGCGTCGCCCTTCATGGCGCTGCAGAACTCCTTGAACGACAGGGGCAGCATGGATACCTCGATGTAGCGGCCCGAGAGGAGCGTGGCAAGGGTACCCTTGAGCATCAGCGCGTTCGACCCGGTGATGTAGAGGTCGATATCGTCGTGGGTATAGAGGCTGTCCACAGCACGCTGGAAGTCGGGGACGTTCTGCACCTCGTCGATGAATATGTAGTTCATCGACCCGGGTTTCATCCGCGCGAGCACTTCGTCGTGGAGCTTGCGGTGATCGAGGAGGTGCTCGTATTCCAGCTTCTCAAGATTGATGGTGACGATGCGGTCAGGTTCGACGCCGTGCTCCTTGAGATGTTCGGCGTAGAGTTCAAGCAGCGTTGATTTCCCGCAGCGCCTGACACCGGTGACCACCTTGATGAGGTCACGGTCGCGCCATCGGTCGAGCTGCTCTATATATGCCGGACGTGGGATCATCGGTTGCTCCTAGAAGATAAACTTCTCATTTGATTGAGAAGTTTAGCAAAGAACGCATAACTTCTCAATCAAATGAGAAGTTATGCGACATCGGCTTTGCGGAGGAATGAACGGCTTCTCCTTATCCGGTCTGTGCAGCCGTCCGTATTCCTTTCTCTCGGTGGTGCGCGCGAGCAGGGTTATGTTTTCCGGGATATCGCCCATGCTGTCAGCTGGGTTCGGACATGTCGAGGCGCAGGGTCTGCTCGACTACTTTCATCAGGTCTTCGTCGCTTATGGTGGGCTTCATCTTCACGAGGCCGACCAGCCCGAAGATCGTCACGCAGAACATCTCGTGCACGAGCTCTATCTCGATCTGATGATGCGCGGCATACTGCGCGGCGATGTGGTCGTTCAGGCAATCGGCTGCCTCTCGGGTCGCCCGCACGTCGAACGCATCGCGCACGCCGAGCTCTTCGAGCACGCCGATGATCGGGCGAGGGTCTCCCTTGGCATCGTAGAGCGCATAGCGGAAGGCCATGATGCATTTCCTCAGCGAGCCTGCGGTGTCCCCGAATACGCGTCCCTCATTCCACGCGATGATGCTCTCCACGAGGTCTTCCACGTAGTCGTCGATGACCGCTTCGATGACGCCGTTCTTGTTCCCGAAATGATAGTAGACCAGCTCGCGCGTCACGTTCGCTTCCCGAGCTATCGCCGTCACGGTGGACCCGCGCACCCCGTCGCGCTCGAAGAGCTTGCGGGCGGCAGCGGCTATCACCCCGGGCGTTCCTGTCAGGCGCCGCGTCTCGGTCAGGCTCGCTCGGTGCGGCCGGGTGCGGGAAGCTGCTTCGAGGGGCGTGCGCTCCCCGTAATCGCGTATCGTCGCCACGGCGGCTCCTGTTCTCTGGCCATGCCTATCGTGCCGTTGTTGTCTTTCACAGATCGGTGTTCTCTGTGAAATCTTATCACGGATACTGGTGATACACTCCACCCGACGACGCCGACCTGGGCGGATTTGGGAGAAAGGACCAGACATGGGGATCCTCTATCAGGCAGCAGACCCGATCTATTGGGCGGTCTGGCTGTTCGTGCTCTTCGCGCTCATGGCGTTCAACGAACTGGGCCGTGTGAAGCTCTGGGCCGGCATCGCGCTGTTCGCCGCTGTGCCGCTGGCATTGACCATCTTCGTCTGGCCCACCACCGCCGCCCCCGGCAATGAGTACGGGACCGGCACCTGGTTCAACTGGGTGAAGACCTATTCGGCGTTGGCGGGTTGCCTCGGCTTCATCGCGCTGCGCTTCGTGAAGTGGCGCGGCAAGGACGGCAAGACCCACTACCTCTACGAGAAGAAATGGGCGCTCTGCTTCCCGCCGCTCATCCTCGCTATCAATATCGCCGAAGCGGTCATCCGCGACTTCCAGGTATTCAGCTTCGGCCTATGGGGCGGTGGCGTGGTGGAGAACCTCTGGACCATCTCCGGGCCGTGGAACATCATGAACGGCATCGCGGGCATCTTGAACATCATCACCATCTGCGGTTGGTTCGGCATCTTCATCTCCAAGGACCCGGCGAAGGACATGATCTGGCCCGACATGATCTGGGCATGGATCATCGCTTACGACCTGTGGAACTTCGCGTATACCTACAATTGCATCTCCGATCATTCGGCGTATTGCGGTCTGGCCCTGCTGCTCGCGTGCACCATCCCCACGTTCTTCATCAAGCGGGGCGCGTGGTTGCAGCACCGCGCGCAGACCCTCGGGCTCTGGATCATGTTCGTGATGACGGTGCCCCAGTTCGCAGACGTGCTGGCGCCCATACCCACCACGCATAACCCCACAGCGTTCTTCGTGGTGAGCCTGATCGCCTTGGCGTCCAATGTGGCGCTGGCAGCCTACCAGTTCTACCGCGTGCGCAAGCTGAAGCTGAATCCGTTGAAGGATCAGATCTATATCGGCACGAAGCCCTACGAGAGCGTCGTGGAGGAGAACCGCTAGGCTCGTCCTCGGGGTTCCCGCAAGGAGCGCCTGCGCGTCTTGCGCGGGCGCTTGCCGCATCTCTGATGGTACGCGAGCGCGCTGCGGCCAGCATGTCCAGGGCTTCTTCCAGATCGGGGGGCGAAGAGGGGGTAGCAGCCCATGTTCGGCCCGTATGCGGAGCCGTGAAGCGGTTTGCCCGTGCAGCGGGCCGAGCTCTTACGAGCGAAGGCCCAGGGCTTCGGCCCAGGCGGATTCCTTGAAACCGGGTACCGCTGTTGCACTGGTCACCAGAAGCGGGCGCTTCACCAGCATGCCATTGGTGGCGAGCAGGTCGTACTGGGCTGCTTCATCCATATCGGGCAGCTTCTTCGTGAGCTCCATCTCGCGGTAGAGCATGCCGCTCGTGTTGAAGAAGCGCTTGAGCGGCAGCCCGCTGCGCTCGTGCCACTGCCGCAGCTCGTCGGATGTGGGGTTGTCCTCGACGATGTGGCGGGCGCTATAGGTCACGCCGTGCTCATCGAGCCACGTGCGGGCTTTCTGGCAGGTCGAGCATTTCGGGTATTCCAGGAGCACGATGCTGGTCATGCGTGCCTCCTCTCGTCAGCGGGCGATGCGGCGGTGCGCGTTCAGCGCATCGGTATACTATAGTGCAGCGAAGGGCGACGGCGCACGGCATGCGCCCAGAATGCAGGAGCGCCCTCGACCAAGCCCTCGTGCGAGCGAATGGAGGCGCATACGGTGCAGAGCATCCTCATCGTCGAAGACGACCGCGATCTGGCGCGCGTCACCGCGCGGTTCCTGGAGGCGAGCGGCTTTTCCGTGCAGGTCGCAGAGAGCGCCGAGGCTGCCTATGATGTGCTCGCGCATGCGGTGTTCGATTGCTTGGTGGTGGACGTGAACCTGCCAGGTGACGATGGCTTCGCGCTCTGCCGCAACCTGCGGGCGCGCAGCGCGGTACCGATGCTGTTCGCGTCGGCGCGCATCGAGCCCGACGCGCGGGTGCGCGCTCTGGAAGAGGGTGGCGATGTGTATCTGCCGAAGCCATTCAGCCTAAAGGAGCTGCTGGCGCAGGTGCAGGCGCTCATCCGCCGCAGCGAGGGCGCGGTGCAGGGTGTTGCGGGCGCGGCGGGGCGCGTCGCATCGGCGAGCATGCAGCTCGGTCCGTTCCTGCTCGACAGTGCTGCGCAGCGCATCTTGAAAGACGGTGTGGAGGTGGAGCTGTCGCCCCGGGAGTATCAGCTCGCGGCGTTCCTGATGCGCCATGCCGGCGAGGCTGTGGAGCGCGATGCGCTGTTAGCCGAGGTATGGGGCGCGTTCAGCGAGGTTGAGCCGCAGACGGTGGCGGTGCATATGCGTTGGCTGCGCGCGAAGCTCGAGGACGACCCTGCGGTGCCGGTGTTCTTCAAGACGGTGCGCGGGCAGGGGTACCGCTTCGATGTATCGGGCGGTGCGGGCGCATGACGCGCTCAGGCGGCTCACGCGTGCAGACGGGCTTCTGGGTCTGTGCGGCGCTTGCTGTGCTCTGCGTGCTCTGCGGAGCGGTAGCGGCAGCGCTCCTCGGCGCGAGCGGCGCCGACACCGCGGTACTGCGCGATCAGGTGGTGGCGCTGAACGAGGTGCGCGTCGGACTCGCTGCCGACAGCGCGTCTGACGGGGTGGGGGAATCGGGTGCGCAGGCTGCCGATGCGGCTCTCGCCGACGCGCAGGCGTCTCTGCGCAGCATCGCCGAGCAACGCGACAGCGCTGCCATCGCCTCGATAGCGGTGCTCGTCATCGCAGCGCTGATAGCGGTCGGTGGGATGGCGGCGTATCTGCACCGGAGCATCGTGGCGCCCTTCCTGCGGCTCGAAGGCTTCGCGGCCCAGGTGGCCGAGGGTGACCTGGATGCGCCGTTGGCCTACGAGCGCTCGAACCCGTTCGGGCGCTTCGCCTGGGCATTCGACCATCTGCGCGTGCAGTTGAAGCGCTCGCGTGCCGCCGAGGAGCAAGCGGCGGAGGCCCACAAGACCGCGCTCGCGTCGCTCTCGCACGACCTGCGCACGCCACTCGCCGCTCTGCGCACGCATGCAGAGGCGTTGGAGCTGGGCCTTGCTCGCACGCCGGAGGAGCGGCGGGGATATGAGCAGCTCATCATGCGAAAATGCGACGAGGCCGCAGCCCTAGTGGAAGACCTGCTGACGCACGCGCTGGCCGACATGGAGCGCTTGGCGGTGACGCGCGAGCGCACGCCCGCAGCGCCGGTGGTGGAGGGCTGCATCGCCAGCTTCGCCTCCGCGCCCATCACGTGCACCCGTCTCGACGAGGCTGACCTGATGGTAGACCCCAAGCGGCTCACCCAAGTGATCGACAACCTGCTGGCGAATGCGGCGAAGTACGCGCCCGGTGCTGCGGTGGAGGTCTCGGGCACCTGCGCGGGCAGTCGCTATCTGATCTGCGTACGCGACCATGGGCCGGGCGTGGCGCCGGAGGATATGCCCTTCATACGGCAGCGCTTCTATCGCGGCGCGAATGCAGACGGGCAGCCCGGGGCGGGGCTCGGTTTGTTCATCGCCGAGCATCTGGTCGAGCGCATGGCGGGCGAGCTGTCGGTGGAGGCAGTTGAGCCGGGGTTGCGCGTGACGCTGTCGCTGCCGCTCGGATGACGCAGCCGGCCTTAATGACTCCTTAATGTCTGCTCCGGTACCGTTATCGCATCGGTTCGGAGCATGAGACGGAGGTACCAGATGAAGGATGCGATCATCACGGCGCGCCGCTTGGCGAAGAGTTATGCGGCCGATGGCGTGCAGACGCACGTGCTCGGCAGCGTCGACCTCGATATATACGAAGGCGATTTCACCACGGTGATGGGGCCGTCGGGCTCGGGCAAGTCCACGTTGCTCTATTGCCTGTCGGGCATGGATGCGCCCACGTCGGGCGATGTGCTGTTCGCCGGGTGCAGCATCGCTGGTGCGAGCGAGCGCGAGCTGGCCGACCTGCGGGCGCAGAGCTTCGGCTTCGTGTTCCAGGCGGCGCATCTGGTGAGCAACCTGACGCTGTTCGAGAACATCGCGGTGCCAGGCTACCTGAAGCGCGGCCGCAGCGTGGCCGATACGCGCGCTCGGGCCCAGGAGCTCCTTGAGCGCATGGGGCTCAGCGACGTGGCGGCGCACCTGCCCAGCCAATCGTCCGGTGGCCAGCAGCAGCGCTGCGCCGTGGCGCGCGCAGTGGTGAACGACCCGGCCATCGTGTTCGCCGACGAGCCTACCGGCGCGCTCAACCAGGCGAACAGCCGGGAGGTGCTGGCGTTGCTCAGCGAGCTGAACGCGCACGGGCAGACGGTGCTGATGGTGACGCACGACGTGAAGAGCGCCGTGCGCGGCAACCGCGTGCTCTACTTCGAGGATGGCGGCGTGCGCGGCGAGCTCGCGCTGCCCGTCTGGGATGCCACCCGTGCCGACGATGCAGCCTACGTGCGCGACCGCGAGGCTCAGGCGAACGCCTGGCTCACGTCGCTTTCCTGGTAGGTGATGCGCTATGGAGCCGTTGCGCACGTTGGTAGCCGCCGGGTTACGGCGCGATAAGGGGACCTTCATCGGGTTGGCGGTCTTGGTGTTCCTAGCTGCCTTCGCGCTGACCTTCACCATAAGCCTGTTCAGCGACCTCTCCGAGCGAGCTGATGTTCGCTATGGGGAATCGGGTGCGGGGGATATGTATGTGATCGATTGGGGTATGCAGGCCGATACGGATGTAGCCGAGCGCTTGGAGGCGCTGCCCGAGGTGGGCAGTGTGCGCGAGACGCGCGCGTTCTCAGTGCCGGTGCAGTTCGAAGACGGCGCAGGCGCGCCGATGGGTGATATGGAGGCGGCGACGAGCATCTTCGAGGCATGGGGTTCGGGAATGGACGTCGTGCTCTTGGACGAGGGCTTCGGCTCCTATGCTGATCGCCTCGCGCCGCCCGCGCCGGGCGAGGTGTATATCACGCCTGCGGCGAGCGTGCTCTACGGCGCCGAGCTGGGCGATGTGCTCGTGTTGCGCTTCGAGGGCGAGGAGCGGCGCCTTACCGTGGCGGGCTTCTTCGAAGACCCGCAGCTAGGGACGCCGTTCATGGAAGTGAAGCGCTATCTGGTGGCGCCTGAGACGTTCGATGAGCTCTATCCGCTCGCTGAAGCGGACTATGAGCAGGCGCTATCGTCGGGCAGCGTCGACTTCGGCATAGCGCGCATGCCGTATCCTCTGACGGAATTCAACCTGACCTTGACTCCCGAGGCTCGTGCCGACGGCCTCAACGGGCAGGACCTGGCGGGCATCATCCATGAGGAGGTCGACTGGGGCACCAGCGAGACGAGCGGGTTCGCGAAGGAGACGCTCGTGGGGTATGCGCTCATGGTGGTGCAGATCGTCACGGCGTTGCTGGCGGTGTTCGCGCTCTTGTTGTTCGCTGTCGCGCTCGTGCTTTGCGTGCATGCGGTGTCCACGGCGATCGAAGAGGGATATGCCGATCAGGGCATCGCCAAAGCGGTGGGCGTCTCGCCTGCGCTGCTGCGCCGGGCGTTGGTGGCGCAGTATGGGCTGGTCGCTCTTATGGCGCTCGCGTTCGGGTTCGCGGCGGGCATCGCCGTGGAGCCGTTGGCATGGCCGCCGTTCCTGCTCATAACCGGGGTGCTCGTGCAGGGCGCATCGCTGCCGGTGTGGGCGCTCGCTTGCTCGGGCGTGCTCCTCATGGCGCTCGTGGGCGCGGTGGCTTTCAAGGCACGCAAGCTCGGCCGCATCACGCCGCTCGCGGCGCTGCGCCAGGGCACGGGCGATGTGCGCTTCTCGCCGCGCGGCACGTGCCATATCGACGGCGGCCACCTTGAGGCGTCGCTGGCTTGGCGCGCGCTCGTCTCGCAGAAGCGCCGCTACGTGGGAGTGGGTGCGAGCGCGCTTCTGCTCTGCGCGTTCATCTCGCTATGCTTCGGCATCGGTGGTGCGGTGGCCGAGGACGATGCTGTGTACCGCTCGTTCGGCATCTGGAAGAGCGATATCTCAGCCGAGCTCGTATCCGACGATGTGACGCTCGACGAGGTGCGCGAGGCTATCGAAGAGGTGGCCCCTATCGCGCGGGAATGGCAGGAAGAGGCTGTCGCGCTCAACCCGAGGGGCGAGCAGCGCGTCTTCGTCGGCTTGTCTGACTTGGGCGTTCTGGATGAGTCGTGCCTGATGAGCGGGCGCATGCCGCGTCTTGAGAACGAGGCAGCTATCGGGTTGAACTTCGCGCGGGGGCTCGACCTCGATGTGGGGGATGAGCTCGTGGTGCAGGATGCGCGCGGCACCGAGCGGACGCTCATCGTCAGCGGCATACTGGCCACCGTGCTCAATGGCGGCGATGGCGCGGTGGTCACCATCGACGGGGCGCAGCGGCTCGGGGGTGAAGGTGCGGCTTCTGGCAAGCAGGCGCGCCAATATCAGCTAGCGGAAGGGGCCGATGCTGATGCGGTGCTGGCCCATGTGAAGGACCGCTTCGGCGATGCGGTCAGCTTCGATGCCACCGGCCTGTTCGGCACCGCTGCGAACACGATCCTGCTCATCCGCAATGTGCTCGTGATGGCGGGGTATCTCATGACCGTATTCGCTCTGTTGATCGGCTGTGTGGCGGTGGCGCTCGTCAGCCGACGCATGCTGGCGGGGGAGCGCCACGACCTGGGCATCTACCGTGCGCTCGGGTTCCGGGCGCGCACGCTCAGGCTCTCGTTCTCGCTGCGCTTCCTCGGTGTGGCCCTCGTGGGTGGCGCTCTTGGCATAGCGCTCGTCTATGCGGGCGGGAGCGCGCTGGTGGGGAATCTGTTCGGGCTCTTCGGGGCCGGTGCCTTCACCATCGCGTTGCCGGTTTGGCAGGCGGCGCTCATCGGCGCGGGCTTAGCGGCGGTGTTCGCGCTGTCGGCTTATGCCTTCTCACGCAGCATATGCGGCATCAGCGTGCGCGAGCTGGTCGTCGAGTGAGCGTGCAGGGGAAGGCGGTATCGTTTCTCGGACGCACGCATGATGGGCCGCGGGGTGCGCAGGGCATCCCGCGGCGCTCTGGTGGCGTCAGCCGTGGTGGCTGCCTTGGTGGCGCCGCATGCTGCCGTTGCCCTGGCCGTGCCCTTGGCCCTGCCCGCGGCCTTGGCCTTGCGAACTCTCCTCGGCGCTGCCCTCTGACGTTGCGCCGTTCTCGTGGCAGGCGGCTATCCGATCGCGCAGCTCCCGCATGGAGAGCCCCTCGCAATCCTCGACGCTGACGCTCGGGTCGAGCTCGGCCAGCTCCAGCGCGGCGGTGTAGCGCCCGCAGCCCATGCCGTGGGCGCGCGCTTCTTCGCGCACTTGGGAGGACACCGTGCCGCATGAGCTGCGGCAGGGGAGGGTGGACAGGTACGCCTCGCTCGCGTCGGTCAGCGCTTGCTCTTGGCTGGGGGTGTCAGACGACACGCTCACTTGGATGAAGGCATCGTCGCGCAGGTAAGGGGCCATCGCCTCGCTCTGCGCCAGTACGGCGAGGGCATCGCGGTAGGCGAGGCCCGTCAGGTCGAGCCCGGCCAGCACATCTTGGCCATCGGCATTCACGCCTTCCGCCTTCACCACTGTGTCGGCGCGGTTCACCTGCAACTCGATCGAGGGGTTGATGTCGATGTCGATGAAAGCCGTGGGCTGGGCATCCATGCGCGCCATCCCTCCGACGAGCGCGAGCGTGATCGCAAGGCAGGCGGCTGCTGCGGTGATGGAGGCCGCCCAGCGGGTCCAACGGTTCTTGCGGTGCGCGCGGGGCGCTGCCGGTGCGACTTGCGCGGCGGCCTGGGGCGTTGCCGCGTTCTCGCGGGCTAGCTGGTCGATGGCAGCGAGCGTTCCCTGGGAGGCCCGCTCGGGCACCTCGAGCGCATCGAAGGCCTCGCGCACGAGCAGATCGAGCTCACGGTCGTTCACGATAAGGCCTCCTTCAACGTGCTCTTGCCGCGCGATATCCAGGAATACACGGTGTTCACCGGGGCATCCAGCATCTTCGCTATCTCGGGTGCGGTGTAGCCCTCGTACAGGGCGAGGAAGAGCGGCAGGCGCGGCGGGTCTTCCAGAGCGCGGAAGGCGTCGAGCACTTCGCGATGGCGCGAATCGGGCTGCGTCAGGCTGTCGTGCGAGGTCAGCTGCTCTGCCGCGGCGGCTTCGTCCAGGGGTTGGTTGCGGCGGCAGCTCGCGCGCAGCATATCCCGGCATACGTTGGACGATACCGTTATGAGCCACGCCTTGCGGTGGCCGTCATCGTTGAAGTCCACCGCATCGGCGAGCGCATATTTCAGGAATGTGTCTTGGAAGGCGTCTTGGGCGTCGTGCTCGGAGGCGAAGAAGCTCATGCAGATGCGCCATACGGTCGGGCCGTAGGTGCTCATAGTCTGCTCGATATCATCGCGTTCCCGCAATAGCTGGTCCTTCCGTGGGGCATCTACCAGCGGTGGTGCGCGCCGTGGCCGCCACCGTGGGCGCCGTAGCCCCTTCCGTTGCCGCGGTCAGCGTAATTGTCGCACACGCCGTCGCCGTTCGCATCCGTGTAGCCCCAGCCGCCGCCATTGCCCGCGCCTGCGCCGTTGCCGTGATGGGTGCCATAGCAGATGCCCTGCGCGTAGTTGTCGCACACGCCGTCGCCGTTGCCGTCGACGTAACCGGGGCATCCGACGCCAGCACCCGCACCGTTGCCGGCGCCGTATCCGCCGCCGTAGCTGCCCGTGGCGTAGTTGTCGCATATGCCGTCGCCGTCCGCATCGACGAAGTACGGCGCGGTGGCGGCCTCGGCAGCCGCAGCGGCCTCAGCTTCGGCTGCCGCGCGCTCTTCCTCGGCGGCCAGGGCGGCCATGCGCTCGTCGATGGCCTGGTAGCCGGCATTCACGCACCCGATGACCGTGCCGGATACGCCGTCGCACGAAAGCGAGCTGGCGGCTGCTTGGCTCGGCGCGGGGCTGTTGGCAGCGAGAGCACCCTCAGCGCCGATGGGCCCCGCCTGCCCGAAAGCCAGCGCCGGGATGACGAGCGCCGCGCTCAGCGAGACCGCAGCTACTGCGACCAATATCTTCTTCATGGAAAAGCACCTCTTCGTCCGTTTTCTTTCCTCTCCACCTCTAACACGATTGAGCCTGCGCAATCCTTGCAAGTTTTTTTTCGGCGGAGCATATCGGGCGGCTCGGAGGCAGAGAGCTGTCTGCTCGGATGCTCGCTACATCGGGAGCCTGCGCGCATGCAGGCGCGCGAGGATGGCGCCGAGCGCGGCGCATGCGAAGGCGATGGCAGCCAGCGCGAGCATGACGGGCACCAGGCCCGCAGCATCGCCGACGAGCCCCAGCAGCGGCTCGGCCATGCCACCGGCGCATACCGCCACGCCGTAGGAGAGCCCGGAGGCCATGCCGAGGTGCTTCGGGAGATAATCCATGCCGAGCGCGACGGTGGCGGGGTAGAACATGTCGATCGCGACAGCCAGAATCGCGGTGATGCCGAGCGCCACCCCCACCGAGGCGTTGAACGCGAACCCGACGATGCCCGCACCCGCGACGAGGCAGCAGGCTATCAGCAGCCGCAGCGCGCCCCATCGCTCGGCTGCGCGCCCTGACAGCGCGGTGGCCGCAGCAGCTGCGATGGCGAAGATCGAGATGGCGGTGGAGCTCAGCGCCTCGCTCTGCCCGAGCATGCCTGCGAGGAACAGCGGGATGAACGCCATGAGGCTGTAGCTGAGGATGGAGCGCAGCGACAGCACGCCCATCACCACGGCGAACAGGCCCCAGTGCTCGCGCTCTTCGGCGCTGGCAGCGGTTCCGGCGCTGGTCGTGCCGAGCGCCTTGAAGCGCCCGTTGAAGGCGAGCAGGAGGAGAGAGCAGCCCGCTGCGGGCACGAGGAACGCAGCGGTGCCGGGCAACCCGAAAGCGGTGAGGGAGAGAGCGCAGATGATCGGCCCGACGAAGAAGCCGATGTTGCCGCCCACAGCGAAGATGCTCATGCCGTTGCCCTTGCGCTCGCCAGCGGCCAGGTTCGCTAGGCGGCCGCCTTCCGGGTGGAACAGCGCCACTCCGATGCCGCTCAGCAGCGCGCAGCAGAGCACCAGCCAGTAGCTGCGCATATAGCCGATGCCCGCCATGCCGAGCCCTGCGAGCGCCACGCCGAGCGCCATGAACCACGGCCGCGGCCGCCGGTCGCCCAGCCAGCCGAACAGCGGCTGTATCAACGCCGAGGCGGTATTCGCCGCGAACACGAGCATGGTGGCCTCGAAGTAGGTGTAGCCGCTCCCCACCACGAGGAACGGCAGGATCGCAGAGAGCGCGCCTTGGTTGATGTCGGAGCACAGGTGCCCGAGCATGGTGAGGTAATTGGCGAGCTTATCGCCGGTATCTGCTCGGAGCGCTCGCTGCCCGGTGCCCATCAGCCTTCCTTTTCGCCGCGCGGTTGGGATGGGCCTATTGTATGCGAGGGTTGCTCGCGGGCGCTGCGCCGTCAGGTGCGCGGGCGTCCGCCGGCTGCGGGCCGCGGTGGCGCGCAGTCTGTGCTCGGCGCCTTGCTTACGCGAGGCGGTCGAGGAGCATCTGCGCCTGCGTGCGCAGCGCGGCCTCCTCAGCGCTGCTCATGGTGAGCACGTCGGTGGTGTAGTCTTGCCGGTCGAGCGCTATCTGCGCGTGCATCGTCTCTATCAGGTCGACCTGCATGAACGAGAGCGTCTCAGCGAGGTCTGCCGCGCAATAGCGCGCCTTCGCCCCGCCGCCCGCGCAGCTGTACAGCGTCAGCTTGCCCTTCACGGCTGTTGCCTGCGAGCCGGGCTCCAGAGGTCGCGAGAGCCAGTCGAGGCAGTTCTTCAGCACACCGGGGATGCCATGGTTGTATTCGGGGGAGAACACCCACAGCGCATCGGCGGCCAGCACCTCATCGCGGACGCGCTGCACCGCGGCGGGCGTAGGGAATTCCGCGTCTTGGTCCATGTAGGGCAGGTCGGCATAATCGAGCCAGCGCGTGCGCGCTGCGCCTGCGAGCTGCTGTGCGGCATAGGCGCCCATCTGCCGGTTGAGGGAGCGCTCTCGCAGCGATCCGCAGATGAGCAGGACATCCTTCTTCGCGGTGGTATCCATGTCGTTCCTTTCTCGGGTCGCGCGGCGGCCTCGCGGGCAGGCGTTGCCGGGGCGCGATGGCATCTCATTCGTCGGGAAGGCAGCATACGGCATGGCTCGTGGCGAGCTCGGTGCGGCGTGCGCTCGGAAAGCGAACCGTTACGCAGCGGGACTGGGCGCGTAATGGAGACGGGCGCCCTACGCCGCGTTGGTGCGCTCGCGCTGCTTGCGCGCGGAGCGGATGGCATCGGCGCCCACGAGCGCAAGGCCGCACCAGATGCAGCCGAAGCACACCGCGTGCGCCAGCGTGAACGGCTCGCCGTTCAGGAACACGCCGATGAGCAGCGCGATGGTGGGGCTGAGGTATTGGAGGAAACCCAGCAGCGTCAGCGGTATGGAGTTCGCCGCGGTGGCGAACAGGATGAGCGGGATGGCGGTGACCGCCCCGCCGCCGATGAGCAGCGCAGTGGTGGTCCAGCCCTCGGCGCTCGCCATGTCGCCCATGAAGGCGTTGCTCGTGCCGGTCGCGGCCAGCACGATGGCGCCCGCGATGGCCACCGGCGCCATGACGGCGCTCTCGACGGCGATGGCCTCAACCGCCGGGTAACCGCCCTTCTTCTTGATGGCGCCGTATGCACCGAAGCTGACCGCCAGCACGATGGATATCCACGGGAAGCGCCCGTAGTTCGCCGTGAAGAACACGATGCCCGCGCAGCAGAGCGCCACCGCCGCCCACTGCACCGGGGTTAGGCGCTCTTTGAACACCACCAGCCCCAGCACGATGGAGACGAGCGGGTTGATGTAATAGCCGATGGATGTCTCCACGATGCGGTCGATATCCACGGCGAAGATGTAAACGCTCCAGTTCACCGTTATGAGCACCGCTGCCGGCACGAGGAAGCGCATGGCGCGGCGGTCGCGTATGAGCGCGATGAAGTCCCACTTGCCCACCAGGCAGATGATGGCCGTGCACACGGCGCACCAGATGATGCGCTGGCAGATGACCTCCAGCGAATCGACGTGCCCCAGCAGCTTCCAGTACAGCGGGAAGAGCCCCCACAGCAGATAGCACGCAAGCCCCGCGAGGATGCCCCGCCGGGTGCGCTGCTTCAATAATGCGATCCCTTGCTCCATGGGCTGATTATACTGCGCCAGCAGAAGGGGAGAAGGGCGGATGGCGCTGCCGCGGCCTGCGGGCGCGATGCGCGGCTGCGGGTGGTGCGCTCTTTCTATCACTATTCTGTAAGGTACGCGCAAGGTTGCGGTAAGGGAGAGCTGTCATCATGGTATGCAGATCGAAGGACCATTCGAAAGGAGTTCGACCATGATCGCATTCATCATCGGAGCGGCCATACTCGGGCTCATCGGCATAGCCATGACCGCCTGCGTAGCAGCAACGCTCGTATGACTTCGCATGCTGCACCCGCCGAGCGGGTGCAGCTGTTGTATCGTCAGTCGTCGAGGAGGGGGTTGTGCTTCATGCGCAGGGCGCGGTCGAGCGCGGCTGCGATGCCCAAGACGCCGAGCACGAGGTTCAACCAGTCGGGGAGCGCGAAGGCAGGCACGCTGAAGCCCACCACACGTCCGATCCCGTTCAGCATATTGGGTACCTGCGTGATAGCGGCGATGGCGAGCACTATCCAAGAAAGAGCGGCGATGAGGGTGCTCAGCGCCGGGCGCTCGCGGTCGAATGCCATCCGCTTCGCCTCTGCCGTGCCGGCGAGGGGCACCAGCTTGGCGGGTGCGGCGCCATCCACGGTGAGCTCTGCCCGCTTCATGCCGTAGAGCGCCATGCTGGCGCGGATGGTGGCGCCTCCTCCCAGATCGAATGTCGCGGGCGAGCGGCGCTCGTCTGCTAAGACGCCATCGCGGTAGAGGCGCACCCGTTCGCGTATATCGAAGTAATCGACCTCCACGACGTAGGCGGAGCCTGCATGGGACGCGCCGTAGAGCCCGCGCCAGAATACATCGGTCTGCTTGGTCGGTCGCAGGTGCTTGGTATCGGTATCCGCCATGATGCCTTCCTTTTATAATACAGTTGTATTTAATACAATCGTATTATAATAACAGGCGACCACGGAATGCAAGGAGCGGCCATGCCGAAGGTGATCGACGGGGAAGAGCGGCGCGAGCGCATCGCGGAAGCGGTGTGGCGCATCGCTGCCGAGCAGGGGCTCGAACGGGCGACGGTGCGCGCGGTGGCGGCGGAATGCGGCCTTTCGACGGGTTCGGTGCAGCATGCGTTCCGTACGCAGGACGATCTGAAGCGCTTCGCGATGGAGCTGGTGGTGCAGCGGGTGACCGAGCGGCTGGAGAGCCCGCCTGCGAGCAGCGGCAGCAAGCGGCAGGCGGTGGTGGCGCTGCTGCTGGAGACGCTGCCGCTCGATGCCGCGCGCGAGCAGGAGGCGCGCATCTGGGCCGCTTTCTCCACCGCGGCGCTCTCCGACGAGAGCCTCGCGCCTTACAGCAGGCAGATGGCCGCTTTGCTCGAACGCTTCTGCCGCGCCTGCGCTGAGGAGCTGCTGGGCGCATCCGTCGCACCGGGCGCTCGCATGCTCGACCAAGAGGCGCTCCACCTGCACGCCCTGCTCGACGGCTTGACCCTCGCCCTGCTAGCCGACCCAACGCCCGAGAAGCGCCACCAAGCGATGCACGTCGTAGAGTCATACGCCGAGCGCCTGAGCCAATCAACCTGACAACGCCAAAGGGACGGAGCAAATGGCACCTTCCCTGATAGGCGCCGCACCGCTATCGCGCGATCAGGCAGATGGCGAGCAGTGCGGCGAGGAACAGGAGGTTCAGGCCGCCGAACAGGGCGAGGAAGCGCTTCGGTGCGAGCGCGCGCTCGTTGCGCAGGTGCGGGAAGACCTTACGGGCGCTCATGAAGTGCTGGATGGTTATCAGGCTCGCTAGCGAGCCGATGAAGGTGCCTGCGCCGCCGATGTTCACGCCGACGAGGACGGCTTGCCAATCTCCCGTGAAGTGAGAGAGCAGCACCGCAGCGGGGACGTTGCTGATGATCTGGCTCGCACCGGCTGTGGCGAGCAGCCCGTCTGCTGCCATCAGGTTGGCGAGCCCTTCGCTGAGCAGCGGTATGCGCGCCATGTTCCCCGCGAAGATGAAGAAGCAGGCGAATGTGAGCAGCAGGGGATAATCGACCGCTCCGAGCGCGCGGCGGTCGGCGAAGGCGAGCACGGCTGCCACGGCGGCCACCGCTACCGCGATGGGTACGATGCGGAACACGGCGAGCACGGTCAGGCCGAGCAGGGCCGCGTAGGCAGCGAAGCGGCGGCGGTCGAGCGATATCCGCGAGACCTCTTGCATGCGTGCGGGCGCGGCTGGCGCGCGGCGGACGAGCAGCCACGAGCAGAGCGCGATGAGCCCGGTAGCGGCGAGGAAGGGCAGCGCCATCGTGCGCAGGAAATCGCCGAGGCTGAGCTCGTAGTAGGAATACAGATAGAGGTTCTGCGGGTTGCCGAAGGGGGCTATCATCCCGCAGAGGTTCGCGGCGATGCTCTGCATGGCGAAGGTGGCCGGCACGAGCGCGCTCCATCCGGCGCGCACGAGGGTCGTGGCGGCGAGCGGCAGCATGACGATGAGCGCCAGGTCGTTGGTGACCACCGCCGACAGGGCCGCGGTAGTGGCGATGAGCGCTCCTGCGACCGACTGCGGCGTGTCGAGGTGCTCGATGGCCAGGCGCGCTGCCCGGTCGAGGGCGCCGATGTAGCGGAAGGCGTTCGCTACCGCCAACACGCTGAACAGGCAGCCGAGCGTGCTCCAGTCGATATAGCCCAGGTAGCCTGCATCGGGTGGAACAGCGACCATGGTGGCCCCGGCGAGCGCTGCCGCTATCACGAGCACGATATGCTCCCGCGCGAAGCGCCCGAGAGCAGCAGTGCTGCGCCTGAGGGGCTGCTCAGGTCGCCCTGTCTCGCTCGCTGCCATCGCGCTCGTGCCCTCCTTCCGTGAAAGCTCTCAGCTTACCCGTTAACCCGCATTGCCGCCACATATCGGAAGCGCTCAGGATGCCAAAGGGACGGAGCAAATGGCACCTTTTCTGAAAGCGCTTGCATGGCGGGATGCCGTTCTGAGAAAAGATGCCATTTGCTCCGTCCCTTTGGCATCCCTGGCATCCGTCGAGGCGAAGCGAGCGCTGTCGCATGAAGAGACCCCCTGCTCCCGGAGGTGCAGGGGGTCTCTGTTCGCGCTGGTTATCGCGTTCGGTCGCTGTTAGAACGTGAAGAGGTTCGCCATGCGCAGCTGGGACTCCTCGGTGGGCTCCCAGATGTTGCCGTTCAAGACGAAGTCGATGGTTATCGGATCTTGCGCGGCAGCCTCAACGCCGTTGATGTACTCGAAGATCTTGTCGCTCACCTGGGCTTTGCGCTCGTCCTGCGACATCTCTGCGAATGCAGGGTCGGCCGCGAGCTCTTCCATGATGACCTCAGCCTCAGCCTCGTCGATGTCCTTCTGAGTCAGGACGAGAGTGGCCGTGGCGTCCTTGCCGTTGACGGTGATGTCCTCGATCGAGTAATCGAAGCCGTCGAGCAGCGCGTTCGCGTACTCGTCGCCGTCGATGCCTATCGTAGCGAGCGCGACGGCATTCTGCGAGCGGATCTGGCCGATGACGCTCGAATCGTGGGTCTTGTACGGCTCGAGCTCTTCGGTGAGCGAATCGCGGATGACCTTCTCATTCGCCTCGTCTGCATTGCAGCCCGAGAGAGCCCCCAGTGCCGCGACCATCATGGCAGCTGCGCATATGCTGCCGAGAACCTTCGTTACCTTCATGCTTTCCTCCCTTTCGATCTGTCCCAAGCACATTAAAAAGTACGTAGCGAACAGTCTAGCGCAGAGCTGTTCGAGCGGCTCCATCGACCGCGCGGAGCGGCCGGTTATGGCCGCTTGCGGGGATGGATGCCGGATGCTGGGGACGCTGTGGCATCCCTCGGTGCCCGATGCTCTGGTATGCTCGGATGAAAGAGCTTCGGAGAAGGCGGGACGATGGGCGCTGGGGTGGATAAGGAGCAGTTGCGGACGCGCTTCAAGGAGGCGCGGTCGGCTATGCCCGCAGATGAGCGCCGCAAGGTCGATGAGGCTATCGCCCAGAATGTGATGGCGCTTCCCGCTTTCGAGGAAGCAGACGCGGTGTTCGCGTATCTGAGCTTCGGCGCCGAGGTGGAGACGCGCCCGCTCATCGAGGCCGCTCGGGAGGCGGGGAAGGCGGTGCTCTTGCCCCGATGCGCAGAGGAGGCATGCGCGCTGCGGTGGTATGAGGTCGATGCGCTCACCGGTTTCGAGCGGAGCCCGTTCGGGATGGAGGAGCCGCCAGCCGACCCCGGCCGGGAAGCGCTGCCGAGCGCCTTCCGCGCGTCGCTCACGCTCGTGCCCGCCCTCGCGTTCGACTGCGAGGGGTTCCGCCTCGGTTATGGCGGCGGGTTCTACGATGCGTTCTTGCCGTCCTTCCCGGGCATCTCGGTGGGGCTCTGCCGCTCGACGCAGCTCGTCGAGCGCCTTCCCGTTCGCGACGCTCACGATATCCCGGTCGGCCTCGTCGTCACCGAGCGGGCGGTCATCTGTCCCGGGCCATCCGGCTCGCGCGGGTAGGGGAGCCCGGCGAGGCACATCATCCGCGGCGTATCCGGTTCCTCTCCGTGCGGGTAGAATAGGGTGAGCGCAGCAGGTCATGCTTGCGGGATGCGCGGCATATCCGTTCCGGCTCCGCGCGCGCATCGCGCAGCCGGGCGAGCGACCTTGAGGAGGGAGCATGGTGAAGGGGAGCGAACAGGTGGCAGAGCGCAGCGAAGAGCGTTTCTCCTCGCATCGGTTCCGCTCGCCTGTCGGGTGGGTGACGCTCTGCTGCAACGGTGCGGAGCTCTGCGGCCTATGGCTGGAAGGGCAGCGGTATTTCGGCAGCACGATGCCCGCCGGCACTGTTGAGGTGGAAGGTGATGCGAGCGAGGCGATCGGGCAGGCGCTCGCGTGGCTCGACGCTTATTTCGCCGGCAAGCGCCCAGCGATAGCGGAGCTGCCGCTCGCGCCGGCTGGCAGCGGGTTCAGGCAGCTTGTGTGGGAGCGCCTGAAAGAGATACCTTACGGCGAAGTGGCCACCTACGGCGAGATAGCACAGGATATAGCGAAGGCTCAGGGCAAGGAGCGCACGGCGCCCATCGCGGTGGGAGGGGCGGTCGGCCATAACCCCATCAGCATCATCGTGCCATGCCATCGCGTGGTGGGGGCAGACGGCAGCCTGACCGGCTACGCGGGCGGTCTCGACAAGAAGCTCTGGCTGCTCGAGCACGAGGGCGTCGACACCTCGAAGCTCTATCGCCCGAAACGGGGAACAGCGCTGTAGGTTCGGGGCTGCCAAAGGGACGGAGCAGATGGCATCTTTCTCAGAGCGGCATCCCACTATGTAAGTGCCTTTAGAAAAAGATGCCATCTGCTCCGTCCCTTTGGCAGTTGCCCCTGGCAGCCCGCTCGGTCAGCGGCGGGTGCCGGGTGCTGCTTGGGAGGCTTCCTCTTCCAGGAGCTCGCGGGTGTGGGCGATGGCGTCGTCGATGCAGGTGCGGAAGTGCTCTTCGCCCACTAGCTCGACGAAGCCGGCGTGGCGCATCGTCTTCATCGGCTGCTCGTTCACATGCGAGAACACCAGTTGCACGCCGTGGGCGTCGCAGTAAGCATGCAGGTTCTCCAGCGCGTTCATGCCCGAGGCGTCGAGCGACGGCACCCCGCGCATGCGGATGATCAGATAGCGCGTGAAATCCTTCACCGAGATATCGGCGATGCGCTCGGTCATACCGAAGAACATCGGGCCGTTTATCTCGTACACGCGCACGCTCTTGGGCAGCTCGCGCAGGTGCGTGACCTCGGAGTTCTCGTCGCAGTAATATTTCCAGCCCTTGACCTCGGTGTCCTCGCTCATCGACCTCATGAACAGCACGATGGTTATCAGCATGCCCGCAGCGATGGCCACCACCAGGTCGAACACGACGGTCAGCGCGAAGGTGAGCACCAGCACCGCCACCGCGCTCTTCGACCCTGTCTTGCACAGATGCGCGAAGTTCTTCCACCCCGACATGTTGTACGCGACATACAGCAAGATGGCAGCGATGGTGGGCATGGGGATGAGCGCCGCGTAGGGCATGAGGAAGGCGAGCACGGCGATGAGCACGAGCGCGTGCACCATGCCGGCGATGGGCGTGCGGCCGCCGGCCTTCACGTTCGC
>CAJTXX010000033.1 GCA_910584145.1 uncultured Eggerthellaceae bacterium | reverse complement strand
CCTCGCGCGCGCTGTGTGGGATATCGACGAGGTGGCCAGCGAGACGAACCCGAACCACCTCGTGCAGCCGTGGCTCGATGCGCTGCGCGGGCGCGTGCAGCGCCTGAGCGTCGGCGTGCAGAGCTTCGACGACAGCCTGCTGAAGACGATGGACCGCTACGATAAATACGGCAGCGGCGAGGTCATCATGGAGCGCATCGCGGATGCGCTGCCGTACTTCGATTCGCTGAACGTCGATATGATCTTCAACTTCCCCACGCAGACCGAGGATATGCTCTTCGCCGACCTGGAGCGCATCGTGGCGTGCGGGGCGCGGCAGACCACGTTCTCGCCGCTGTACGTGTCGGGCGCCACAGCGGCGAATATGGTGCGCACGCTGGGCGCTATGGATTGGGACCGCGAGCTGCGGTTCTACCGCATCCTCGATGGCGTGCTGGCCGGCGGCGATGCGCCCTTCTTCCGGCGCGAGACGGTGTGGACGTTCAACCGGCTTGGCGCGCATGGCGAAGGCGACCACGCGCTGCTGCACGACGAGTACCAGACCTCCTATGTCGACTACCCGGCCATCGGCAGCGGGTCGATCACGCATCTGGCGGGCGCGCTGTATGTGAACGATTTCAGCATCAGCGACTACAACCGCCATATCTCCGAGGGGCGCATGTCCATCATGGGCAAATCGACCCTGAGCAAGCGCGACCTGATGCGCTATAGCTTCCTGCTGAACCTGTACCGGCTGCGCCTCGACAAGCGAGCCTTCCGCGAGGAATTCGGCGTGCCCGTCGAGCTGGGGCTGTCTGCCGAGATGGCGTTCATGCGGCTGCACGGAGCATTCGCCACCGACAACGCCCGCGAGCTGACGCTGACCGAGATGGGCCGCTATCTGGTGCTGGTGATGTACCGCCAGTTCCTGAGCGGCATGAACAACCTGCGCGAGCAGGCGCGCGCGGCGCTGTCGGGGCCGGAGCGGCTGCTGCTATTCGGCGATGGCACCATATACACCGACATGAGCGGCTGCGGCGCTGGTGCGGCGGGTGCGCAAGGCGGCAAGCGATGAGCATCGACACCGCCACGGGGGCCGAGGCGCCCAGCGAGCTCTCGTCGGAGCGCGTCAAAGCCATCTTCTCGCACATCGCGCCGCGCTATGAGCGCTTCAATGCCGTATCGAGCTTCGGCACGTACCGGGCGTGGCTGCGGCGCATGGTGAAGATGATGCCCTTCGACGAAGGTGCCGAGGTGCTCGACGTAGCTGGCGGCACGGGAGATGTCACCTTCGCGGTGGCGCGCGGCAAACAGCCGGCGCATATCACCTGCACCGACCTGGTGCCCGAGATGCTGGAAGTGGCGCGGGCGCACCTCGAGCAAGGCTGCGCGGGCGAGGTGCCCGTAGAGCTCATAGCGGCCGACGCGCAAGATCTGCCGTTCGAGGACGAGCGCTTCGATGCCGTCACTGTGGCGTACGGTGTGCGCAACATGCCCGACCGTCCGCGCGCGCTGGCGGAGATGCTGCGCGTGCTGCGACCCGGCGGCAGCCTGACCTGCTTGGACTTCTCTACGCCCGGCAATGCGGCGTGGCGCGGGCTGTACGGCTTCTACCTGCGGCATATGATCCCCTTCTGGGGCCGCGTGATAGCCGGCGAGCGCGATGGGTTCGTCTACTTGGGCGATTCCATCCGCGCCTTCCCCGACCAGCGCGGGCTCGCCACCATGATGGAAGAAGCCGGCTTCGAGCGCGTCACCTGGCAGGATTGCACGGGAGGCATCGCGGCTATCCACGTTGCCTATAAGCCGCGGTAAGGCTTGAGCTCGGGCGCATTCCGAGCGCTGCGCTGCCGGCGCAGCAGGTGCGCGCCCGGCTCGTCCGACGGGCCGACCGGGAGGTCGCCGGAAGCTGCGCCCGGAGCGCTCGCCTCTCGCCTTTCGGTTATGCGATGCGGAACGTCCCGTCGGTGAACACGCGGATGACACCGTCTTCGCCGGCCTGTTCGATGGCTGCCCCGATCACCTCGCGCACGCGATTCGTCTTGCGCTTGTATCCGAGCAGGCGCATGGTCGCCTCCACCAAGCCCTCGTAGCTCAGCTTCTCAGCGCTGCCGAGCGCAGCGAGGATGGCCGCCAGCAGCTCCTGATACGGATACTCGGCGATCTGCCGATTCGCCTCTTCGTTCGTGGGGCGATACGTGCGATAGGTCTGCGGGTCTTGGTCGGCGCGCCACACGAACGTGCTGCCGGCGAACTCGGTCTGCTTCGCATTGATCTTGCGGTTGAACAGCCATTCGTTGTGCGACTGGATATCGCGCCCGCTGCGCTTGATGCCGAAGCTCGCGCGCACGGTGTTGAACAGGCGCTGCTTCTCCACCGGTGCCTCGGCGTCGATCACCTTGCGCATGCGCTCGACGATGGCATCCTGCCACATGCTGCGCTGGTAGTCGTCGGAGCCGATAGGGGTGTTCGGCAGCTGCGCCGTCTTGTACGGGGCGGCATGCTCGCCGAGCGCCGCCTCCGGAGCAGGCGTCGCTGCCGATGCCGTGGCACCTTGCGCAGCGGGGCCGGCTGCCTGCGGTGCAGAGATGCCAACCGGTGCAGTGCGCTCATCTGCGACCTCAACAGACCCGACGACTGCGGCACCTACTGCGCCCGCAGCCGCCCCTGCCGCCTCCGCGGCGCCACCAGCAGCACCCGCGAGCGCACCAGCAGCGAGCGCTGCCTCCGCAGCCTCCGCACGCTCTGCCGCCGCAGCCGCCCGCTCCTTCTCGCGCTTATAACCATCGCTCAAAGCCCGGTAGCGCTCCGCGGTCATCACCACGAACCGCTCCGTGCCGCCCATCGTCACATCGAGCTTTCCCCCGCCATCCTCGACGAGCTCCAGCAGCTCCGCCACCGCAACACCATCGAGCTCAGAGACCTCGAACCGCTCTCCCATTCACGCTCCCATCTCAGATAACCTGCCAGCATACTAAAGATGAGCGCCGAGCCACGTCAACCGCGCACCCCTTATTCCGCGGAATCAGCACGAGATCGAGCGATCATCGCATAAAGCTCTCGCTCTTGAACCCCGGATGCACCCTATCCTTCTCGCTCAGGATGACCTTCGCAGGGTCGAACGCCTCATCGCCCTCGAGGGCAGGCCACGCGACGCCTATGGCAGGGTCGTCCCACATGAGGCCGCCCTCGTCTCCGGGGTGGTAGACATCATCGCACTTGTAGCAGAACTCGGCGGTGCCGGTGAGCACGAGGAAGCCATGCGCGAAGCCGCGCGGGATGAAGAACTGGCGGCGGTTCTCAGCGGAGAGGACGATGCCCTCCCATTTGCCGAAGGTGGCGCTTTCCGGCCTCAAGTCGACCGCCACATCGAACACAGCGCCCGATACCACGCGCACGAGCTTGGCTTGCGGATGTGCTATCTGGTAGTGCAGGCCCCGCAGCACGCCGCGCACAGAAGAGGACTGGTTGTCCTGCACGAAGGCGGCATCTATCCCGCCTTTGCGGAAGTCGCTTTCCTTGTAGGTCTCCATGAAGCATCCGCGCTCATCGCCGTATGCCTTCGCATCGACGATGATGACGCCGTCTATGCTGGTCTCGGTGAACGTGAAGTTGCCCGATGAGATGATGTCCCCTGCTGCCATGCGCGGCCCCCTACTGCCCTGATCTCGCGTACTTGGCCTCTACGGCCTCTTTGCTCGCCTGCCACCAGCTGCGGTTGCTGTCATACCACGCTATCGTCTCTGCGAGCCCTTCTGCGAAGCTGGTGTGGATAGGCTCCCAGCCGAGCTCGCGGCGCAGCTTCGAGGGGTCTATCGCATAGCGGCGGTCGTGCCCTGGGCGGTCGCGCACCCAGTCGAAGGCATCCGGGGCCTGCCCCATCGCCTCTAAGATGACGGAGAGCACCTCGAGGTTGTTGCGCTCGCCGTCAGCCCCGATGAGGTAGGTCTCGCCTGCGCGCCCGCCTGTGAGGATGGCCCACACAGCGCTCGAGTGGTCTTCTGTGTGTATCCAGTCGCGCACGTTGAGCCCATCCCCATAGAGCTTCGGGCGGATGCCTGAGAGGATGCTCGTGATCTGGCGCGGGATGAACTTCTCGATGTGCTGGCGCGGCCCGTAGTTATTCGAGCAGTTCGATATGGTGGCATCGATCCCATAGGTGCGATGCCATGCGCGCACGAGCATGTCAGAGGATGCCTTGGTAGAGCTATAGGGGCTCGATGGGCGATATGGCGTCTCCTCGGTGAAGCGGGCCGGGTCGTCGAGGGCAAGATCGCCGTAGACCTCGTCAGTCGATATGTGATGGAAGCGCAGGTCATGCTTTCGTGCGGCCTCGAGCAGCGTATAGGTGCCCTGCACGTTCGTGCGCACGAAGGGAGCCGGGTCTGCGATGGAGTTGTCGTTGTGCGACTCAGCCGCGAAGTGCACGATGGCATCGACTCTCGAGGCGAGCCCATCGACGAGCAGCGCATCGCAGATGTCGCCGCACACGAACTCCAGGCGACCCTCGGGGATGCCCGCGAGGTTGTCCTTGTTGCCGGCATAGGTGAGCGCATCGAGCACCACCATGCGGACATCGGGCTCATGCTCTGCCACCCAATGCGCGAAGTTGCTGCCGATGAACCCGGCAGCGCCTGTGATGAGTATGTTCTTAGGGTCGCTCATATGCTCTCTTTCCTGATAGCGATGGCCTCTAGCCCTCAAGCTCATCGAGGTGCTCCAGATAGCTTGCGAGCGCCTCTTCCCAGGGGCGCATCTCATCTCCTATGGTATCGCGCAGATGCGCATTGGCAAGCGAGGAGAATGCGGGCCTATCAGCGCTCGCTGGGTGGGATGCCTTGTACTCTGCGCTCGTGCAGCGCACGACCTTGCAGGGAAGGCGCGCATGCTCCATCACCGCCTCTGCGAGGTCGGCCCAAGAGCACGTGCCATCATTCGTGGCATGCCATATGCCATAGTCGTCCGTGAGCGCTATCCGCAGTATCTCGTAGGCGAGGTCGTTGGCTGATGTGGGGTTGCCGAGCTGGTCGTCTACGACCGTCACCTCATCGTGCGAGCCCCCGAGGCGCAGCATCGTCTTCACGAAGTTCTTGCCGACGTACCCGTAGAGCCATGCGGTGCGCACGATATGGTGGCGTGCGCACACAGCCGCTACGAGCTGCTCTCCTTCGAGCTTGGTGCGCCCATAGGCGCTGATGGGAGCTGTCGCATCAGCCTCTTCCCGCTCTCCTGCCGCATTCCCTGGGAACACGTAGTCGGTGGAGACGTGCACGATGGGGATGCCGCGCGCATCGGCTGCGCGCGCGAGGTTCTGGGCTCCGATGGCGTTCACGAGGCGCGCCCGCTGCTCGTCGGCCTCGCATCCATCCACGTCAGTCGCAGCGGCGCAGTTGATGATGAGGTCATATGCGCCCTCCCTCACAGCTGCGCCCACCGCGCCATCATCGGTTATGTCGAGGTCTGCCGCGTCGGTATAGATGACCTCTGCGCCATCATAGGCTTCAGGGATGGGGCCTATCTCGGCGCGGCCTGTCGCAAGCAGGCGACGCAGCTCGCAGCCGAGCTGACCTGATGCTCCTGTGATGAGGATGCGCATAGGGCTACTCCTTCGGTCCGCTGGGGGCTATGCGGCCCTCTGCCACCTTCAGCAGATGCTGGCCGTAGGTGCTCTTGGCGTACTTGCGCGCAGCTTCGATGAGCTCATCGCGCGATATCCAGCCGTTCTCATAGGCGGTCTCTTCGATGACCGACACCGAAAGCCCCTGGCTGCGCTCGACGGCGCGCACGAACTCCGATGCCTCGAAGAGGCTCTCCATCGTGCCGGTGTCGAGCCATGCATACCCTCGCCCGAGCGTCACCACGTTCAAGCTCCCATCTTCCAGATACATCTGGTTCAAGGTGGTTATCTCCAGCTCGCCTCGCGCAGAGGGCTTCACCTTGCGCGCCAGCTCGCAGACGCGCGCATCGTAGAAGTAGAGGCCGGTGACCGCGTAGTTGGACTTAGGGCGTTCGGGCTTCTCCTCTATGGAGATGGCGTTGAAGGCATCATCGAACTCCACCACGCCGAAACGCTCTGGGTCATCCACGTGGTAGCCGAACACGGTGGCGCCCCCTGCGGCCTCGGCCGCCTCGACAGCGCGCCTCAAGTGGCGCTTGAGGCCGTTGCCACAGAAGATGTTGTCGCCGAGCACGAGCGCGCAGGGCTCTCCTGCGATGAACTGCTCGCCTATGATGAACGCTTGAGCGAGGCCATCGGGGGAGGGCTGCTCAGCGTAGGCGAGCTCGATGCCGTAGCGCGAGCCATCCCCGAGCAGCCGCTCGAAGTTGGGCAGGTCATCAGGGGTGGATATGATGAGGATCTCGCGGATGCCGGCCATCATGAGCACCGACAGCGGATAGTAAATCATAGGCTTGTCATAGACGGGCAAAAGCTGCTTGCTCGTGACCGTGGTGAGCGGATAGAGGCGCGTCCCAGACCCGCCTGCGAGGATGATGCCTTTCATGCGAACCTCTTTTCAGTTGTCGGAAAGGAGAACGAGCGCGCCGATTTAAAAGCTTTGTGAAAAAGCTCTTTTATGAACATGTCTTACGTAAGCACACAGAACAAAGACTACGGAGTGATCCTATAGCCCAAAAGCAACCCATATCGCTTTGTGCCCATCAAAGCAAACGGAATAGCTGGGCAAATCCTCGCCCGTCACGCACACCAGCGGGATGCGCTAAACGAAAACCATTTCGTACATAAAAATCAACCACCGATGCCTAGACGAACTGCTCTATATCCCTATCAAGAGGACAGCTATATGATGCGAGCAGACCTTCGACGAACCAGTGTCCGACCCTGCCGCTAAGAGCTTGAAGATTCCGCGAGAACAATGCTATTGGTTCTTACTGATAAGGCGCTCTAGCTCATCGGTCGTCAAAGTATCGAGTGCACGCTCCTAATCGACGACCTGAAGCGACTTCGATGCTTTTCCGATGATTCCAGAGCTTCTACAAGAGATTCTACGGCCGCACGAGAAGCAAAAACGGGGATTGTAACGATGCTTGAGGTGGCCATTTCTGTCTCCTTTCCGCATGCAATAAGCACATCACCCAGCAAAAACCGTTTTCGTTCACCTTTAGCTTATTACGTACTCGATACAATTTCGGCAACATTAGCCTATGTTTTTCAAGATTTAAACGATGCAGTAAGAATGCACTGATTTCCCGAAACAGCCGCCTCTCCCCATCCATGCTTCTTTTTGGCTGTTTCGCATAGCCACTCAGTGACTTTCGAGGTTACTCGCTGCATTTGCTCTCCTGTTTCCTGATTATACAGTCCAAGTACCTGAGCTGGATTGACGATAATGGTTGGACTATTTGGGGAGCAGTCATCCGGATCGGGAAAAACAAAAGGTCTTGCCATGATAAAATCCTTTCCTTAGTTTCACTAATCCCTTTCGAATAGATCGCGCGTATAGACCCGGTCAGCTGTATCGGCCAGGTCGGGATGCATGCGGTTGGCGACGATGAGGGTGCTCTTGCCTTTGAGTACAGAGAGATCGTGGGTGACCTCGCTGCCGAAGAAGTCGGGGGCGTCGAGCGCAGGCTCATAGACGAGGACCTCGACTCCCTTGGCTTTGATGCGCTTCATGACGCCTTGGATAGATGATGCTCGAAAGTTATCCGAGCCCTCTTTCATGGTCAGGCGGTAGATGCCTATGGTGATATCGGACGATACGCCCTCTGTCCAGCCGGCACGGCGCAAGATATCCTCTGCGATGAAGTCCTTGCGAGTGCGGTTGGCCTGGACGATCGCCCCCATGATCTCTTGGGGCACATCCTCGTAGTTGGCGAGCAGCTGCTTGGTGTCCTTAGGAAGGCAGTAGCCTCCATAGCCGAACGAGGGGTTGTTGTAGTGGGTGCCGATGCGCGGGTCTAAGCACACCCCCTCGATGATCTGCGCAGCATCGAGGCTGCGCATGGCCGCAAAGGTGTCGAGCTCATTGAAATAGGCGACCCTCAGCGCCAGATAGGTGTTCGCGAAGAGCTTCACGGCCTCGGCTTCAGTAGAGCGCATGATGAGGATGGGAACATCGTCGTCTTCCGCCCCTTTTGCGAGGAGGCATGCAAAGGCCCGTGCGGCATCCTGCATGCGAACATCCTCCGCATACTCGATCGGAAGCCCCACGATGATGCGAGAAGGATGCAGATTGTCGAAGAGCGCTCGTCCCTCCCGCAGGAATTCGGGGCTGAACAGGAAGCGGCCTTGCGGATAGCGCTCTACGAGCGACTTGGTATAACCGACGGGCACCGTGGACTTGACAGCGATCACCGCATCAGGGTTCACCTCAAGCACCTGCTCTATCACCTCTTCAACGTGGCA
The DNA here is from genome assembly GCA_910584145.1 of uncultured Eggerthellaceae bacterium. Classification (GTDB taxonomy): domain Bacteria; phylum Actinomycetota; class Coriobacteriia; order Coriobacteriales; family Eggerthellaceae; genus Adlercreutzia_A. The sequence continues at coordinate 15,983 of CAJTXX010000033.1, read as the reverse complement.
GGTATCGAAGTAGTTACGAACAGGATCGTAGTTGGTAGGCGTGGCCACGATGATGAGCTCTGCTTGCCCATATGCCGCCCGACCGTCAGTTGTCGCCTGCAGATGAAGATGGCGGGTCGCAAGGAAATCCTCTATCTCGGCATCTCGTATGGGGGATATGCCGGAGTTGATCTGCGCTACCCGCTCAGGCATCACATCAACACCCATAATCTCATTGTCCTGCGCAAGCAGGCACGCAAGCGAGAGCCCCACATATCCAAGACCCGCTATAGCTATCTTCATCGGCCGCTTCTCCCCTTCTCTATCAAGGAACCTTCTGTTTTGCAATTCAGCCTGATTTACGTATGGATCCTATTAATTCCTTCATCTGCCCTGTCAGAACATATCCAACAAGAATCACAGAACAGACCGTCAGAACTCTTAAACAGAACTGAATGATCAACCCTTCAGGAAACATAGCTGAGATAAGAGAGCAGATCAGTATTGCCACAATCCCTACCGATATCTCTGGAAAAAGAAAAAGAAGCGACGAAAAGGGCTTTTCAAAACCGCGCTTCACAAGATAGTAGGCCACAGACACGATATTCAAACAGTAGCAAACGCTGATACTTATCGCGACGGCAGAAATGTCCCCAATGATCAAAGCTATGATAAGCCCCACAATTGCCATAAGCGTAGTCACCAAACCGCACCTAAACATCAGATCCGTTCTTCCTAGGCTTTGGAAGAACGCACCCGATGTGTTATTGATCATTTGAAAATAAACGCTGAAGGAAAGCGCAAAGAACAGCGGGATGGCGCTATCCCAACCCGGACCATACATTATTTCGATTACCTGAGCAGGTGCTGAAATGAAAATAGCAGCTACGGGAACTGCAATAAGGGATAAAAGCTTCCAAACCTTTTTCCAACACTGGAATATCCTATCAGGATCGCTTTGATGTTCGGCCATAAAAGGCTGTATCACAGATCCCGCTATACCCGAAACGGCAGAGAGCGGATAGGTTGTCAATTTATAGGCCTTGTCGTAGAACCCGAGCGCTGCATCCCCAAATGCTTTACCGATGATCAGATTATCGAGATTACGTGCGAAGTAGTTAATCAGCGAGAATCCAAATTGGTATGCCGAATATGAAAAGATCCTCTTTAGCACACTCACGAAACGGAAGTTAATATCTCCGAGGTGTGAGGATGCAAGATTCCAAGCAAAGACGATGAATGCCTGTACGTCCATCTGAACCACCAATGCATAGCATTGGAAATCGCGCAGAGCAAGCACGATGCCGATGATACCTGAGACAACAGTAGCAAAAACAAGCCTTAAACCAATACTGAGGAACCGCTTTTCGCGCAACATGACTCCATTAGGAACCATATTCAATGTCGAAAAAAACAGCGCAAGAGAGGATGCGCAACACAACGAGATCAGTTCGTTGTCCCCGTAAAATACGGAAATCGGAATCGACGCTGCACAGAAGAGAAGCGTCAGGCCAGTAGCGACGATAATCGAAAACCCAAACAAAGAACCAAGATCTTTTTTCGCGAGGTCACGAAACTGCACCACCGCAATACCTATCCCCATGTCAGAAAACATAAGGAAAAAAGTCGAAAAAACTGTAACTATCGCCAAAAGACCAAATTGAGACGGAGATATAAGCCTCGCCAGAACCGCAGTGATAACCAGCTGAATTGCAATCGCCATATATTTCGACACAAACTGAATAAAAGCAGCCTGACGCATGTTATTTCTTTCTCAAGATGCGAAAGGGAAGCATTTCAGATGATCGCGCAATCTGCATTTTATGTAAGAGCGAGCCCACCAAATTCTGTATCAAAATCAGCAAAAGACATGTGCGAACCATCCCTCTCAGACAGTATCACGTCATCACATATAGGCCAGGAAATAGCCAAGTCAGGATCATTCCACAAGATACCAGTATCAGTTCCAGGCGAATAAAGCCCATTGCATAGATACGAAACTAACGCCTCATCTGAAAGGACCTGGAATCCATGCGCGAAGCCACGAGGGATGAAGTAGCTTTTCATGTTGTCACCTGACAGGATCTCTGCATGCCACTTCCCGTATGTCGGAGAATCGCTACGCAGATCCACCGCAACATCGAATATCTCACCTTTTATGCATCGCACCAGCTTTGATTGCGGGTTCTCTGTTTGAAAATGCAACCCGCGAACAACGTTGCGGTACGAGAATGAGTCGAACTGCTCGCATACATCTGCATCAAGCCCATGATCTTCAAAAAAAGAAGCTTCGAATGATTTCATGAAATAACCGCGCTTGTCCTGCGAAAAGAAGGGTTCGATCACGCAAAGACCGCTCTCTTCGAATACTGCCGCGAATCCAAACCGCCCCTGATCAGTATCAGCCATTCAAGCTATCCTCCTTCCGAGATCAGCAAACTGCTCTGCTGTTCTCGCAATACCCTCAGAAAAGCCAACCGATGACTCGAAACCAAGCGCATCGTACATACACTCAAAACCCGCATGGCCACAGAACGAAGGATAGCTCCCCGCTTGACCAAGGGCACCGAAGAGCAAGTCGGACGACGAACCAATCTCCTCCCTCATCTCAAGCACATATTCCCTGAGAGGCTTTGGAGCTCTGTTGCCGATGTAGCAGCTAGATGCGAGCGTATCTTGCATCCCCAAGCGCATAAGCCCCTCTACAGCATCATCGATATAGACGAAGTCATAGAGCTGCTCGCAGGTCGAGAGCTCTATAGGCTCCCCGCCGACCATTTTCCTCAAGGTGGTGTTTATGAATCGCGCAGAGTATTCTCCCGGCCCATATACGTTCGAGATGACAGCCCGGGCATATTCGATACCAAGTTCTGCTGCGAGGATATAGCACATATTGTCTGCCGCGAGCTTCGCTGCACTATAGATATGCCCGGCGTTGGGGGGCGCCTGCTGCCAATAGGCTATCTGAAGCACTTCTTCCTCCATGATGCTCGCGGCGAATACGAACCGCCGCGTCCCGAGCTTTGCCGCCTGTTCGACGGCCTTGCAGGCTGCCCCGGCATTGGAAAGCTGCAGCTCGGAATCTCCACGGGAAGCACCCGATGTGCCCGCCCACGCGAAGTGGTAGAAAGCATCTATCCCCTCAGAGGAACGGACAAGGTCGGACAGGCTATCGTATTCGGATAAGTCGCATTCGACAATCGTCGCGAGAGGATTCTCGAGCTGCGCCTTGCGCTCGCAACCACGTCGAACAATCGCATACACCTCTATCCCCGCGCGCACAAGGCGCTCGACCAAGGCAGCGCCTATAAAGCCCGAAGCACCCGTCACGACAGCCGTTCTTCTGGCCATCTAGCGGACCGCCTTGTGAAGCACCTCTGCGATCTTGTCTAGCATTGCATCGGTCATGCCCGGGTAGACGCCCACCCAGAACGTCTCTTCCATGATGCGGTCGGTCTGAGGAAGCTCGCCCACCACGCGGTAGGCATCCGTCCCTCGAATGGAATCGAAGCATGGGTGCCTGATGATATTGCCCGCGAACAACATCCGCGTCTGGATCTTCTCCTCCTCGAGCGCGCGGACGATGCGAGCGCGGTCCGCAGAAGACCGAGCCGTCATCGTGAAGCCGAACCAGCTGGGATCGGATCCAGGGCACCGCTGTGGAAGAACCAGTCTACCTTCAAGATCGGATAGGGCCTCTGCGAGATAGGCGTGGTTGCGCCTGCGCGCCTCGATGAAGGACGGAAGCCTGCCGAGCTGTGCGCAACCGACCGCTGCCTGCATATCTGTCGCTTTCAGGTTGTACCCGAAATGCGAGTAGACGTACTTGTGGTCATAGCCGAACGGAAGCTCACCGTATTGGCCGGCGAATCGGTTCCCGCATCGGTTGTCCTGGCCCGATGCGCACGTGCAGTCGCGCCCCCAATCACGCATCGAGCGCATCACCTTATGCAGCAGCGGGTTATCAGTGTAAACTGCACCTCCTTCGCCCATCGTCATATGGTGGGGCGGATAGAAGCTCGACGTGCCAATATCCCCCACCGTACCCGTAAGCCGCATGGCGCCGTCGAGCTCATAGACCGAACCGAGCGCATCGCAGTTATCTTCGATAAGCCAAAGCCCATGCGTATCGCAGAATCCCTTCACCGCAGCAAGATCAAAGGGATTGCCAAGCGTATGCGCTAACATGACCGCCTTAGTCTTACCAGAGAGAGCCCCCTCGAGCTGCGAGACGTCCACATTATATTGGGGAACGGTCACATCAACGAAGACTGGCACGGCGCCGTACTGGATGATCGGCGAGACAGTGGTTGGAAAGCCTGCAGCCACTGTGATGACCTCGTCTCCAGGCCGTATCGCCCGCACACCGAGCTCAGGTGCCGTGAGAGTCATGAAGGCGAGCAGATTCGCCGATGAACCAGAGTTCACGAGGCTCGCATAGCCGACACCAAGATACTCCGCGAAATCACGCTCGAAACGCTCGGTCCACGTACCAGCGGTGAGCCAGAAGTCGAGCATCGAGTCGGCTAGGTTCACTACTTCTTCAGATCCGAAGACCCGCCCCGCATACGGGATGCGCCCACCTTCCTGCCACTCTGTAGACGCAAGATATGTGGAAGCATATTCGCCGACTGCCTTTAGTATCGCTTCGCGCGCAGTGCTCTCATCCATCATATGCATCTTCATCTCTCCTCCGCATCTGCCATATAGCTTTCTATCTGCTTTCGCATGAATGGTCCCATGTCGCATCCTTCAACCCACGCACGCGTCCATGCCACTGTCTCTTCTATGGCACGTTCTATGTCCCACACAGGAATCCACCCGAAGATCGATCGGATCTTCGAGCAATCGAGTTTCAGGAAGTTCGCCTCCCTAGGGCCACCATCCGGGCGCACCTGCCAAGAGAATCCCTCTCCCCATGCGTCCCCGAACATCCGCACCACATCCTCAGTGGTGGTGCAGCCTTCATCTCCGGGGCCTATGTTGTAGGCACCGCTGAAAGCAAGATTATCCATTTGAGATATCGCTATGAGCAGATATGCGAACAAAGGCTCGAGCACATGCTGATAAGGACGCGTCGAGCGCGGATTGCGGATAGTGATCGGCGCTCCTCCAAGAGCCGCACGCACGCAATCAGGGACGATGCGATCCCTCGAGAAATCGCCACCTCCGATCACATTGCCCGCACGCGCAGTCGACACCGCAATACCTGATTCTTCGAGGAATGAGCCGGTATAGGAATGCGTCACCAGTTCTGAACACGACTTCGAGTTCGAATAAGGGTCGCACCCATCCAGAACGTCATCTTCTCGATAACCCCACGACCATTCATGATTCAAATAGACCTTATCCGTCGTTACATTCAGAACAGAGCGCACGCTCGAGCATCCGCGTACCGCTTCCAAGACATGCACGGTACCCATCACATTCGTTTCATAAGTGCCAACAGGATCTATATATGACTCACGGACGAGGGGTTGGGCCGCCATATGGATAACGATCTCAGGGCTGAAGCGCACCATAACATCTGCGAGCGCACTACCATTCCTCACGTCACCGATCACACTCTCAACGGCTTTCCATGCATTATTGATCCTGAAAAGGTTCGGGTCAGTAGGAGGCTCGAGAGCATATCCTACTACCTGAGCCCCCGCAAGCTCGAGGATACTGCAAAGCCACGAGCCCTTGAAGCCAGTGTGCCCTGTCACCATAATGCGTCGGCCCCGATAGCATGCAAGCACCTCTCGCGGCGTCATCGCTGCCACCTCATCCAAGGAGCCTGACCGCCTTTTACCAGATCGTCGAGCATGCTCTTTTCGCGCAGCGTATCCATACACTGCCAGAATCCTTTATGCCTATATGCAACGAGCTCGCCTGTGCGGGCGAGCTCTTCGAGCGGATGCTGTTCAAAAACGGTGTCATCGCCCTCTATGAGATCGATCACAGCAGAATCTAGGACCATATATCCGCCATTGATCCAGCCGCCATCTTCGATCCGCTTCTCACCAAAGCTCCTGATGGAACCGTCGTCCGACATATCGAGCACACCGAATCGCCCACCTGGCTCTACCGCAGTGATCGTCGCGAGTTTTCCATGTTCTTTATGGAAATCGATAAGCTCTGCGATGTCGACATCGCATACCCCATCCCCATAAGTGAGCAGGAATGGCTCGTCTCCGATATAGTCACGTACGCGCCTGATACGTCCGCCCGTCATCGTATCGAGCCCCGTATCGACCACGGTCACATTCCAAGGTTCCGCATGTCGCTTGTGCACCACCATCTCGCCGCCCTTGGCGAAATCAAAGGTGATATCGCTCGTATGCAAAGCGTAATCAGCAAACCATTCCTTGATCACATGTTGCATATATCCTGCGCATATCACGAAATCATTCACACCAAAATGCGAATACGACTTCATGATGTGCCAGAGGATTGGCATGCCACCGATCTCGACCATAGGCTTAGGCCGTAGCCTGCTCTCTTCGGATATGCGGGTACCATAGCCACCCGCTAAGATGACTGCTTTCAATTGCGCACCTTTCTTATCGAGAAGATAATCGATTCCTGATCACGAAATGCTTTTCAGCACCTCTATGAATTTATGATTCAGCTTGTCTAAAGAGAAGTTTTCTGCAAAAGACTCGGAAGCTTTCTCGAGTCTCCTCTGTATATCCTGATCGTTCACGGTTTCGGCGATCTTCGCCGCAAGAGCCTGCGGCGATATGTCTTCACAATAGCAGATCTCGTTTTCGGAGAAAAATTCACGCAGCGCAGGACTATCAGCCGTCCAGAATGGAATCTGCATATTGATGCAATCCAACACTTTATTCGCAATAACATTGACTGCCTTATCCTCATCAGACAGCAGCCCGAATGCGAAATCGCAATTTTCGACCAAATATTCTTCTAGACTCCCATCTGACATGCGAAGATCATAACGTGGTATTACTTTGCCTTCCCACCCTACCTCCTCAAGCAGTCCGCGATAATAAGCCACACCCTCTTGCTCGTTGGTACCGAATATCTCGAATTTGAATTCGAGACCCTGTTTCTCAAGGATATCAAGTGCATGGATGATGTTTCCGAGTCCATGTATCGGATTATTCTCGCCACCCCACCAACAGAAAAGAGGCTTTTCCTTACATCCCTTCAAGAATCCCAATTTAGCCGTACGTTTGGGAGAGTTATGCAAGGGGATGATGCAGCTTCTTCGCGGATACGCATCTAATACACTGCAATAAAAATCCCTCTCTGTTCTGTTTAGGAATATAACTACCTCCGCGCCATCAAATCGATCGCGCTCTTCTTGACGGAGCCTCTCTGCCTTTTTGGATTTCTCTACAAGAACTTTTCTACTGCAAACTAATGTTTGATATTTCGAGATATACGCATCAAGAACTATCTTCTTGTTTGACATACGCGCGACATGATAAAGCTTCTCATCGAGGAGGCAATTATTGAAAACGACTATATCGCTCGATAGGATAGGCGGTATCAATCTTATCTTTTTGAATATCCTACGTATCTTTTTGACCGCTTTTGTCAGACCATTATCAGCGACATCAACCTCAGGCAGATCGAGATCGAGATACTGTACTGCAAAAACATCATTCGCATATAGAAGGCATTTAACCCATTCTTGATACCGCGAACCATGCATAACGGGTTGCGCAAAGCAAACCCGGATTCTTCTTTTTTGGATTCCCATTGCTGGCATTGATACCTTTTATCGATGAGTGACGTTATCCGGAAGGGCTAACATCGCGCTATCATCTGCGTCTCGCGCATTAAGACGGTCATTAATGCATGTGCTTTGGATAATGGCACAGCATTTGAACGAAGAGCACCTTTCCGCGCTACCAATAAGCTTTATTCTATTGCCCAATATCAATCACACAATCTCAATTCATCGATTGCGGGCAACTCTGATAGTGTTATATAACTCATATAGACGCTCGATCGCTCTTTCAACGAAAAGGAGTCTCTTCTTCTCGTATAGCCGATAGGTGATTCTCACAAAACTCGACTGCAGAAACTCCTTATAAGCCGCTTCGATCACTAGAGGGTCATCGACAAAAAGTTTGGAGGGATCTTTTATCATCTGCTCGATTTCCTCATTCAGCACTCCGCTATCTTTTATATCTGCGAAAGTCACCTTCTTGTTCAGCTTCGACAAATCAGAGCCATCATTAAAATAATGTATGATCTTTGCTTGCTGTATCTGGTTCAAGGAGCATACTTTGAGCATGGTATTCCAAGCGGATCCAAGAGGCCTGATAATACCTTCGAAGATATGATTCGTGTATACCAACGAGAGTTGATCGACGAAGATGCCCTTCTTGACACATAGCTTGTAATTACGATTCCATGACCTGTAGAACTCATGGGCAACTTCTGAGTCCTTCACATACATAACACCGCTATTGAAATAAAAATCGCTTACATCGAAGCGACTGTCGAACACTTTCCCGACACGACGTTCAATATGATCCTTCGTCGCGAAGGGAATCGAACCATTCATGTCCTTTACAGCAGCTATATCGCAATCAACATCATCTATCTCCCGCAAGGAGCCAGTGACTATCGTATCCGTATCAATGAACAGATAGTCGCCAGTTATGTGCTGCCGTGCGCTTGTTTTTAGCAAACGTGATCTAGTCTTAGCATCGATATCATCTGGAAAGACAACAGATACGATCTCGTCAGCAAGGCTAACCATCTTCTCCCGAGCTTCAGAAAAGGTATTTATTGTATGGTTATCCGTTAAAACCTCGATACGTATAGATGGTTCGTACATCTTCGCGGAATACATCGACACACAGGCCTGTTCTAGATAGACATCCGCTGGTGAACTAACGATAACGTACAAAAGCTTGGTATTCATGCGATATATGAGAATGTTTTAGATTTCAGTGTCTGATCTTTTGAAAGAATATTTTTTACGAGAATGACATTTATCTCCGACCGTCCCACACGTAAAACCTCCTCATCTTCTCGTGCTTTCTTCATGTGCTCTTCGAGTTTTACTGGCAGGGAGGCTGCAGATGGGTCGTGTTTTGCAATGAAAGCACTTGATAGGTGAGTCCATGCACTGTAAAGAGCGTATCCCAGCATCAGAAAGGGGATCGCAATCCTCACTTGTGTGAAAATCTGCGTGAACATCGATGAGGCGACGATCAGAATAACAATGACAAACACGATCACACCCTTGTTCTTACGATGATTTAAAACATCAAATGTGAGCGACTTGGTATAAAAAACAACGAGCAGAGCATAGAACCAGATTCCACCTAGAACGATGAGGGACCCGTAGTCGCTCATCCCGAAGTGATTGAAGCCCACATAGCCCTCTTGATATATGCCCGCAAGCCCGAAACCGTCACCGAGAGCCCAGCTCATCTCATGACCGAGCGCAAATACTATCATCTTGAAGCGCTCATCGCTTCCATTGACGTACGCCCCCTCCTCAAGGGCTCTCATCGCAATATGAATAGAGTGGAAGATATTCTGTTCGACAAAACTACGGAAAAAGGTTGACGACCAGAACAGAATCATCATAACCAAGCTGACTACGAAAAACGCAATGAACAATCCCCTTATCCGCCGCGAGTCGAATGATGCCCATATCATCGCATATAGGATTACCCCCAGCGGAAGAAAGAAGAATAGCGCTTTATTATCATTCAACGTTGCTATATATAATGACAACACAGACATTACGAGGGTGAAGATAAGCAGGGGACCTTTCGTCTTCATCCTTGTTAGCAAATCGATATCGTAAACAACGACGAATGTCGTGTAAATCGCCACCACATGAGTCGAACCGTACCCGAATAAACCAGATATGAGATCTTCGCCAGCAAGCGCTGGCCCATTAGAAACTGCAACGAACGCCCCAGGACAGCGATATTGGATATACATTACAAGAAGATTGATAAGCAATACACCATTGAAAAGGTATGCGCCTTTACCGTACATATTCCTCAGAAATTCAGACCTCTCTCTCTTTAGATAGACCAAATAAAGCGCATAGATAATCACCTGAAATACCCTTAACATGTTCCCGATAAAAACAACCAGACTGCCGCCGATGCAGTAATTCAGGGCAAGCAATATAGATAGGAACCCTATCGACAAGAATACGAAAGAAGGGATTCGCCATGTAGAGCAAAGAATTCGGATCAAGATAGAGCAGCATATGATGAGATTGAGCGATAACCCGATTCCGAAATAGTCAAGAATGAACTCTTTTGATAAGAGCATCGCCAATATCAAAGAATCAATGTCGTTCCACAGTCTCGGCTCCTTGATACTAAGTACCGCGATACTTTTCTCATTTCCGCGCACGCTACGCAGGATCATGTTCCAGCTTTAGGGTATCTGACCGCTCTGCGGAATAGTCAGATGCCAATGCGGTGATATGGGAAAATGCTTCTTCATAATCACGCACGCAAAGAGAGTCATCTCGCCCGATCGTCTCGCAACATCCCCCCGCATCATAGGTAATAACAGGGGTACCACACGCCTCTGCCTCAAGATTGACGGTTGGATATGTATCCTCTTTTGTCGGATTAAAAAAGATATCAGCGGCACTATATAACTCAACCAGCTCCTCGACAGAATCTGTTTTTGGCAGCAGAATCAACTTCGAGCCTAACCTTGTATCCCTTCCAGCGATTATCTTTTTTCTCATTTTTTTAATCTGCTTCGCATTCAAACCAACCACAACGAGCGCGACGTCGCCAGAAAGGTCGCTTGATAGTCTTTCGATATCATCTATTCCCTTTTTCTCGCTCCATCCATTGGAGACAGCGAGGACCGTAAAGATATCCTCGATTCCATGTCTTGATCGAAAAGAGCCTTCAGTCGGTTTGAAAATGGAACGATCGATTTCGTTAGGTACCACCACGACATCGTATTTGGAAAGAAAAGATCGTCTTAGATTGTTCGCGAGCCATTGAGATGGTGCGACAAGAGTCATCCTGTCCGCAGGAAGAGACGTGAAGATCCTTCGCTTCTCTTCGTAGTTCCATAGAACACTCTTCGCCGAGAATGTTTTTGGATAACTATCGATGGACGGACACGCTCTGCGTTTTGCGCATCCAGTCAACCACTGATTACAGCCGATCTGCGTAAAGTGTATACAATGCCCCGTGAAAGCCCAACAATCATGCATTGTCCATATAACTTGACAATCATGCTCCACTAGCCAGTCAAATAGCATCTCTACATTAAGATAATACCCGATGAGAACATGAAGATGCACATAATCTGGGGCTATCTTATCCAGACGCTCCAAAAGCCTCTTTGTCTGATGTCTGGAATGAAACCCAGCCTTCCCGTCAAATCGTGTCAGTATGGCGTCGAGACAAGATTCGGGGTACCATGCGATTTTTTTCATGTATTCATCTTGAGAATGCGCACCCCGCGCCCAAAAGACATATGATTCATGACCTTGAGATTGCAGTTCCTTATGCTTTTCAAAGAGAAGCGTTCTTCCCCATCCATCAGCATGGGTGCTTATCTGAACGTATCTCATACGCTCTGCTCGATCAACGCTTCGTAACGACATGCTATATCGTTCCATGAGTAGCGAGCTTTTATCGCATCCGATGATCGCATGCTGTACCGCCTTATCAAATCAGTATCGAACCGCTCAATACCGGCGATTAAAGCTGATAAAGATCCCCGCCCCTTGTCCCAATACAGCGCCGCGTCCTCGGCTACCTCTCGGTTGAACCCGACGTCGAGAAGGAGGTTCAGCTGAGTGGAGGCGAGGGCTTCGAGCAAGCTGGGGTTGGTACCGCCGACCTCGTGCCCGTGGATGTAGGCGAAAGCGCTCTCGCGTATCTTCTTGAGGAGCTCTTGGTCATAGACCGTTCCCACCAATTTGATGCGGGGATCTTCGGAGAAGCGAAGCTTCGCTTCGAGCTCATCGAGGAAGGGCCCTCGGGCATCGGTGACGATAGCGAGGCTCTTCTCCGTGTCAGATGCCATGAACTCGCCGATCATGGCCTCGTAGTTGTTCTCGGGCACGAAACGGCCCACGATGAGGTAGTAGCCGAACGGTGCAAGGCCCTTCTCGGCCAGCCATCCTGTGAACGCAGGGTCGTCATCGGCGAGCGCAGATGCGCGCGTATCCGCCCCATAGGCGATATAGGTCGTCTGCGGGGCGTAGCGGGCGTATCCCCCCCTGATGTAGGCCTCTATGGTCAAGCTGTCGCATATGACCAGATCGGCATGCCTCACCATGCCCTTCTCGGAGAGCTTCCAATAGCGCTTCACCGGCGCGCTCCACTTAGCGCGCAGCCACTCATGGCCATCAGGGTTCACGAACAGCTTGCCGCCCAGCTCATGGATGCGCTTGGCATAGCGTCCGATGAACGGCCCGATGCGGCACGCCAGGATATAGATGATGGGATGCTCGATGCCGTTGCGCTCGATATAGCCGAGCGCCCACTTGAGGGCATCGAGATCGTAGGTTATCGCTTTCGCAGCGCCGATCGGGCGCCAGCGGATGTTGAAGCAATGAGCGCCGTTGTGCTCGAACTCCTGCACGTCAGGCATCTCATCTACCGCGCAAGCCACATGGTATCTGATGCTTCGAGATGCCTGATGCTCGGCCAGCTTCTCGACGAACGTCTCGAAGCCGCCATACCTGGCAGGGATGCCCTTCGACCCGATGATGAACACATGCTGGATACCGGATGCCATGCCTAGTAGGCTCCGTCGCCTTTCACCATGATGGTCACCGTCTTTCCGATGACCTTCAGATCGGTCAGCACAGAAGCATCATGGATGTAGTCCAGATCGAGGCTCACCATGTCGTCGAAGGACAGATCGCTCCTGCCGCGTATCTGCCAGTAGCCGGACAGCCCCGGCTTCACGGTCAGGCGCTTACGGTCGCGCTCGGTGTACTCGGCTACCTCTTGGGGCAGCGGCGGGCGTGGGCCCACGCAGGAGAGCTGGCCTAAGAACACGTTCAGGAACTGGGGCATCTCATCTATGGAGTGCTTGCGTATGAAACGGCCCACACGGGTCACGCGCGGGTCGTCTTTCATCTTGAACAGAGGGCCGCTCGCTTCGTTTTTGCCTGCGAGCTCCGGCAGCAGCTCGTCGGCATCGGGCACCATGCTTCGGAACTTGTACATCTTGAAGGGTTTCTCGTCGCGCCCGAGGCGCGTCTGGGAATAGATGGGGCTCGCACCAGGCGAGTCGATGACGATGGCAGCCGAGAGCACCACCGCGGGCAGGAAGCCCACCGCGATGACAGCGCTGCTGAACGCGAGGTCGAATGCCCGCTTCACGAAGCGGTAGCCCAAGCGGGTGCTCGGGTGCTTCTTGTCAGTCGTGCTTCCCAATGCTTTTCTGATAGCTCTTCTTCCCTACAAGCTTCAGGCCCACTTCGGCGGTTATCGTGCGGTTGAACATCTGCACGCGCAGCCGAGCCTTGCGTTGGCGGTGGTTCACTTCGTCGATCAGGTACTCATGCCTCACCAACGGGCCGCTCGTCACCACCACGCGGCCATCCTCCAGATACCCCTCGCTCATCTCCACCAGCCAATCGTCGCGGCTGGTGAACGCCTCTATCCAGGCGACTTCTTCCGGATTCAAGGGGATGAATGCCTTGTCGTTGCCGAGCAGCCTCGTGAACGTCTTCACGCTGCGCAGCATGCGCTCCACGCGCTCGATCTGTCGCGTCACCACGATCAGATAACCCGGGAACAACACGCGCTCGCAGGGCTCCCATGCGCCACCCCGCTTCTGGCCGGTGCGATAGGTCGGCACGAAGCACTCGTCCAGCGACGCCTCATCGGCCGCCGCCTGCGCGATCATGTCGCACACCATCTGCTCGTGCCCGGTGGACACCTGCACCGCATACCACACGCGAACCTCTGCTCCCGCATAGCTTCGCCATACCGGCGAGCCAGCTCAAAACGACAACGCATTCATCCCCTCATGCCAACAGCGCCGGACGCGGCGTGTGCACAGCGAGAGGGTATCCGTTACTTGCGCACCAAGCGAAGGCCCAGCTCGGCCTCCACCATCTCCCCGAAGAGGGGTATGCGGATGTAGGCGAGCTTCTTGCGGTGGTTCGTCTTGCGTATCATGCTCTCGCGCCCCTTGAGCGGGCCAGAGACCACGACCACCTTGCCTTGCTCGTCATAGCCTTCGGACATGCCGAAGGTGCAGCCATCCACCTGTGCGCAGCTTTCGACCCACTCGGCCACATCGTCGGCCAGTGGGACGAAGGCTACGCGCCTGCCGGATAAGCGGCGTAACGCAGACGTGCGCACCAGCGCCGCCCGCATCTGCTCTATGTCATCGGTTGCGACCAGAACGCACCCCGGCAGCAGCTCATGAAGGCTGCCAGCCTCGCAGGTGCCCGGTCTGGTTATAAGGGAATGCGGCACCACGCACACAGCCTCGATGCCTGCATCGGCGATAGCGGCCCGCATGAAGGCGCACACCTCGGCCTCGGTGCCCTCTTGCACGCGCATGGCGAACCAAGCGCGGCGCTGCGCAGCGGCATCTCGCACACGGCTTACCGCAGCCATAGGGCCTCCAGCGCGCACGAGAACACGGACAGATGTCCGTGTGCGCCCCTCCGATCTTCTTTACGGATTACGTTGCTGCTCGCGCACCAACGAGAACGGCTATAGCGGCCCGCATCCGCCCAAAGCGGTTGCTCAGAACCCCCCCCCCGACAACTATCTGGCTGCCGCACCCGCTCATGGCGGATGCAGAGGTGCCCGCTATGTTCAGAATCCCAAGAACCATGCTCTCCAAAATACGACCGCCATCGCGTGCGACGGCGGAATATAATCTATCCTGCGCGCAACATTCTATCACAAGACTGGCAACGACGGTTTCCACTGCTCCGCAGAGCGGCCCCGCAAGAAAGGCATCTGATGGCAACCGAGGTGAACGCATCGCATACTAGCCCCAGCCAGAGCACCGCACCGCGCGAAGGGCTCTGGTCGCCCATATTCATCCTGATATTAGGATGCACGATGGCGTCGTTCTTGGTAGGCCAGGGGTTGAATGCGGGAACGTCGGTCTATCTCGAGCGCATGGGCGGCTCGGCAGGGCTCGCCGGCATCGGCGCGCTCTGCTTCTCGGTGGCAGCCGCGGTGGCGCGCATCGTCAGCGGACCGGTGGTCGACCTGCACGGGCGACGGCTCGTCATCCTGGCTGGCGCGCTCATCATGTTCGCCGGCTGCACGGGGCCGCTCCTGGCGAACGAGGGCGCCGTGTTCGTGCTCTGGCGCGTGCTGCAAGGCGCTGGCTTCTCGGCGGCCACCACCGCAACGGCCACCGCTGCCGCCGACGTCCTCCCCTCCTCGCGCATGGGAGAGGGCATCGGCTACTACGGCCTCGGCCAAGCCGTCTCCATGTCCATCGGGCCGGCGCTTGCCATCTTCCTCGTATCCACCGACCCAGCGCAGAACTTCTATATCGGCTGCACCGCGTGCAGCCTGCTGGCGCTCGTCCTGGGCCTCGCCACGCGCTATGAGCGCGACCCGCGCAAGCTGCCGGCCACCTCGGGCTATCGCGCCCGTTGGGAAGCGGGCAAGGTCGGCCGCGCCGCCGTCGAGCAAACCGAAACCGTCGAGCGCGAGCAGCTGCGCGGTTGGCGCCGTGTGCTCGACAGCGTATTCGAGCCCGCAGCGCTGCCCGGCACCATCCCCGTTCTGCTCATGTGCGCCGCATTCTCGTTCAACATCTTCTACATGGGGCTCTTAGGTAACTCCCTGCACGTGGGCAACCCCGGCGTCTTCTACACCACCTCCGCTATCGTCATGATCGCGGTGCGCCTCACCTCGGGCCGGTTCATGGACAGCGTGGCGCCCATCCGCATCATGGGCGTGTCGGTGGCTGCGGGCATCGCGTGCTTCGCCATCCTGCTCGCATGCTCGCTCGGCGCCTTCGGCAGCCTCACCGAAGGCGTGTTCTACGCCTCAGGGCTGGTGTTCGGCCTATGCATGGGGCTCGCCATC
>CAJTXX010000032.1 GCA_910584145.1 uncultured Eggerthellaceae bacterium | reverse complement strand
CTACGTGGAGAAGCACTACGGCGAGGGCGAAGGCACCGGCGAGCGCATCTTGAACCCCACTACGAACGTCATCATGGACGAGGGCGCGGTGTGCGAGATGGAGCTCACGCAGCTGCGCGGCGTGACGTCCACCATCCGCGACACCAACGCCACGCTGGGCCCGGACGCACGGCTCGTGCTCACCGAGAAGCTGCTGACGCACGGCAGGCAGGTGGCCGAATCGAACATGAAGGTGCAGCTCACCGGCGACGGCTCGTCGGTGCAGGTCATCTCGCGCTCGGTGGCGCAGGACGATTCCATCCAGGTGTTCAACCCGCTCGTCATCGGCGAGGCGGCATGCCGCGGCCATGTGCAGTGCGACGCCATCATCATGGGTAACGCCAAGGTGAAGGCCATCCCAGGCATCGAGGCCGCGAGCGAGGATGCGGTGCTGGTGCACGAGGCCGCTATCGGCAAGATAGCCGGCGACCAGATCGTGAAGCTCGAGACGCTGGGGCTGACCGAGGAAGAGGCCGAACAGGAGATACTGAACGACTTCCTGAACTAGCAGGAAGAGAGCTGCATTGATAGAGAGCCTGGCGGCCGAGAGAGCATCGCCAGGCTCTCGTTATGCAGGCAGCAGAGAGAGGGAGGGATGCGCGTGAGCTCGCATGCGGTGCTCGTCGTAGAGGATGATGCGGCCATCAACGATGTGGTGTGCACGCGCTTGCGCCGCGACGGCATCGAGGTGGTGCCGGCGTTCTCGGGCACCGAGGCGCAGATGCTGCTCTCTGCGCGCGCCTTCGACGTGGTGGTGTGCGACCTGATGCTGCCGGGCGCCACCGGCGAGGATATCGTGGCATTCGTGCGGCAGCAGCATGGGGCGCTGCCTGTGGTCATCATCTCGGCGAAGGCGAGCCCGGCCGACAAGGTGAGCCTGCTCGCGCTCGGCGCCGACGATTACCTGGCGAAGCCGTTCGACTTGGATGAGCTGGCGGCCCGCGTGCAGGTGCAGCTGCGCCACGGCGCGCAGGGGCGGCCGGGCAGCGCCGAGCGCTTGCAGGCGGGCCGCTGGACGCTCGACGCGCAGGCGCGCACCCTGTCGGTCGATGGCGTCGAGGTGCCGCTCACGCGCACCGAGTTCAACATCGCTGAGATGCTGGCCGAGAACCCTCGCCGCGTGTTCACGAAGCAGGAGCTGTTCGAGCGCGCATGGGGCGAGCCGTATGCGGCGCAGGAGAGCACCGTGGCCGCCCACGTGTCGAACTTGCGCGCCAAGCTCAAGCCCACCGGCACCGACGCATACGTGCAGACGGTCTGGGGCATCGGCTTCCGCTTCTGCGCCGAGCCGGCGCAGGGTTCGGGTGCGAGCGCGCACACCGCCGGCACCGTATCTTGAAGATTCCTTAAATGTTTCCCAAACCTTTCCAGAACCCCTGACGCCATACTCGAGAGGGAGTTGAGAGGCGAGCAGAGAGAGGTGAGAGGATGTATGTGATCGAGACGTGCGGGCTCGCGAAAGCGTATCGCGGGCGGCGCGTGGTCGACGGCTTCGACATGCACGTGGCTGAGGGTGATATCTACGGCTTCGTGGGGAAGAACGGCGCCGGCAAATCGACCGTCATGCGCATGATCGACGGGCTGGCTGCGCCCACGGCGGGCAGCATCAGCCTGTTCGGGCACGATGCAGCCGCGGAGGGCGACGCGGTCAGGGCGCGCATCGGGGCGCTGATAAACGAGCCCGGGCTGCTGCCGGCCATGTCGGCGCGCGATAACCTGATGGCGAAGGCGCTGGCCATCGGCGTGCCCGATGCGAAGGGGCGCGCAGACGAGATGCTGCGGCTGGTGGGCCTGTCTGATACGGGCCGCAAGCGCGCGAGGAGCTTCTCGCAGGGCATGAAGCAGCGGCTGGGCATAGCGATGGCGCTCGTGGGCTCGCCCGACCTGCTGCTGCTCGATGAGCCGTTCAACGGGCTCGACCCGGAGGGCACGCGCGAGATGCGCAGCCTGATCGTGCGCTTGAACGAGGTGTTCGGCATGACGGTGCTGATAAGCTCGCATGTGCTCGACCAGCTCGACCGCATGGCTACGCGCTATGGGGTCATCGCAGAGGGGCGCATGGTGCGCGAGATGAGCACCGCGGAGGTGAGCGCCGAGTGCGGCGAGAGCCTGCGGGTGCGCACCACCACGCCCGAGATGACGCTCGCGCTCTTGGAGGAGCGCTTCCCGCAGGCCGTGCTGCGCATGGAGCCGGACAAGACCTTGCGCCTGTCCGGGATCGTCGAGCCGGCGTGCGTGGCCGAGGCGTTGCGCGAGAGCGGCGCTACGGTACTGGAATTCACTGAGAATAAGCGCGACCTGGAAGATTACTTCGTCGAGCTGATGGACCAGAAGGGGGCCTCCGCATGCTGAACCTGCTGAGATCGGATATATACAGGCTGACGCATCAGATGCAGTTCTGGGTGCTCGCAGCCATCACCGCGGTGATGTGCGTGCTCGGCGTTGCGGTGCTGGCGTGGGTGAGCTCCCCCGAGTTCACGGCGTATGTGAACGATATGGCCGCCGAGCAGATGGAGCAGCTGAGCGCAGACGAGCGCGCCGCGGTCGAGCGCGACCTGCAAGAAGCTGCGGCGGAGAGCCAGGCGCTGAACGAAAGGGAGCTGTCGAGCATCACGCAGGCCTGGTCGCAAGAGTTCCTGGCCGGGGGTTTCTTGGGCCTTATGGGCAGCATCGTGGTGGTGCTGTTCCTCACGTCGGACTTCCGGGGCGGTTTCGTGCGCAGCTTGGTGATGGACCGTCGCGGGCGCGTGCGCTATTACGCGGAGAAGCTGGTGCTCGTGGCGCTCATACAGGCTGTGTTCCTGCTGCTGTGCGCAGCTTCCTGCGCGGCGGCATTCGCGGCGTACGGCTTCACCTATCAGGTGGGCGACACGGCCGCTGATGTGGTGGCGTGGCTCGCGCTGGCGTGGCTCATCTCGTGCGCGTATGCGTTCATCACCGCGTGCGTCGTGTGGATAGCGCGCAGCGAGTGGGTGGGCACCGCATGCGCGGTGCTGGTGTCTGCGGGCATCGCGGGCGGCCTTATCGCGGCGCTGTTCGAGCTGCTGTCGGCCGCGGTGCCGTGGCTCGCGGATGCAACGTATCTGACGCTGTACGGTTGCGTGCAGTTGCTGAGCGCAGGTGCGGGCGAGCTCATGCACCCCGCTGCGGCCACGCCCATCTTGGGCCTGCCGCCCGTGGGTGATATCCTGCTGGTGACATTCGCATTCATCGCCGTTTGCGCGGCGGTCGTGTTCGGCGTGTGCCGGAAGAGGGATGTGTGAGCATGCTCGCTTGGGCCTTGTTCGCCATAGCGATAGCCATCTTCGTCGCGGTGCTGGTGCTCCAGCACCGCGAGCTTCTGCGCATGGCCTGCTTCTTGCGCGGGCGCGATCCGTTGAGCAATGCCCGCCTTTCCGTGGGGCTGCCGGGTACGGGGCATGCTGCGCTGGTGCGCGCGGTGAACGCCGAGCTCGATGCCAGCGATGCCGAACGGCGCGAGGCGCAGATGCAGCGCCAGCGGTTCCAGCGCGACCTGGCCAGCCTCTCGCACGATATCCGCACGCCGCTGGCGGGCGCGAAGGGCTACCTCCAACTGGCAGAAGGGGAGCGCGACCTCGCCCGGCGCGAGCGATGCGCCCGCATGGCCGCCGAGCGCCTCGATGCGATGGAGGTGATGCTCGACCAGCTATTCGCCTACACGCGCGCCACCGACCCCGATCTGCACCTCGACGTGCGCACGGTGCGCCTGCTGCCGGTGTTGGAGAGCGTGCTGGCCGCGAGCTTCCCCGCTTTCGAGCAGCGGGGCTTCTGCCCGCAGGTAGCGCTGGACGACCCGGAGATGGCCGTGCTGGCTGATGAGGGGGCGCTGCGGCGCGTGTTCGAGAACCTCGTGCAGAACGCCCTCGTGCACGGGTCGGGCGACTTGGTGATACGCCAAGAGGGCAGCGCGCTCATCTTCGAGAACCCGGTGGCCGACGCTGCCTCCATCGACAGCGCGCGCCTGTTCGAGCGCTTCTATCGGGCCGATGCTGCCCGTAACGCTCCCGGAGCGGGGCTCGGCCTTGCGGTGGTGCGCTCTCTGCGCGATGCGATGGGCATGGCGGCGAGCGCGCGGGCAGCGGGCGGCACCTTCACCATCGAGCTCTCCTTCCCGGCGCTCCCGCTTCCCTGATGCTGGGCTGAGCGCTCTTCCGCTACACGTAGTACGACCAGAGGTTCAGGCACTGCGAGAGCACCTGGTCGGCATCCCATGCGCGTGAGCTGCGCTCGGCGCTGTTGGGGTCGTGCACGATCAGGCGGCCATCGGCGCTCATGCCCGCGAGCACGATGAAATGCCCTTCCGTGGTGAAGTCGCCCGGGCCCACGCTGCATATGATGGGGCGCCCGGCTGCCAGCTCGGAGGCCACGACGCCCGCGTTCGGTGAGAGCTCGCGCACCTGCAAGCCCAGCTGCTGCGCGCCTGCGCCCATGAGCAGCCAGCTGGTGATGCCGCTGTCAACATAGCCTTGGTTCTCGCTGTAGGCGGCCATGCTGGCCGGGTCGAGGTCTTTCTTGCCGGTCAGGCCGATGTAGACCATCGACAGGCAGGTGGGGCCGCAGCCGTGCGTTTTCATGGTGCCATCGGCGTAGTGCACCTCGGCCCATTGCAGGTCGGTCTGCAACAGCAGCGGCACCACGCCGCGTTGCCATTGGCCAAACGGCGTGCTGCCGCCGGCGGCTGCTGGTGCGGGGCCATCTGCGTTGCTGGTCTCGGGCGGCAGGAGCATGAAGCCCGCTAGAGCGAGCAGGGCCGCTAGGGCGAATGCCACCACGGCATTCGGGTATCGTCTCAAGAAGCGCATGGCATCCACTCTCCCTCTGTCTGCATCCGATCGCGCGGCCGCCCGCGATGCGAGCCGGCAGGATCGAGCCGCGCCCGGCCCGCCGACCGGGGGCTCCGGCGTTACGGGGCATCGCGGTGGCCGCATATCCATCGTAGACGGCATGCGCATTAACGTTCCCATAGCATGGGCTTAGGCTTTCCTGAACAGGTCCTTAACTTTTCCTTAAGACGGGGCGTATGGCCGAGCGGCGGCGCGGATGCGTTTACACTAGGGGCATGCAGAGCGCAGGGGACAGAGCGAAGATGGCGCAGCCGCGCATCGTGGTGGTCGACGACGAGGCGGCCATCGTCGAGCTGGTGGTGCAGCTGCTGCGGGCCGAGGGCATGTGCGCGCACGCCTTCACCGACCCGCTCGAAGCGCTCGCCGACTGCGAGGAGCATGGCTTCGATCTGGCCATCATCGATATCATGATGCCGCAGATGACCGGCTTCGAGCTGTGCGCGAAGCTGCGCGGTGCAGCCGATGCGCCCATCGTGTTCCTCTCGGCGCGCGATGGGGAGACCGACCAGGTGGCCGGGTTCTCGCTCGGCGCCGACGATTACGTGACGAAGCCGTTCAAGCCGCGCGAGCTGGTGGCGCGCGTGCGGGCCCATCTGCGGCGTTCGCAGCGCGAAGGGGCATCTTCGAAGGGCAGCGCGCTGCGGGCCTGCGGGATAGAGCTCGACCTCGATTCGCATGCGGCTGCGCTCTACGATGTGCCGCTCGCGCTGACGCCGAAGGAATTCGCCGTGCTGGCGCTGTTGATGCAGCGCGATGGCAAGCCCGTGCCGGCGGCTGAGATATTCGAGGAGGTATGGCAGGAGCGCTTCGACGATGCGGCAGCCAACACGGTGATGGTGCACATACGGCATCTGCGCGCGAAGCTGGCCGACATCGACTCGTCGCGCAGCTTCATACATACGGTGTGGGGCGTGGGATATCGGCTCGACAAGGGCGTCGGTGCGCAGGAGGGCGGCCGATGAGCCGCACGCGCAGCCAGCAGTCGCGGGTGCTGCGGTGGCGGCTCACGGTGCATACGGTCGTCGCATGGCTCATCTACACCGCTCTTTTCATCGTGCTGGCGCTGGTTGTGAAAGCTGTCGTGGTGCCGCGCATCGCCGAGCTGGTGGTCGCCCAGACCGGCGGCGTCACCTTCACCGACGACCCGGAGCCCTACTTCGCCCTGCCCAACTGGGAAGTGCTGCCGGTATACGATCAAGATGCCGAAGGGGCGCTCGTGGAGAGCGGCCTGTACGAGGTGCGCGAGCTGTCGGCCTATCTGGCGGTGAGGCAGTTGAAGGTGCCGCTCGTCATCTTGCTGTACCTCGCGGGCTGCCTCGGCATCGTCATGTTCGAGCTGGCGCGTGCGCTGCGCTGCTTCGATGCGCTGGCAGAGGCGGTGGCGTCGCTTCTGACCGACCGATCGAAGCCGGTGGAGCTGCCTGCGAGCCTATCCATCGCACAGGGCGAGCTCGATCGCATCCGGCTCGAGGCGCTGGCTGACGAGCGCGCGGCTGCCGCAGCCGAGCAGCGCAAAGACGAGCTGGTGGTGTACCTGGCGCACGATATCCGCACGCCGCTCACCTCGGTCATCGGGTATCTGTCGCTGCTGGACGAGGCGGAAGCGCTACCGTCCGAGCAGCGGCAGCGCTTCATCCGCACGGCATTGCAGAAGGCGGAGGGGCTGGAAGGGCTGATCGACGAGCTTTTCGAGATAACGCGTTACAACCTGCGCTCGATCCCCATCGAGCGGCGCCGTGCTAGCGTGCGGTTGATGCTGCAACAGGTGGCCGACGAGCTCTATCCGCAAGCGGCCGCGCGCGATGTCGCCCTCGTGGTGGAAGCGCCCGAGGATGCGTCGTTCTTCGCTGACGCCGACAAGCTGGCGCGAGCGCTCGGCAACGTGCTGCGCAACGCCGTGGCCTATGCCGATGCCGGTACCGAGGTGCGCCTCGAAGCACGCCCGGCAGATGATGGCGGCTGGGATATCCGCGTGGTCGACCAGGGCCGTGAGATATCGCCCGCGCATCTGGAGAGCATCTTCGAGAAGTTCTACCGCGAGGACGCCGCTCGCAGCACGGATGCGGGCGGTGCGGGCCTCGGGCTCGCCATCGCACGCGAGATAGCGACGGCTCACGGCGGCACGATACGCGCCGAGAGCGACCGCGGCCTCACGGTGTTCACGCTGCATCTTCCCGCTGCATAGGGCTGTCTGGGAAGCCGTTGACGCATCGTCGATTCTGTTCATTGACCATGCGTCAACGGCAGCGGTATCGTTTCTGGCATCCGAGAGAGCCGACGATGCGGAGAGCCCATGAGCCCGAACAGAAGCGACACGCCCGCGCCCGCCGATGCAGCCGCATCCGGCGCCTTTGACGTGGACGCCGCCCGCCGCGCCGAGATCATCGCCGCTGCGCACGAGCTGTACCAGGAGCGCGGCCTCTCGAAGACCTCCATCAAGGATGTCACCGAGCGCGTGGGCGTCACGCGCACGCTCTTCTACCACTATTTCCCCGACAAAGACGCCCTCACCTCTGCCGTGCTCGACGCCTATATCGACGAGTTCGTCGAAGCGCTGCAACATTGGAACGAGGGGCGCCGCGAGGGCGACATCGAGCATGCGCTCGCTTCGGTGGTGCGCCTGCTGCGAATCGGCCTGTTCGAGAACGACTCCTTCCATGCAGCGCTCGCCTCGCGCGAGAACGCGGCGCTGTACCTCGAATTCGTGAACCGCGTGGCCGACCACACCGCGACCTACATCATAGAGACGACCGTGCGCGACTACGCCTCGCTGCACCAGGTCAGGATCGACCACCTGTATGAGACGTTCTACGTGCTGATACTGGGTGTGATCGGGTACCTGCGCAAGCACCCCGACGCCGACGATGCCGTCATCGCCGATGTCATCGCGCAGACCCTGCATATGGACCGATAGACCGACCAAGAGGAGGAACCTGAGATGTTGTTCGATGTATACGGGCCCAATGCCCTATACCAGTGGATGGGGCTCGCACTCGTGCTGGTGGCGCTGATAGCCCTGAACGAATTCGCGCGCCGCACGAAGTTCGGCGGCTGCTTCATGTTCTTCGGCGTGTGCGGCGTCATGACCGTCTACTGCCTTGCCGTGGAGATAGGCGCGGCGATGGGCGCTGAGTGGGCGCTCACGAACCCCACGCACACCGACATGAACAGCTGGTTCCACTACGCCAAGGTCTACGCGGCCACCGCCGGCTGCATCGGCTTCATGATGCTGAAATACAGCTGGGGCAAGGTGGGGCGGTCGCACTGGTTCAAGGCGTTCCCGTTCATCATCGTGGCTATCAATATCCTGATAGCGGTGGTGAGCGATTTCGAGAGCGCCGTGCGCGCGTGGGGCACCAGCTGGGTGTCCACCGAGGGCGTGGTGCTGAACGGCGGCTGGCACAACGTGTTCAACGGTGTGGCCGGGCTGCTGAACATCGCCTGCATGACGGGCTGGTTCGGCATCTACATCTCGAAGAAGCGCCAGGATATGCTGTGGCCTGACATGACATGGGTGTTCATCATCGCGTATGACCTGTGGAACTTCTGCTATACCTACAACTGCCTGCCGACGCACTCGTGGTACTGCGGCATCGCGCTGTTGCTGGCGCCGACCATCGCCGGCCTGTGGTGGAACAAGGGCGGGTGGATCCAGAACCGCGCGTTCACGCTGTCGATATGGTGCATGTTCTGCCAGATGGTGCCCATGTTCGCCAACGATTCCATCTTCGCCGCGCAGTCGGTGAACGACCCGGCTGTGAATACGGTGGTCTCGCTCGTGGCGCTGTTCGCGAATATCGCCGCGCTGGCCTACATCATCTACCGCTCGAAGAAGCTGGGCGTGAACCCCTACAAGCAAGAGGTGTTCGTGGGCACGAAGGACTTCCGCGAGGCCATGGAGCGCCGAGCCAGCACTCCGTACTTGCTGGAGACTGAGCCCAAGAGCGCTACGGCTGCCGAGATAGCCGAGATGGTGGCCTACAATGAGCTGCCAGCAGCGGGCCAGGCAGGCTTCGTGTACGCAGCGGTCGCGACCGATGGCGATGGCGGCATCGCGGTGGAGATCGACCAGGAGAAGCGGGAATAGCGAGGGTGGTCGAGCGCACCGTGCCGAAGGGCCCGCCTCTGCGGGCCCTTTTCACGTGCGGCACCCGCGGCTGCGCTGCGGGATGTTCGATTTATGGAGAGCGGCCGCGCGCGGGCTCGGCGTGTTGAAGGCGCTGGCGTGCGGGTGGTATCGTGGCGGCGAGCACAGAGCACATCGACAAGAGCAAGGCAGGAGCCGCATTGAGCACAGACATCCCCCGCGCGAAGCGCATCCTCGTAAAGGTCAAAGCAGCCATCCTCGCTGTGGCCGTGGCAGCCATCGCCGCGACGGCGGTGGGTGTGGGCATCGCCCAGACGGGCGAGTGGATAGGCATCTTAGGGCTCGCCTGCATGCTGGCAGCCACCTGTTCCATCCTGCTGATAGCCGTCGCCTCGCGTTTCCTGGGAGCAGGCCACGCCATCCGGTGATAAGCTGGGTGCGAGCCCGTGAGAGGAAGGCGCACCCGCATGCCCGATAAGGGAGCAGACAGCACAGCGAAGAAGACGCGTTCGCAGAAGCGCGCTCATCAGCTCGCGTTCGCTCGCGCATCGGCGTTCAAGCGCCAGACCTTCTACGCGCTGGAGAATGTCGCGCATGCCAAGCTGCCCGCGAAGATCGTCGGTGCGGCGCTGTTCGTGCTCATCGTGCTGAACGCCATCGTGGTGTTCATCTCGGCGCAGCCGGGGCTCGACCCTATCGCGACGCGCGTCATCAGCGTCTTCTACACCTTCTCCACGCTCTGCTTCTTCGTAGAATACCTCGCGCGCATCTGGATAGCCGACCTGGCCTTCGGCGATTGCTCACGCACCAAAGCGCGATTGCGCTATATCTGCTCGCCGCTGGGCATCATCGACCTGTTGTCGTTCGCGCCGAACATGGTCGCATGGTTCGTGCCCATGACGCCCGAGCTGCGCACGGTGGTGAATGTGGTGCGCTTGGTGCGCTTGGTGAAGATATCGCGCTATATGCGGGGCTTGCGCACCATCGGGCGCGTGCTCGAGAAGCGCAAATCGGAGATCGTGGCGTCGTTCCTCGTGCTGGCGCTGCTCATCGTGGTGGCGAGCGTGGTCATGTACGAGATAGAGCATCCTGCTCAGCCCGATAAGTTCAACAACCTCCTGTCGGGCATCTACTGGGCCGTTACCACCATAACCGCGACAGGCTACGGCGACCTGGTGCCCATAACGCCGTGGGGGCGCATCGTGGGGTCGGCCATCATGTTCTTGTCGGTGGCGCTGGTGGCCATCCCCGGTGGCATCTTCTCAGCAGGTTTCGTGGCCGAGTTCCAGAATGCCAGCCTGCGCCGCATCGAGCGGGATGTGGACGACGGCGACGTGCGGCCCGCATCCGAGCGCGACCGCGAGCACGGCCGCGGCGGCGAGAGCCCGTCCGAACCCGAGCGCACGGGTGAGCGCAGCCACGCGCCCGCGAGCGCATCGGCCGCAGCGCCTGAGCCTGAGCCCGCGCAGGCCCCCGGCGACAGATCCGAGAGCCTCCTGCGCCCCTGACCAGCGCTACTCGAAGAGCAGGTACAAGATGCGCAGGTACATGCGCATGTCGCTGTCGTCGAGGTCGTCGCCGACCACCCGGCGTATCTTCTCCAGGCGGTAGGTCACGGTGTTGCGGTGCATGTGCATGGTCTCGCATACGGTGTTGATGCGCCCCTCGCTGTGCAGGTAGTTCCGCAGTATCTCGAAATCGGTCGTGCCGCGCTCGCGGTCGGCCGTCTTCAGCTCCGCGAGCGGGTTGCTGCTGGCGAGCAGCTTCGATATGAACTTCTCCGGCCGCGCGTATGGGTCGGTGGCGAAGTAGGGGAAGTAGCGCCGGAAGCGATAGACTGCCTCGGTGGCTGCGCTTTGGGGGTCGAAGGCGATGTAGCGCTGCGAGCGCTTATGCCCGTAGCGTAGCGCGATGCGCGCCTTCTCCAGCTCGAAGGCGGCTTGCGCCAGATGCTCGAACCGCTCTGATATGCCCATCTGCACCCTCATGCGCTCGACGATCCCTTGCAGCGCGCCTTCCAGCTCGCCGAGCTGCTCTGGGTGCTCCTTGCTGGCGCACAGCAGCACAGCCACCTGCTCGCCGTGCATGGCCACTTTCGCATCGGGGATGCCCACTAGCACCTGTTTGGCGAAGTATTCCGTCGGCATGGTCTTCCATGCGCTGTCTATCAGGCACATCTCGAACAGGCCGGCCAGCGGCAGCCCGTGCATGCGAGCGCGCTCCTCGAGCTCTATCTCGTCGTAGGCGCTGCCGGACAGCACCTCTTTCAGCAGGTAGGTATAGCGCTGCTCGAGGGGGTTCTCCAAGCGCCAGTGCCGCGCCAGGCACGCCTCGACTTTCTTCACCAGCAGGTTGAACAGGAACACGTGCTGGGAGGTTATGCGGGTAGGGGATACCATCAGGAGGTGCGCGGCGTAGCGGCCGTGCTGCTTTATCACGCGCTGCGCGAAGGGGTGCCCCAGCGGCGACTCGTCGCTGTTGTCGACCGAGGTCCAGTCTTGCAGGTTCCACTGGCGCATCAGACGCTGCTGGCGCACCAGGTCGATCACGTGGGGGTCGTAGTAGCCGTGCTCCACGAAGAAGCGGCTGAACCCGTCGAGCGGCGGGATGTTGGGCGTATGCGCGATGAGCGAGAACGTGGAATCGGACAGGCCCACATAGCATTGCAGCACCGGCTCGCTGGCTTTCAACAGGTCTTGGGTTATGCAGCCGTCTTCGAGCATCTGGGCCATCTGGTCGTTCCACTGGATGATGCTGACGAGGCGGCGCTGGATATGGTCGGCCACCACGGTAGGGGGCAGCTCGGTGCTGATGAAGATATGGTCGGAGCTCGCAGGGACGCCTGACAGGTTGGTCGCAGGGTCGGTGACGACGCAGATGGCACCCTCGGGCGCCTCTGCCAGGTCTGCCACGACATGCACGGTGCGGCTGCCCGTCTGCTCGCCGTCGTCATCGTGCTCAGATATGGCTGAAACCCAGCTGAACAGGGCGTCTGGATGCTTCGGACCCTGGCGTACGGCGATGCCCGCGCGCTCGCATAAACCAATAATGATATCGAGGGGGAACATCATGGCGGGCCGCCTTTCCGATCCGTTTACATTCTGTTCCATATTCTGTTATCTCACGTAAGAAAACAATGAAACCATGTGGATACTGAACATAAACCATTAGAAAACATGTTCATGACACACATAGTAATCAAATCGCCCCCTTCCTACAATGGGCTCATAGGTATTGCGCCAGCTCAGGCGCATGCAGAGTATCCGGTACGTTCAAAGAAAGAAGGAGGGAACCATGTCAGGCGTGAATGTCAAGAGCGAGATCATGCCCTTGAAGAAGGTTCTGCTTCACCGTCCTGGGGATGAGCTGCTCAACCTCACCCCGAACACGTTGGAAGAGCTGCTCTTCGACGATATCCCGTTTTTGGAGGTAGCACAGCAGGAGCACGATGCTTTCGCTGAGATCCTCCGTGGGGAAGGTGTCGAGGTCGTCTATCTGGAAGACCTCATGGCCGAGGTCATGGACAAGTACCCTGAGCTGCGCGAGAAGTTCCTGAAGCAGTGGATCTTCGAGGCGGGTATCCGCACCGAGCGCTATCAGAAGATCATCTACGACTACGTCAACGACAACTATGCTTCGAACAAGGACCTGGTGCTCAAGACGATGGCGGGCGTGAACCTGCAAGAGCTCCACACCGACAAGAGCGATTCCTTGGTCGACCTGGTCAGCGACACCTCTAAGCTGGTCTGCGCTCCCATGCCGAACCTGTACTTCACCCGCGATCCGTTCGCGATGATCGGCAACGGCGTGTCCATCAACCGCATGTACTCGCAGACGCGTAACCGCGAGACCATCTACGGCGATTACATCTTCAAGTATCATCCGGACTACCAGGACGTGCCGCAGTACTACGAGCGCGACTACACGTTCCACATCGAGGGCGGCGACATCCTCAACATCAACGAGAAGACGCTGGCCATCGGCATCTCCCAGCGCACCGAGCCCGATGCCATCGACCAGATCGCGAAGAACATCTTCTACTCTCACACCTCCCCAGTGGAGACCATCCTCGCGTTCAACATCCCGAACTCCCGTGCGTTCATGCACCTGGATACGGTGTTCACCCAGATCGATCACGACAAGTTCACCATCCATCCCGGCATCATGGGCCCGCTGACCGTGTTCGAGATAAAGGCTGACGGCAAGGGCGGCATCAACGTGCGCGAGCGCAACGAGACGCTGGAAGAGATCCTGACCGAGTACGTGGGCGAGAAGGTGAAGCTGATCCCCTGCGGCGGCGGCGACCGCATCGCAGCCGAGCGCGAGCAGTGGAACGACGGCAGCAACACGCTGTGCGTGCGCCCCGGCACCGTCGTGGTCTACCAGCGCAACAACGTCACCAACGACGTGCTGCGCAAGGAAGGCATCAACGTGCTGGAGATGCCCTCGGCAGAGCTGTCCCGAGGCCGTGGCGGCCCGCGCTGCATGAGCATGCCGATATGGCGCGAGGACAAGTAGCCTAGCCCTTTTTGCAGCAACATCACGTAGCGGAAACGGCTCGGTATTCGAACGCTGCGCTGCCTTGGGAGCCGGAGCGGAAGCGATAGCATCCAAGGTGGCGCAGACAGAAGAGCGGGCCAGAGGCCCCCGAAGAAAGGAATAATCATGCCAGTCAATCTGAGCGGCCGCAGCTTCACCAAGCTGCTCGACTTCACCCCCGACGAGATCAATTACCTCATCGATCTCTCTCAAGACTTCAAGAACCTGAAGCGCACCGGAACGCCTCACCGCTATCTTGAGGGCAAGAACATCGTCCTGCTGTTCCAGAAGACCTCCACGCGCACCCGCTGCTCGTTCGAGGTCGCGGGCATGGACCTCGGCATGGGCGTCACCTACCTCGATCCGGGCAGCTCCCAGATGGGCAAGAAGGAATCCATCGAGGACACCGCGCGTGTGCTCGGCCGCTTCTACGACGGCATCGAGTTCCGCGGCTTCAAGCAGTCCGATGTGGAAGAGCTGGCCGAGAAGTCTGGCGTGCCGGTATGGAACGGCCTGACCGACGAGTTCCATCCCACGCAGATGATCGCCGACATGCTCACCGTCAAGGAGAACTTCCCCACGGGCATCAAGGGGTTGAAGTTCGTGTTCTTCGGCGACCTGCGCAACAACATGGGCAACTCGCTCATGGTGGCGTGCTCGAAGCTGGGCCTGCACTTCGTGGGCTGCGGCCCGAAGGAGCTGCTGCCCGAGCAGAGCCTGATCGACACCTGCAAGGAGATATGCAAGGAGACGGGCGGCTCGGTGGAGTTCACCGACAATGCCAAGGAAGCCGCTACCGGCGCCAACGTGCTCTACACCGACATCTGGGTGTCCATGGGCGAGCCGGAGGAGCTGTGGGCCGAGCGCATCAAGGAGCTCGAGCCGTTCCGCGTCACCAAGGAGCTCATGGCCCTTGCTGACAAGGACGCCATCTTCATGCACTGCCTGCCGTCGTTCCACGACACCAACACCACCATCGGTGCCGACATCGCCGAGAAGTTCGGCATCACCGAGATGGAAGTCGCCGACGAGGTGTTCGAGTCCACGCAGTCGAGGGTGTTCGACGAGGCCGAGAACCGCATGCACTCCATCAAGGCCATCATGTACGCGACCTTGCGCTAGCAGTTCTCACGGGGGCCGGCAGCCAACAGGCGCGGCCCCCTTATATTTTCCGATCCGATATAGGAAGGGGTGATACGAATGGCATACGTGAAAGGCGACGGCAAGAGCGTGGTCATCGCTTTGGGCGGCAACGCTCTGGGCAACACGCCCGAAGAGCAGCTCAAGCTCGTCGAAGAGACCGCGGTGCATATCGTTGACATGATCGCCGAGGGCATCAATGTCGTCGTTTCCCATGGGAACGGTCCCCAGGTGGGAATGATATCCAATGCGTTCTCGGAGGCAAGCGCGCACGACGATTCCATCCCCGAGATGCCGTTCCCCGAGTGCGGCGCCATGAGCCAAGGCTACATCGGCTATCAGCTCTCGCAGGCGCTTCTGGGCGAGTTGAAGCGCCGGTCCATCCTGCGCTCCACCGCGTGCATCGCCACGCAGACGGTCGTCTACCCGGAGGACCCGGCGTTCCAGCATCCCACGAAGCCGGTGGGGCCTTTCCTGTCCGAGGAAGAGGCCAAGAAGCGCGCTGAGGAGACGGGCGCTACGTTCGCCGAGGATGCCGGCCGCGGCTGGCGGATGATGGTGGCGAGCCCCAAACCGCAGCGCATCGTCGAGATAGACGCTATCAAAGACCTGATGGATGACGGTTATGTGGTCATCGCTGCGGGCGGCGGCGGCGTGCCGGTGTTCGAGTACGACGACTCCTACCACGGTGTGCCCGCTGTCATCGACAAGGACCGCACCAGCGCGAAGCTGGCGGCTGGGTTCGAGGCCGACATGCTGGTCATCCTGACCGCGGTGGAGAAGGTGGCCATCAACTTCGGCAAGCCCGATCAGCAGGAGATCGACACCATGACCATCTCTCAGGCGCGGGCCTACATCGAGGAGGGCCAGTTCGCCCCCGGCTCCATGCTGCCGAAGGTGCAGGCGTGCATCGAGTACCTGACCGAGTACCCGAAGGGCACGGCGCTCATCACCTCGCTGGAGAAGGCCGCAGAGGGCCTGCGCGGCGAGACCGGCACCACCATCACGGTCGGCTAGGCGTGATGCACGCGATCCGGCGGGCAAGCCGGACCTAGTAGAAAGGTAAGATCATGTCAGCTGTGACTACTGACACGAAGCAGAAGAAGAAGCGCGCAACATTATCTGCTTTCACTATCCTGCTCATCATCTTGGTGGTGCTGGCTATCATCACCGTCATCATGAGCGCTGTCGGGGTCGAGGGCGTCGAGGGCGCCACCTTGGCCGGTGTCGTCACCGCGCCGGTCCTCGGCTTCCAAGATGCTATCGGCGTGTGCTTGTTCGTCCTCATCCTGGGCGGCTTCCTCGGCATCATCACCGAGACAGGCGCGCTCGATGCGGGCATCGCTGCGCTGGTGCATAAGCTCAAGGGCAACGAGCTGGTGCTCATCCCCATCTTGATGATCCTCTTCTCCATCGGCGGCAGCACGTACGGCATGTGCGAAGAGACCGTGCCGTTCTACCTGCTCCTGGCAGCCACGATGGTGGCGGCGGGCTTCGATAGCCTGACCGGCGCGGCCGTGGTGCTGCTCGGCGCTGGCTGCGGCGTTCTGGGCTCCACGGTGAACCCGTTCGCCGTCGGCGTCGCCAACGACGCGCTCAAGAGCATGGGCATCGTCCCCGATCAGCTCGTGGTCATGGGCATCGGCGTCGTGCTCTGGTTCGTCACCCTTGCTATATCCATCGTGTTCGTCATGCGCTATGCCAAGAAGGTGAAGGCCGATAAGGGTTCCACCTTCCTGTCCCTGCAAGAGCAAGAGGATATGATGAACGAGTGGGGCATGGCCGAGTCTGAGGTCGAGGCCGCAACGGGCGACCAGGCAGCCACCCCGAAGATGACCGGCCGCCAGAAGTGGTCGCTCATCGTGTTCGCTCTGACGTTCGTGGTCATGATCGTCAGCTTCATCCCGTGGGAAGACCTCGGCTTCGACGGGTTCGTGCAGGGTGCCACCTACGAAGAGGTGGAGACTACGGTCAGCGGCGACGATATCGTAGCCGTGTATGACGAGGCTACCGAGAGCTCTCTCGCGCTTGATGGCACCGTCGAGGGCGTGGCCACCGCCGAAGAGCAGGTCACCCCGGCTTGGTCGTCGTTCCTGACCGGCGTTCCGCTGGGCCAGTGGTACTTCGACGAGGCTTCCACGTGGTTCCTCATCATGGCTCTCATCATCGGCGTCATCGGCGGCGTGTCTGAGAACCGGTTCGTCAAGACCTTCATCAGCGGCGCTGCTGACATGATGTCGGTCGTGCTGATCATCGCGCTGGCGCGCTCCATCACCGTTCTGATGGGCGAGACCGGCCTCGACATGTGGATCTTGACCAATGCAGCGGCTGCGCTCACGGGCTTGTCGGCCATCGTATTCGCGCCATTGTCGTTCCTGCTGTACGTGGTGCTATCGTTCCTGATCCCGTCCTCTTCGGGCATGGCGACGGTGTCCATCCCTATCATGGGCGGCCTGGCCAACGAGCTCGGGTTCTCGCCCGACGTCATGACCATGATCTTCAGCGCAGGCAACGGCTTGGTGAACCTGTTCACCCCGACGTCCGGCGCTATCATGGGCGGCTTGGCCTTGGCCAAGGTAGAGTACACCACCTGGTTGAAGTTCGGCTGGAAGCTATTCTTGATACTCGGTGTGGTCTGCATGTTCATAGTGACGACGGCTATGATGGTCATCCCCGGCCCAGCTATCGGCTGATAGCGGCCTGAGCGACCGAGCCCTCGTTCCGCGGCGCCCCTCACGGGGCGCCGTTTTTTGTGCACCTAGGGCTGTGCCGGATGGGAAGCCAGCTTATCGGATGCTCTTGATATGGCTCATGGCCCAACGAGCGCAGTCGATATGGGAAGCCGCCGGGGCATACAGCGACGGCGCATGCGCCATGCAGGGCATGCGCCATGCGAAGATGCTCTAAGCTGAGGCGCGCTAAGCGACGAACCAGCTTTGCACGATGGGGGCGTAACCGGTGATGAGCACCACCAAGATCAGGATGGGCAGCACGTAGCGCAGGTACGGTTTGATGATCTTCGGGTAGCTCATGCCGCGCCCGGTGTTCGCCTCGGTGAGGAAGTTATCCCAGCCCCAGCCGCGTTTGGACGTGCAGAACAGCAGGAACACCAGTGCACCGAGCGGCAGCAGGTTGTTCGATACCAGGAAGTCCTCGATGGCTTGGATGTTGCCGATGCCGGGCACCTCCACGCCGGCCCACACGCTGAAGCCCAGTACGCACGGCATGGACAGCACCGCCAGTGCGATGCCGTTCACCAGGCACGATTTGTTGCGCGACCAGCCCCACTGGTCCATGCCGAAGCTCATGATGTTCTCGAACACGGCGATGACCGTGGACAGCGCCGCGAAGCTCATGAAGATGAAGAACAGCGCGCCCCACAGGCCGCCGAGCGGCATCTGGTTGAACACGCTCGGCAGGGTTATGAACACGAGCCCCGGCCCGCTGCCGGGTTCCACGCCGAACGCGAAGCATGCGGGGAAGATGATGAGGCCCGCCATGACGGCCACCAGCGTATCGAGGCCGGCGATGCGCACAGCCTCGCCGGTCAGCGCGAACTTCTTGTCGATGTAGCTGCCGAAGATCGACATCGACCCGATGCCCACCGACACTGTGAAGAACGCCTGGCCCATCGCGGCCAGCATGGCATCGAAGAACGTCTGCGGGCCATCGGCGAGCAGCTTCCCGAAGTCGGGCATGAGGTAGAACGCCAAGCCCTCGGCCGCACCGGGTAGCGTGACAGCGCGCACCACCAGCACCGCCAGCACCAAGAACAGCGCTACCATCATCACCTTCGTCACGCGCTCAACGCCGTTGCGCACGCCGGCGCGCGTCACCAGCACGCCGATCAGCACGGTGACGAGCGTGTAAGCCGCCATCTCCACCGGGTTGCCCAGCAGGCCGTTGAACACGCCCTCCACCTGCGCGGCATCGAGCCCATCGAAGGTGTTGCCAGCGCTCTTCACCATGAAGGCGAGCATCCAACCGCAGACGGCGGTGTAGAACATCATGAGCAGGTAGTTGCCGACCAGCGCCACCCATTTGAACCGGTGCCACTTCGAGCGTGCGGGCTCCAGCACATTGAAGCTACGGGCTACGCCCTTCTGACTGGCGCGCCCTACGGCGAATTCCATGACCAAGATGGGTAGCGCGAAGATGGCCAAGAACCCCAAGAACATGACCACGAACGCGGCGCCGCCGTATTGGCCGGTTATGTAGGGGAATCGCCAGACGTTGCCGAGGCCTATCGCGCAACCTGCGCTTATCAGGATGAAACCGAGGCGGCTTCCGAATTGCTCGCGCTCCATGTACCGGCCTTTCATGGGGGATCGTGCGCGGCTCCGCCTCTCGGAGCCGGCTTGCAGCTTCTATTATAGAGGTATGCGCGCTCATATTTAAGGATGGTTCCGGATGCGGATGTGGGCCTATAATAGCGTGCGCCCTGTGCGGGCGCGGCGTTCGGCCGGACGGATGGGAGATGCCATGACGCTTCAACAGCTGAGATATCTCATCGAGATAGCCGCGTGCGGCTCCATCAGCCAAGCGGCGCACAACCTGTACACGTCGCAGAGCAGCCTGTCGGTGGCCGTGAAGGATGTGGAGGCCGAGATGGGCGTGACCATCTTCGAGCGGTCGAACCGCGGCATCACCACCACGCGCGAGGGCATGGAGTTCTTGGGCTACGCGCGGCAGGTGGTGGAGCAGGCCGACCTGCTGGAGCAGCGCTACGCGCGCGGCGCGGAGCCGGTGGAGCAGCATCTGTCGGTGTCGTCGCAGCACTACACGTTCTGCGTGGAGTCGTTCCTGGAGTTCGTGGACGAGTACGAGGGGTCGGGCTACACCTTCACCCTGCGGGAATGCCGCACAGCCGAGATCATCGGCGATGTGCGCGACTTCCGCAGCGATGTGGGCATCCTCTTCCTGTCGTCGTTCAACGAGCAGGTGATCGGGCGGGCCATCGACGATGCGAACTGCACGTTCCGGCGGCTGTTCACCGCGAAGCCGCATGTGTTCGTGGGCGCCTCGCATCCGCTGGCGTCGCGTACGCTGGTGCAGCTGGGAGACCTGGTGGAATACCCGCGCTACACCTTCGAGCAGGGCAACGCGAACTCGTTCTACTACGCGGAGGAGCCGTTCGCGGAGCTGCCGGCGAGCAAGCGCGTCATCATCAGCGACCGCGGCACGCTGTCGAACCTGCTCGCGCACCACATCGGCTACACGGTGTCCACCGGCGTCATGTCCAGCGAGATGACCACCGGCGTGGTGGCCATCCCCATCGACACGAAGGAGGTGATGAACGTAGGGTACATCGTGCACAATGAGCGCCAGCTCTCCAGTCTGGCGGCGCGCTACATCGAGAAGCTTCAACTATTCATAGAGGAGTATCAGGTTGGCTATTCAGGGCTCTAACAGCACGCACGATACGATATTCGACGAAGAGCAGGCGCATCTGAGCGCGGTATATGCTGAGCTCGGGCGCATGCGGGGAGGCTTGGCGGAGAAGATCGGCCGGATAGACGCGCAGGCAGCAGCCGACAAGGGCGTCATGGCCGAGGAGCTGACGCTGAACGCGACCAGCTTCGACGAGATGCTGGAGACATCCGCGGCGGTGAATGCTGCGAACAAGATCATCGAGGGGTACAACATCGCGGCTGAGACGGCGGCGCGCAAGCTGCGCGACGTGGAGCTGCTGTTGCGGCAGCCGTATTTCGCGAAGGTGGTGCTGCGCTACGAGGGCGGCGCGGCCGGCGACGATGAGCCGCGCGAGCTGTACATCGGCGCGGCGGGCGTGGCCGATGACGACTATCGGCGGATGGTGGTCGATTGGCGCAGCCCGGTGGCAGAGGTGTATTACAACCAGCAGATGGGCAAGACCTCGTACGTGGCGAACGGGCGCACTATCGCGGTCGATCTGGAGCTGCGGCGGCAGTTCGACATAGAGCGTGACGAGCTGCGCGCGTACTTCGACACGGCGGTGGCCATCGAGGATCCGCTGCTGCTGAAGTCGCTCGCCGATGCGCGCACGCCGCATATGAAGGCGATCACCACCACCATCCAGCGCGAGCAGAACACGGTCATCCGCCACGAGGACGTGCCGGCGCTGCTGGTGAGCGGCGTTGCGGGCAGCGGCAAGACATCGGTGCTGCTCCAGCGTATCGCGTACCTGTTCTACCGGCATCGTGACGACCTGCGGCCTGACCAGGTGTATCTGATGACCCCGAACCCGGTGTTCCGCACCTACATCGCCAATGTGCTGCCCGAGATGGGGGAGAGCAACCCGCAGACCCTGACATGGGTCGAGCTCGCCGAGGAGCTGCTGGAAGAGGGGATGCGTCCCGGCAAGGGCGATGTGGATGCTGCGCGGCTGCATGCGATCGACGCCGGCATAGCCGGGCTCGAGCTGGGGCACGCCGACTTCCGTGAGCTGGGCGAGGGCAAGGTGCGCTTCGTGACGCCGAACCAGGTGGATGGCCTCATGCGCAAGCACGGCCGGGTTGATATGGGGCCGCGGCGCATCACGCTGGTACGCGAGGCCCTGATGAAGAAGGCCGAGCAGAAGCTGCGGCGCATGGCTGCGAGCGACGATGCGCTCGACGAGCTGGAATGCCTGAGCATGGAAGACCAGCTGCGCATCTTCCACGAGACGGTGCGGCCGCAGAGCGAGGGCGAGGCGGTCGAGCTCGCGCTGCGCATGCTGCGCGACAGGTACGCGCACATCCTGCGCGCCATCGAGCGCGACGAGTGGCTGCGCATCGACCGCATCGGCATGCGGCTCCTGGGCGCGAGCGGCGTGGCGCCGGTGGAGTGGCTGTACGCGAAGATGGCGCTGTGCGGGCTGTCGCAGCCCGATGCCCGCTATGTGATGATCGACGAGGTGCAAGACTACACCGAAGCGCAGCTGATGGTGATGGCGCGCTACTTCCGCCGCGCGCATTTCATGCTGCTGGGCGACGAGAACCAGGCCATCGGCGAGGGCGCTACGTCGTTCGCTGACGTGCAGCGCACCTTCGAGCAGGCGTGCGGCAGCTGCTGCCGGTGCGACCTGATGATAAGCTACCGCTCCACGCCGCAGATAACGCGCCTGTTCGCGGGGCTTGCGGCGGTGCGCGATGGGATGCGCGTCGAATCGGTGCATCGGGATGGGCCCGAGCCGCGCCTGGTGGCATGCGAGGATGATGCAGCGTGGGCCGATGCGCTGCGCTCGGCGGTGGCCGAGGCTGATGAGAGCGGGGCGCTCACGGCTCTCATCGTGCCGTGGAAGGCGCAGCTGCGCGGCGTCGTCGAGGTGCTGGGCGAGGGCATCCGCGTGGTGGACGACCGCGACAGCCTGCCCGATGCCGGCGTGTTCGCCACGACGCTCGCGCTCGCGAAGGGCTTGGAGTTCGACCGCGTGATACTGCCCGACGCCAGCGCGCAGGTGTTCCCTGCGGACGACACCGCGCGCCGCCGCCTCTACACCGCCATCTCGCGCGCCACCCGCAGCCTCACCATCCTCTCGCGCGGTGCCATGAGCCCGCTTCTGGCTGACGCCAGCATCTGACGGCATCTCCCAGTGGTCCCGTCCCTCTGGGGTGCCATCGGAAAACGCTATGCCCTCGGGCGTGGACTTCGGGGTGGTTCGGGGCTACAGTGCTTGCATCGAATAGAGCGCAGGCGATCGGAAGAGAGGCGCAGATGACCGTGCACAAGAGCATCGCCGAGCTGGTCGGCGGCACGCCGTTGGTGGAGCTGGCGAATTACGGGAAGGCCCATCAGCTGGGCGCGCGGCTGATGGGCAAGGTGGAGTACCTGAACCCCGCCGGCTCGGTGAAGGACCGCGTAGCGAAGGCGATGATCGACGACGCGATGGCCGCGGGCAAGATAGACGAGCAGACCGTCATCATCGAGCCCACTTCTGGCAACACCGGCATCGGCTTGGCCGCCATCGCCGCTACGATGGGCAACCGCGTCATCATCGCTATGCCTGAGACGATGTCGATCGAGCGGCGCAACCTGATGCGCGCTTACGGGGCCGAGCTCGTGCTGACCGACGGCACGAAGGGGATGAAAGGAGCCATCGCCCGCGCCGAGGAACTGGCGCAAGAGATCCCCAACTCGTTCATACCATCGCAGTTCGCCAACCCAGCCAACCCGGCTATCCACTACAAGACCACCGGCCCTGAGATATGGGAGGCTACGGACGGTGCCGTCGATGTGCTGGTGGCGGGCGTGGGCACTGGCGGCACCATATCGGGCGCGGGCGCATACCTGAAGGAGCGCAACCCCGACGTGCAGATCATCGCGGTGGAGCCTGCGGGCTCTCCTGTGCTGTCGACGGGATGCGCCGGCTCGCACAAGATACAGGGCATCGGCGCCGGCTTCGTGCCGGAGACGCTGGACACGCAGGTGTACGGCGAGGTCATCACCATTGAAGATGAGGAGGCCTTCGAGGCTGGCCGGGAGCTCGCTGCTCATGACGGCCTTCTGGTGGGCATATCGTCAGGTGCGGCGGTTGCTGCTGCTGCGAAGGTGGCGCAGCGCCCCGAGAACGCCGGGCGGAACATCGTGGTCATCTTGCCCGACACGGGCGAGCGCTACTTGACCACCGCTATGTTCGGTTTCGCGGAATAGGGTTCATGGCGCACAAGCGCTCGCATAAGCCGCAAGCGGCGGCGCATCCCGCGCCCGCGGCCTCCGTATGCCCGGTGTCTGCGCGCTGCGGGGCGTGCAGCCTCGTCGATGTGCCGTATGAGCAGCAGCTGGCCGACAAGCAAGCGCGCATCGAAGCGCTGTTCGCCGAGCTCGCTGCGCCCGGCGCCTTCCGCCCGATCACAGGTATGGCCGACCCCTACCATTACCGCAACAAGGTCACCTCGCCCTTCGCACCCGGACGCGGCAAGCGCAAGGGGGCGTTCGCTGTGGATACGGGCATGTACGCGAAGGGTACGCATCGGCTGGTGCCCACCGATGG
The DNA here is from genome assembly GCA_910584145.1 of uncultured Eggerthellaceae bacterium. GTDB lineage: Bacteria > Actinomycetota > Coriobacteriia > Coriobacteriales > Eggerthellaceae > Adlercreutzia_A. Next base: position 729 of record CAJTXX010000032.1, on the reverse strand, counting down.
CTGCCTCATCCAGAACGAGGTGGGCACGCGCGTGGTGCAGGCCGTGCGCGCGCTGATGCTGAAATGGAAGATAGCGCCCTACGACGAGGATGCCGGCACGGGCTTCATGCGCCACGCTGTGGTGCGCGTGGGGCAGCGCAGCGGCGAGGTGCTGGTGACGCTCGTCACGAACGCGGAGGAGTTCCCCTCGTCGAAGTCGTTCTGCCGCGAGCTGGTGCGGCGCGTTCCCGAGGTGACCACCGTGGTGCAGAACGTGAATCTGCGCCAGACGAACGTGATACTGGGCGAGGCGGAGCGCACGCTGTACGGCCCGGGTTTCATCCTCGATGAGCTGTGCGGGCTGTCGTTCCGCATATCGTCGCAGTCGTTCTATCAGGTGAACGCGCAGCAGGCCGAAGCGCTCTACGATGCGGCGGTGGAAGCGGCGCACCTGAATGGCTCGCAGACGGTGATAGATGCGTACTGCGGCACCGGCACGATCGGCCTGGTGGCTGCGGCGCGGGGCGCTGCGCGGGTGATCGGCGTGGACAGCGTTGGCGCCGCTATACGCGATGCGCGGCAGAACGCTGCGCACAACGGCATCGCCAACGCAGAGTTCTTCGCCGAGGACGCCACCGCGTTCCTGCAGCGCATGGCTGCAAACCAAGGTGGGCGACCCGAAGAGGCGGGGCTCGGGCGACCCAAAGGGACGGAGCGAATGGCATCTTGTCCGGGCGTGCCCGGACAAGA
>CAJTXX010000031.1 GCA_910584145.1 uncultured Eggerthellaceae bacterium | reverse complement strand
TATGCGACGACATGGCGGCGAGCGTCATGGCGCAGGGGCTGGTCGATGCCGTGGTGGTGGGCGCCGACCGTATCGCGCGCAACGGTGATACGGCGAACAAGATAGGCACGCTGGGGGTGGCGGTGCTGGCGCAGCATTTCAATATCCCCTTCTACGTGGCCGCCCCGCTCTCCACCGTCGATGCCGCCTGCGCTTCGGGCGCCGATATCGTCATCGAGCAGCGCTCGGCCGCCGAGGTGCTCGACCCCGGCATCGCGGGCGTCGACATCTTGAACCCGGCCTTCGACGTGACGCCGGCGGCCCTCATCAGCGCGATCATCACCGAAGCGGGGGCCTTCGCGCCCGCCGAGGTGGGGAGCAGGTGCGCCTGATGCCCAGCCGCGCGCATATACAGCAGGCGTTCAGCGCCGCGGTGCCCGTCATGCTCGGGTATGTCGCCATCGGCATACCATGCGGCATCCTCTGCGATTCCATCGGGCTGGATGCGCTGCAAGCGCTCCTGATGTCGATCGTGTTCTACTCGGGCGCGGGGCAGTTCATGGTCCCTAACATGTACCTGACAGGCGCACCGGCGGCATCCATCATCGCCAGCGTCTCGTTCGTGAACAGCCGGCAGATGCTCTACTCGGCTTACTTCGCCCCCTTCGCCGAGGGCGTCTCGAAGCGTGTGGCCTTCCTATTCGCCGCCACCGTCACCGACGAGAGCTACGGCGTGTCGGCCGCCCGCTTCCAAGAAGGCGATTGGTCGATCGGCCGGGCCCTCATGGTGAACCTGTTCTCGCAGTCGTCGTGGGCGCTGTCGAACTTCTTCGGGGTGCTCATCGGGGCGGCTATCGGCATCCCTTTGAACATAGCCGCGTTCGCCATGACGTCGATCTTCATCTGCCTGCTGGTGACGCAGAAGATGACCTCGGCGAACATCGTGGCGGCCGTGGTGGCCATGATCGGCGTCTACGTGTGCAAGCTCGCCGGCTTGGGCGGGCCGGCTATCCTCATCGGGGCTGTGGCCGGGGTCGCGGTGGCGCTCGTGTATTGCACGCTGCGCGAGCGCGCGGTCGCGCAGAAGGGGAGCAGCCGATGAGCTGGGGCGAGTTCTGGGTGATACTGGTGGGGTGCTCCATCACCATCTTGGTGTGCCGGGTGCTGCCGCTGTTCCTGCTGAAGGGCAGGGAGCTGCCCGCGTGGGCCACCCGCGCGCTCGGGCTGATACCGGCGGCTGCGTTCGCGGCGCTCGTGGCGAACGACCTGCTGGCGCCGGGCATGTTCGCGCAGGGCCTCTGGCCGGCGGCCATACCGCTCATCGTGGCGGCGGTGGTCGTGGTAGTGGCGCTGGCGACGCGCTCGCTGCTCTGGTGCGCGGTGACGGGGGTGGCCGTCTACGCGCTGCTGCTGCTCATCTAGGGAAAATGTCCCTTGCGCTCGGCCAAGGCGAGCAGTATACTAACAAATCGCGTTCGAAGCGGATACACGCTCGCGCATATAGGTGCAAGAACGATCTAGGAATATTGAAATGGATGTAATTCGCGCAATAGAGCAGCAGCAGATAAAGCAGGATATCCCGGATTTCAAGCCTGGCGACAATGTCAAGGTGCACTACCGCATCACGGAGGGCAACCGCGAGCGCATCCAGGTGTTCCAGGGTGACGTCATCCGCCGCCACGGCGAGAGCAGCCGCGAGACCTTCACGGTCCGCAAGATCAGCTTCTCGGTGGGCGTCGAGCGCACCTTCCCGGTGCATTCCCCCAAGATCGAGAAGATCGAGGTCGTGCGCAAGGGCAAGGTCAGGCGCGCCAAGCTGTACTACCTGCGCGACAAGGTGGGCAAGGCAGCGAAGATCAAAGAGAAGTCCTTCCAGTAAGCTCAAAGGCCCCGGCATCGGGGCCTTTTTCATTATGGCGCACATAACGGTGGAACAGATACGCGAGCAGCTCCGCTGCGCTGACGCGGACGAGTTCGCGGTGCTCGAGCGGTCGCTCGCGGCCGACACGCGCAAGGGCGTCAGGCAGGCGGTGAGCACAGCCCGCGCGCGGCTCGCAGCCGCCGCTGCCGAACAGGAGCGCCTCGCGTCGATGTACGCATTCCAAGAGGAGCTGATGGCCGAGGCGGGCGCTGCATCGGCTGTGGGGCTCGACGAGGTGGGCCGTGGGCCGATGGCCGGGCCGCTCGCGGTGGGCGCGGTGGTGCTGCCGCCCGAGCCGCGCATCAAGGGCCTGAACGACTCCAAGCAGCTGAGCGAAGATGCTCGCGTGCGCATCGCCGAGGCGGTGAAGGGGGCCGCCCTCGCGTGGAGCGTGCAGTACGTGGAGGCTCCTCAGATCGACGAGATGGGCATATCCGCCGCGCTGAGATGCGCGTTCCTGCGCGCGATAGAGGCGGTGGAGGCGCAAGGCGTGATGCCGGGACTCGTCCTGCTCGACGGGAACCCGCTGCGCCTCGATGCGCGCGAGCGCAGCATCGTCAAGGGCGATGCGCGCGTGGCGGCCATCGCTGCGGCATCGGTGGTGGCGAAGGTAGAGCGCGATGCCCTGATGGACGAGCTCGACCGCGCCTATCCGGGCTACGGCTTCGCCGAGAACAAAGGCTACGGCACAGCGGCTCATCGCCAGGCGATACGTGAGCTGGGCCTGAGCCCGGTGCACCGCGTGTCGTTCTGCGGTGAATTCACCCAAGCATCCTTGTTCTGAGGGTTCCTTCCCTGAGCCCTATCGGGCGCTTTCCCTCCATCATCTCTTCCTTATCGCGAAGGTGCGAGCTTTGCGCAAGGTCTGCGCAAGATGCGCGTCAGCTCTGTGACGCATCGGCGCAGATGCGTGCTGCGTCAGCGCCCGCGGCTCGGCAGATGCATGGCTCAGCTACGCTCTCGTTCGCGGACAGAGGCGCCTAGATGCGATGGCGGCGGATGTCGCTCATGCGCTATGCCGATGCCAGATGGGACGCCTATCGTATCCCTCCACCGAGAGAAGGAGGAAGCGATGGCAGCGCAGCAAGCCGCATTGCAGATCGACGCGCCCGTGGCGGCGCCGGGACCGGGGGTGGCCAAGAGGCCCAAGAAGCGGGGCGTCCGCAACAAGGAGCTGGGGAAGCGGGGAGAGGATGCCGCCGTGCGGTTCCTCTACAAGCGCGGATACGAGATCGTGGAGCGCAATTGGAGCTGCGCGGTGGGGGAGGCCGATATCATCGCGCGCGATGGCAGGGCCATCGTGTTCGTGGAGGTGAAGACCCGCTCGTCGCTGGAGCGCGGGTTCCCTTCCGAGGCGGTGGACCAGGACAAGCGCAGCAGGTATGAGCGCATCGCGCTCGCGTATCTGGCGCAGTGCGACGATACCGATGTGCCCGTCCGTTTCGATGTGGTGGCTATCGTGGCCATCGCGCCCGACCGGGCCCTCATACGGCACCACATCAACGCCTTCTCGGGGGCTTGATGGAATCGAGGTGCGCGGTCAGAGGGGCGGTGCTGCGCGGCGTGGAGGCCATCCCGGTGACGGTGGAGGTGTCGGTGGGCTCGGGGCTCGTGCGCACCAGCATCGTCGGCATGGCCGATACAGCGGTGCAGGAGGCGCGCGAGCGCGTGCGCAGCGCCATAAAAGCATGCGGGTTCGCCATGCCCAATCAAAAGATCGTGGTGAACCTGGCTCCGGGTTATATCAGGAAGAGCGGCTCGGGGTTCGACCTGCCCATAGCGCTCGGCATACTGGCAGCGAGCGGGCAGATCGGACCGGAGGCGCTGCGTGACAGGCTGTTCGTGGGCGAGCTGTCGCTCGACGGGACCGTGCGGCGCGTGGCGGGCATGCTCGCGTTCGGGATATGCGCGCATCAGCAGGGCCTCGGGCTGGTGAGCAGCGGGGAAGAGGCCATGCCCATCGACGGGCTCGACCAGCATGCGCTGCGGGGGCTCTGGGAGCTCGCGGGCGAGAGGCCCTTGGCGCCGGTGCGCGCTCCGGTGGCGGCGCGTGCGCGCTGCGCGCAGCAGACGGCCGATTTCAGCGAGGTGGCCGGGCATGAGGCGGCGAAGCGCGCGGCGCAGATAGCGGTGGCGGGCAGCCATGGGCTGCTGATGAGCGGCCCGCCGGGCTCGGGCAAGACGATGATAGCCAGCCGGATATCCACGATCATGCCGCCGCTCGAGCAAGAGGAGATGCTCCAAGCCGCCGTCGTGCATTCGGTGGCGCAAGAGGACATGGAGCCCATCCTGCGCGGCGAACGGCCGTTCAGGCATCCGCACCACTCGGCTACGATGCCCGGGTTGCTCGGCGGCGGGAACCCCATCAGGCCCGGCGAGGTATCGCTCGCGCATTGCGGCACCCTGTTCTTGGACGAGCTGCCCGAGTTCAAGCCGTCGGTGCTCCAAGGGCTGCGGCAGCCGTTGGAATCGGGGCGCGTCTGCCTCACGCGCGCCGATGGCAACGTCGAGTTCCCGGCGCGCTTCATGCTGGTGGCAGCGGCCAACCCCTGCCCATGCGGCTATTACGGCGACGATGCGCATGAATGCACATGCACCATCCCGCAGATACGATCGTATCAGGCCCGTGTGGGCGGCCCGCTGCTCGATAGGATGGATATGCAGCTCGATGTGCGGCGCCTGCCCTCGAAGAGCCTGTTCGAGGCGGGTCGCGGCACCAGCTCGCAGGAGCTGCGCGAAGGCGTGCTGCAAGCGCGGGAGTTCGCCTCGTGGCGCCGGGCGCGCATGGAGGGCGCAGCGGCAGCGCCGCGCTCCATGAGCTCCGAGGAGGTGATCGCCTCGTGCGGCTTGCGCGATGCCGAGCGCGATTTCGCCGAGGGCATGGCCGAGGCGCATGCGCTGAGCGGCCGCGGCCTCATGAGCTGCTTGCGGGTGGCGCGCACCATCGCCGATCTGGAGCAGGCGCAAGAGGTGGGCTGCGCGCATCTGGCCGAGGCGTTCGGGTTCCGCATCCGAGAGGGGCAAGGGTGAGCGCGCGCGAGGCGCGCCGGGCCTTGGAGGGCCCGCGCATGGTCTTGCGCCCAGGCGACGAGCTGTTCCCCGCGCCGCTGCGCGCGATACCGAAGCCGCCGGCGGCCCTGTATGCCATCGGCTCGGCGGAAGCGCTGTCGGCGGGGCTCGCCATCGTGGGGGCTAGGAAGGCGACGCCGTATGGCAAGGGGTGCGCGCGGAGGTTCGCCCGCTTAGCGGCCGAGCGGGGCGTCGCTGTCATCTCCGGCGGGGCGCGCGGGTGCGACACCGCCTCGCACGAGGGAGCGCTCTCGGCGGGCGGCGTCACCGTCGCCTTCCTAGGCGGGGGGTGCGACGAGGTGTACCCCGCCGAGAACCGGGAGCTCTTCCAGCGCATCGTCGATGCGGGAGGTGCGGTCGTCTCGGAGCATGCGTGGGATGTGCGGCCCCGCCCGTGGATGTTCCGCGAGCGGAACCGCCTGATAGCGGGCTTGTCGCGCGCCACGCTCATCGTGGAAGCCGGGCTGCCATCGGGCACGTTCTCCACGGCTGACGAGGCGCTGGCGGCCGATCGGGAGGTGCTGGTGGTGCCCGGTGCCATAACCTCGCCTACGTCAGCCGGAGCGAACCGCTTGATCTACCAAGGGGCTACTCCCATCGTCGATGACGACACGTTCTACGACCAGCTGTTCTCCCTCTTCGGCTGCTTGCGGCAGGAGGATGTGCGCGCTGCGGGAGCGGACGCTCGCGCGCCTGTGGCGGGCCTGGGATGCTTGCTCGGGGCGCTGCGCTCGCAGGCGATGGACCTCGACGAGCTGATGGCCTGCGCCGCGGCAGCGGGCGAGGGCGTCGCGCTCCCGGAGCTGATGCTCTGGTTGGCGCAGCAGGTGCGGGCGGGCAGCATCGCGCAATACCCCGATGGCAGGTACGGCCCTGCGCTTAGCCGCTGATGCGCATCGCGCATGCTGCGGCGGGCATCAGATGGTATATTTGGCGCATGGATAAGATGGTGAGGATAATCGGCGGCGGCTTGGCGGGCAGCGAGGCGGCGCTCGCGCTGGCTGCGCGGGGCGTGCGCGTCGAACTCTGCGAGATGCGCCCCGAGGTGCCCACGGCGGTGCATCGCAGCGCCGACATGGCCGAGCTCGTGTGCTCGAACTCGCTCAAGTCGCTGAACCCAGAGACGGCTGCGGGCATGTTGAAGGCCGAGCTCGACATGCTGGGGTCGCATCTGATGGCGGTTGCGCGCGCATCGAGCATCGACGCCGGCGGGGCGCTCGCGGTAGACCGCGCGCTGTTCGCGGCGCGCGTGACCGCGCTGTTGGAGGAGCATCCGCTCGTGAGCGTGGTGCGCACCGAGGTGCGCGAGCTCGCGGCGGCCTGCGAGGGCTGCGACGCCCTGCTGATCGCCACTGGCCCGCTCACATCCGACGCTCTGGCGGCCGACCTCCAAGAGCTCACCGGGCGCGAGCATCTGGCGTTCTACGACGCCGCTGCTCCGGTGGTCATGGCTGATTCCATCGATGCCGACCGCGTGTTCCGGCAGAGCCGCTACGAGGGCGAACCGGGGCAGGGCGACTACCTGAACTGCCCATTCAGCAAAGATGATTACGAGCGCTTCATAGCGGCGCTCGTGGATGCGGAGCGCGTGGTGAAGCGCGACTTCGAGACGCGCGACCTCTTCCAGGCCTGCCAGCCTATCGAGGAGATAGCGCGCAAGGGCGCCGATGCGCCCCGGTTCGGCCCTATGAAGCCGGTGGGGCTGACCGACCCGGCCACCGGGCGGCGCCCGTGGGCTGCGGTGCAGCTGCGCGCTGAGGATGCCCATGGCTCCTGCTTCAACCTGGTGGGGTTCCAGACGAACCTCACCTTCCCCGAGCAGCGCCGCGTATTCCGCATGATACCGGGGCTCGAGCAGGCGGAGTTCGCGCGCTACGGCGTGATGCACCGCAACACCTATGTGGATGCGCCGCGCGTCGTGCTGCCGTCCGGCCGGCTGGCGGCGGAACTGGCGTCGCGGTTCAGCGTGCCCGTGTACATGGCGGGGCAGGTGTCCGGCACCGAAGGGTATTGCGAGGCCATGCGCTCGGGGCTGCATGCGGCGATATCCATCGCGGCCGAGCTGCGGGGCATCGAGGCGCCCGCTTTGCCTCCCACCACGGCCTTCGGCGCGCTGATGGCCTACGCTACCGACCCTGCCGTGAAGGACTATCAGCCCATGCACGTGAATTTCGGCATCATGGTGCCGCTCATCGAGCGCATCAAGAACAAGCGCGAGCGCTATGCCGCCTACGCCCGCCGCGCCGAAGCCGACCTGGGGGCGTATCGGGCCGAGCTCGCCGCCGCGGGCCTGCTGGAGGAGCGCGCCGATGCCCAGCGCTGAGCCTGCAGCGGAGGCTGCCGCCGACGAGTCGCTGCCGGGCTGGCCGCTCGTCGAGGCGTTCTGCGAAGCCATCGCGCTCGAGCGCGGCGCCTCGCCGCACACGGTGCGCAGCTACCGCAACGACTTGGCGGCCTACCTCAGGTGGGCGCATCGCATGCAGCTCGACCCGCTCGCCGTGAAGCATCGGCAGTTGCGGCGCTATCTGGCGGATATGGACGCCGCGGCCTACGAGCGCACCACCATCAACCGCCACCTGTCGGCCCTGCGCTCGTTCTTCAAGTGGCTCAACGTCACCGGTTGCACCGAGAACGACCCGGCCGGCGCGCTGCAAGGGCCGTCCATCCCCTCGAAGCTCCCCAAGCCCATGACCGATGCGGAGGCATCGCGACTGCTCGAGGTGCATGCGGCTGCGGCGGCTGACGCGCAGCAGGGGACGATGTCCGCAGCGAAGGAGCTGCGCGACCAAGCGCTCCTCGAATTCATCTACGCATCGGGCGTGCGCGTGTCGGAGGCAGCATCGCTTCGGCTCGCCGATGTGGACCTGGCCGAGCGCACGGCGAAGGTGTTCGGCAAGGGCTCAAAAGAGCGCATCGTGCTCATCCACGACCAAGCCGTAGCGGCGATGCGGGCCTATCTGGCCCACGGCCGCCCTGTGCTGCTCGGCAGCGGCGCCAGCGATGCGTTCTTCGTCTCGGCCCGCGGCGGCCGCTATTCGGCCGACAGCATCCGGCAGATGTTCAAGCGCACCCTCGCGCAAGCCGGGCTCGACCGCTCCTATTCGCCGCACTCGCTGCGCCATGCCTTCGCCACCGAGATGCTCGATGGCGGGGCCGACCTGCGCAGCGTGCAGGAGATGCTGGGCCACGCGAGCCTCTCCACCACTCAGATCTACACCCACGTGTCGCCCGAGCGCCTGCGCGCGGTGCACGGCCGGGCCTACCCGCGGGCCTGAGCAGCACCGCTTGCCGCCGGCCGGGGTAACGGCGCGGTTCCGGCATGTTCGCAAGCTCTCTCCGATACGGTTCCGCGACGCCGACAGGTGCGCGCTGCGCCGCCGCCCTCGCCGCTGTTGCCCGATACTGGCAGCATAGGACCCTGTCATCGTGCGGATGAGGAGGAGCTATGAGCAAGAGGAAGGCGAAGATGCTCTTCGCAGCGGCCGCAGCCGTGCTCGCGTTCGCCCCGTTCTTCATGCAGGCGGTGCCGACGGCCCTCATGTGAGGCGCTCCGCGGCCCGGTAGAGGGGCAGCGACCAGCCGCCATGTGGCGGATCGCTGGAGAATGCGGCGCGTGCCGGCCTGCTCGCAGCATCACGAACAAACTTTCGCTTTTCTGTATTAGAATATCTGACCGAGCATAGGAAAGCATAGGGAAGCGAGAGCGATGCCACAGAACGAGATCGTCATCAAGGGTGCGCGCGAGCACAACCTGAAAGATATCGACCTGACCATACCGCGCGACAAGCTCGTGGTCATAACGGGCCTGTCCGGCTCGGGGAAATCGAGCTTGGCGTTCGACACGATGTACGCCGAAGGGCAGCGGCGCTATGTGGAGAGCCTCTCCAGCTACGCGCGCATGTTCCTGGGCCAGATGAGCAAGCCCGACCTCGACTCCATCGACGGCCTGTCGCCGGCCGTGTCCATCGACCAGAAGACCACCTCGCGCAACCCGCGCTCCACGGTGGGCACCACCACCGAGATATACGACTACCTGCGCCTGCTGTATGCGCGCGTGGGCATCCCGCACTGCCCGGTGTGCGGCCGCGAGATAAAGCGCCAGACCACCGACCAGGTGACCGACGAGATACTGGGCCTGGGAGATGCGGGCACGCGCGCCATGATAATGGCCCCGGTGGTGACGGGCCGCAAGGGCGAGTTCACGAAGCTGTTCGCCGACCTTCAGAAGGAAGGGTTCGTGCGCTGCCGCATCGACGGCGAGGTGGTGCGGCTCGAAGGCGAGCCTCTGACGCTCGACAAGAAGATCAAGCATTTCATAGACGTGGTCGTCGATCGCGTGACGCTGAAAGCATCGGCGCGCAGCCGCATCGCGCAAGCGGTGGAGACGGCCACGAAGCTGGCCGAGGGGCGCGTGCTCGTGCAGGTGCTCGACGGCGGCAAGGACGCCGATGTGCGCGACGCCAGCGTGTCGTCGGGCGCGAAGGGCGGCTTGGCCGAGGGCGAGCACGTGTTCTCGCTGGCGCTCGCGTGCCCCGAGCACGGCTTCTCGATGGACGAGCCGCAGCCGCGCGACTTCTCGTTCAACGCGCCGTACGGGTCGTGCCCGGCCTGCTACGGCATCGGCAGCCGTGAGGAGGTGGACCCCTCGCTCGTGGTGCCCGACCCGTCGCTGTCGCTCGAAGAGGGCGCGGTGGCGCCGTTGAAGAGCGGCAATTACTATCCGCAGATACTGCGCGCCGTGGCCGCGCACATGGGTGTGGCGCCCGACACCGCGTGGGAGGACATGCCCAAGAAGGCGCAGAAGGCGCTCATGGACGGCCTGAGCGACGAGAAGATACGCGTCGATTACACCACGGTGGACGGCCGCAACACCTATTGGTTCATCGAGTGGGAGGGCATCCTCGAGGTGATACGCCGCCGGTTCGCCGATGCCGACACCGACGCCAAGCGCGAGAAGCTGGAAGCGTACTTCGACACCGTGCCGTGCGAGGAATGCGGCGGCAAGCGCCTGCGCCCCGAGATACTGGCGGTGACGGTGGGGGGCAAGTCCATCTTCGACGTGACCGACCTTTCGGCGGCCGATTCGCTCGCATTCTTCGAGAGCCTGAGCTTCGGCGGCCAAGACGAGATGGTGGCCGGCCCCATCGTGAAGGAGATCGTGGCACGTCTGCGCTTCTTGGTGGACGTGGGCCTCGACTATCTGACGTTGGAGCGCGCCACGGCCACGCTCTCCGGCGGCGAGGCGCAGCGCATCAGGCTGGCGACGCAGATCGGCGCGGGGCTGATGGGCGTGCTCTACATCTTGGATGAGCCGTCGATCGGGCTGCACCAGCGCGATAACGAGCGCCTCATCGGCACGTTGGAGCATCTGCGCGACCTCGGCAACACGGTCATCGTGGTGGAGCACGACGAGGACACCATCCGCTCGGCCGACTTCCTGGTGGACATGGGGCCGGGCGCCGGCGAGCATGGCGGCCATGTGGTGGCCGCGGGCACGCCGAAGCAGGTGATGCGCTCGAAGGGCTCGCTCACGGCCGACTACCTCTCCGGCAGGAAGGCCATCGCGGTGCCGCAGGAGCGCCGCCGCCCCAAGCGCGGCACCTTGAAGATGACCGGCGCCTCCGAGAACAACCTGCGCGATGTCACCCTCGAAGTGCCGCTCGGCACGCTCACCGTCATCACCGGCGTGTCGGGCTCGGGGAAGAGCTCGCTCATAACCGACACGCTGGCGCCGGCGCTGTCTAACCGCCTGAACCGCGCGCATCGGCGCTGCGGGCCGTACAAGAAGATCGCCGGGCTCGACAAGCTCGACAAGGTCATCAACATAGACCAGAGCCCCATCGGGCGCACCCCCCGGTCGAACCCGGCCACCTACATCGGGCTGTGGGACGACATCCGCGCGCTGTTCGCTTCCACCGCCGAGGCGAAGGCGCGGGGCTACTCGCCGGGCCGCTTCTCCTTCAACGTGAACGGAGGCCGCTGCGAGGCGTGCAAGGGCGACGGCCAGATAAAGATCGAGATGCACTTCCTGCCCGACATCTATGTGCCCTGCGAGGTATGCAACGGCAAGCGCTACAACCGCGAGACGCTCGAGGTCACTTACCGCGGGAAGAGCATCGCCGAGGTGCTGGACATGACGGTGGAAGACGCGCTCGATTTCTTCCAGAACATACCGGGCATCAAGCGCAAGCTCCAGACGCTGTTCGACGTGGGGCTGGGCTACATACGCCTGGGGCAGCCGGCCACCACGCTCTCTGGCGGCGAGGCGCAGCGCGTGAAGCTGTCGAGCGAGCTCCAGAAGCGCTCGACGGGCAAGACGTTCTATATCTTGGATGAGCCCACCACGGGCCTGCATTTCGAGGACGTGCGCCAGTTGCTGATCGTGCTCCAGCGCTTGGTCGACGCGGGCAACACCGTGCTCGTCATCGAGCATAACCTCGACGTCATCAAGTGCGCCGACCACATCGTCGATCTGGGCCCCGAAGGGGGAGACCGCGGCGGCACCATCATAGCCTCGGGCACTCCGGAGGAGGTCGCCCAGGTGAAGGGCAGCTTCACGGGCCTGTTCGTCAAGCGCGTATTGCAGATGGCCGAGAGCACGGTGGATGCGATAGCCGGCGAAGGCTAGGGAGGTCTATAATCGCGGGTATGCAGAATCGCGCCCGTGAAAGAGCCGGACTCGTCATCTTCTTCGCGCTGGTCCTCTTGGGCGGCGTGGTGCTGCTCGGCTATTTCACCACCGGCCTCACCTGGACGGTATACGCCACCATGCTCGACGACACCGTGGGGAATATGGAAGGCTACACCGCCATCGTCTACAGCGGCACCGTCGCGCCCGAAGACGACGAGGAGGCAGACGACGGCGCGCAAGACGTCATCGGCGCCGCAGGTGAGGCGGCCGACGGCTCTGACATCCCCTCGTTCGCCGATTCCATGGGCTTGCGCATACTCTCGTATTACCCCGGCATCTATGCCGAAGGGTACGAAGGCGTCTACATCTCGGAAGTGCGCGAGCTCTATGAGCAGAAAGAAGCAGAGGTCGTCACCATCGACGCGCTCGATGTGCTGGCCCACCCGGAGCCCCAGGTGCTGCACGCGGGCGACAAGGCCATCGGGATATTCGGCGCGGGCTCTTACGCCACGCGGCGGGTGCTCGAGAAAGAAGTGGCCGAGCTGCGGGAGCAGGGCGCGCAGGTGGTCGTCTGCGTGACGAAGCGCATGGCGCTGCTCTCCGAGCTCGACGGCATAGACGTGGTGGTGCTGACGGAGCATTCAGACCACCAGCGCACCACCGGTTCGCGCGTGGGCGATACGCTGGTGGTGCAGGCGCCGAAGACGGGCGAGGCCGGCGTGGTGCTGTTGTCTTCCAACAACGTGGCCTCAGCCCGTTCCATCGACGCGCTCTAGCGCATCCTGCGCTAGACGATCCCCTCGGCCATCATGGCGTTGGCGACCTTCTCGAAACCGGCGATGTTCGCGCCGGCCACGTAGTCTCCCTCGCAGCCGTAGCGCTTGGCTGCGTCGTCGGCAGCATGGAAGATGTTCACCATGATGCCCTTCAGCTTCGCGTCCACCTCTTCGAAGGTCCAGGACAGCCGCTCGGAGTTCTGCGACATCTCCAGGCCCGAGGTGGCCACGCCGCCGGCGTTGGCGGCCTTGCCGGGCAGGAAGGCGACGCCCTGGTCTTGCAGGTAGGCGGTGGCGTCCATGGTGGTGGGCATGTTGGCGCCCTCGGCGACCACCTTCACGCCGTTGGCCACGAGCGCCTGCGCGTCGTCGAGGAAGAGCTCGTTCTGCGTAGCGCAGGGCAGCGCTATGTCGCATGGCACGCTCCACACGCCGCGGCCGTCGTGGTATTCGACGCCTTCCTTGCGCTTCGCGTACTCGGAGATGCGGCCGCGCTCCACTTCCTTGATCTGCTTCACCAGCTCGACGTCGATGCCGGCCGGGTCGTGTATCCAGCCGGTGGAGTCGCTCATGGTGACCACCTTCGCGCCCAGCTGCTGCGCCTTCTGCGTAGCGTAGATGGCGACGTTGCCCGAGCCGGACACGCACACCGTCTTGCCCTGGAAGCTGTCGCCTGCGCAGCGCAGGTACTCCTCCACGATGTAGATGAGGCCGTAACCGGTGGCCTCGGTGCGGGCGAGCGAGCCGCCGAACGCCAGGCCCTTGCCGGTGAGCACGCCCTCGAATACGTTCCTCGTGCGCTTGTACTGGCCGAACATGTAGCCGATCTCGCGCGCGCCCGTGCCGATGTCACCGGCGGGCACGTCGGTGTCGGCGCCGATGTGGCGTTGCAGCTCGGTCATGAACGACTGGCAGAAGCGCATGATCTCCATGTCCGACTTGCCCTTGGGGTCGAAGTCGCAGCCGCCCTTGCCGCCGCCCATGGGCAGGGTGGTCAGGCTGTTCTTGAAGATCTGCTCGAAGCCCAGGAACTTGATGATGCCCAGGTTCACCGACGGGTGCAGGCGCAGGCCGCCCTTGTAGGGGCCGATGGCGCTGTTGAACTGCACGCGGAAGCCGCGGTTGACATGCACGTTGCCCTCATCGTCGGCCCACGGCACGCGGAACCTGATGACGCGCTCGGGCTCCACCAGGCGCTCCAAGAGCGATGCCTTCTCGTACTCGGGGTGCGCCTCGATCACGGGTTCGAGCGACTGGAGCACCTCGGTCACCGCTTGGATGAATTCGGGTTGCTCGGGGTTCTTCTCGCGCACCAGCTCTATGACGCGTTCTGTGTAGCTCACTTCGGCCTCCTCCTCGGTCGTTCCAGCTGATGCTCCGATTATATGGCGCCCGAGCGCGCGGGAGGCGATTATTTAATCGAGCGGAAACAAAGCGCGGGGCGTCAGCGGCGGCTGCCCCTGCCGCCGGCGTTGCTGGCGCGCTTGCCGGTGCCGGTGCGGCCCTTGGGCCGTGCGTCGCGCTTCCGGCCCGCGGTGGCCGCGTCGCGCTTGCGCTGCGGCTTCGCTGTGGTCGCGGCCTTCTTGCGCGCAGGGGCGCCCTTCTTCGCCGGCTTGCTCGCGCCGTCGCGCTTGCCCGTGCTCGCGCGCTTGCTCGTGCGCTTCTCGGCCGCATCGGCGGCCTTCTTCTTGCCGTGGCCCTTGCCCTTGCCCTTGGCGCGCTTGTCGCCCCAGCCCTCGTAGTTGTAGTCGGCCTGCGGCTGCTTCGCCTTCTTGCGGCGCTCGGCGCGCACGCGCCCGAAATCGGCCGCGCGCTTGTCGGAATGCGACAGCCGCTGCTTCTCGCGCCGTGAGCGCAAGAGGTCCATATCGGCATCGCAGCCCGCGAGCTGGCGCACCGGTATCTCGCGCCCGAGCAGCCGCTCTATGCTGGCGAGCGCCTTCATGGAATTCTGGCTGACGAACGATATGGCCAGCCCCGCCTGCCCGGCGCGCCCGGTGCGCCCGATGCGGTGGATGTAATCTTCCGCCATGTCGGGCAGGTCGTAGTTCACGACGTAATCGACCGATGGCACGTCTATGCCGCGCGCCAGCACGTCGGTGGCCACGATCACCTGCGCCTTGCCCTTGCGGAAGGCGGTGAGCGCGCAGCGCCGCTCGGCCTGCGACTTGTCGGAGTGGATGCAGGTGACGCGCACGCCGGCATCTTCGAGCGCGCCGGCCACGTCCTCGGCGCGCGCCTTCGTGCGGGCGAACACGATGACGCGCTCGCCGCCGAGCTCCTCGAGCACCGACAGCAGCAGCTCGGGCTTGCCCTTCTGCTTGATGGGCATGATGAAATGATCCACCTTGTCGGCGGTCTGGCCCTTCTGGGCTATCTGGATGGTCTCGGCATCGTGCAGCAGGCCGCCGAGGTTGCGCCTGATGGAATCGTCGATGGTGGCCGAGAACAGCAGCGTCTGCCGCTGCTCGGGCAGCTTCTCCACGATGCGGGTGACGTCGGGCAGGAAGCCCATGTCGAGCATGCGGTCTGCCTCGTCGAGCACGAGCGCCTGCACGCCGCTCAGGTCGGCCGCCTTGCGCTCGATGAGGTCGCACAGGCGCCCCGGCGTGGCTATGATCACATCGCATCCGCCGCGCAGCTCGCGTATCTGCCGCTGGTACTTCGTGCCGCCGTAGAGGGTGGTCACGAAATGGCCGCAGGTGCGCCCGATGGTCATGGCGGTGCCGGCTATCTGCTGCGCCAGCTCGCGGGTGGGCGTCACCACGAGCACGCGCGGCTTGCGCCCTGCGCTGCGGTCTTTGGGCAGCGCGCCCATCAGCGGCAGCAGGAAGGCGGCGGTCTTGCCGGTGCCGGTGCTGGCAGCGGCTATGATGTCGCGCCCGCCGAGCGCGACGGGGATGGCGGCCGCCTGCACAGGCGTCGGCTTCTCGAAGCCGAGCTTGTCGAGCGCGTCGAGCGCGCCCTGAGGCAGGCCAAGGTCAGTGAATGATGGCATGCGTGTATCCGATCTGCGTGAATGCGTATGAATATGTGCGGCTGCGATGGTCTGGCTCAGGCTTCGAACAGCACGGCGCCGGAGGTCAGCCCTCCGCCGAACGCCACGGCGATCACCTTATCGCCGGGCTTGATGCGCCCGCTCGCGTAGGCGTCTGCCAGCGCCATCGGCACGCTCGCCGAGCTGGTGTTGCCCGTATCGGCGATGGAGAGCTGGAAGCGCTCTTCCGGTATGCCGAGCTTCTTCGCGGCGAAGCGGATGATGCGCTCGTTGGCCTGATGCGGCACGATGCAGTCGATGTCGTCGAGCGCGAGCCCGGCGCGGCTGAGCACCTCGCCCACGGCATCGGCCATCGCGTTGCTGGCGAACTTGAAGATGGTGCGCCCGTCCATGCGGATGACCTGCCTGATGCCGCCTTCCGCCACGATATCGCCGATGCCGAGCATCTCGTCGGCAGCCGCGAGGGAAGCGTCGGGGTCGGCCTTCGCCTCGGCTGAGATGCCGCTCTCGGTGAAGGGCTGCGGCGCTTCGATGGCATGCGCGCAGGTGAGCGAGTTCTTCACGTCGTCGTCGTTCCTCAGATAGGTGGCGAGCAGCCCGGGGCGCTCGGCATCCCACTCGAGCACTGCGGCGCCGGCGCCGTCGCCGAACAGCACGCAGGTGTTGCGGTCGTCCCAGTCGGTCAGGCGGGACAGCCGGTCGACCCCCACGACGAGCGCGCGCTTGATGGGGTTGCGCACCGCGCCGCCGTTGCTGGCGTTCGACGCGGCCAGCATGGCCTCGGCCGTCGTCAGCCCGTAGATGAACCCGGTGCAGGCGGCGTTCAGGTCCATAGCCACGGCGTTGGGGAGGTTCAGATGCCGCTTCAGCAGCGCGGCGCACGACGGCACCACCACATCGGGGCTGACCGTGGCGTAGAGCACCAGGTCGATGCTCTCAGGGTCGATGGGCTGCGCGCACCAGCCGGTGCTGGTGGTCTGAGGGAAGAGGTCGCCGGTCAGGCCCATGGCCGCGCACGATGCGGCGTAGGCGAGCTCCTGCGCCGATTCGCCCACGGAGATGTGCCGGGTGGAGATGCCCGTGCGGGTGCGTATCCACTCGTCGTTGGTGTCCACGACCGCTTTCAGCTCGTCATTGGCGATTTCAAGCTGGGGAAGCGCCTTGCCGCTTCCGATGATGACCGCTCCCACGAATAAGCCCCGCTCCCTCGAAGATGACCTGATAACCAGATGGTCCCATACTAGCAGATTACCGCGCCCGGCTGCCCCGCCCGGCCCCATAGGCCGCATATCGCACGCGAGCACGCACGCCGATGGGGTGCGGAAGGGGAAGGAGGGGGGAGCGAAGGGGAGCCCGACCGTTCGCGAGAAAGTGATCGGCTATCGCACTGCGCATGGGTATATAATCGAGCTCAGTAGAACAAGCGACCGGCTTGCCGACCACGTGCCGACAAGATATCGGCCCGGGGATCCGCAACGAAGTTCTAACGCAGCCACGCTATCCCTTCTTATACCTCACGAGTGGCATTAAGGGGAGCACAAGTGAGCTGGTTAGAACGCCTTTTGCGCAGCCGCGCGTCGGTCGATGCGGTTGCCATAGCGGCCATCATCGCGATGAGCATGGCCGCAGCCGATGCGATCCCGTCCATTCCTGTCATCTTCCAAGCTTGCGGAGCAGCGCTCGCCGCCATCGTCGTGGCGGTGCTCGGAGTGCGCTTCTTGGGGCAGGCGAGCGCCATCGCCTCATGCCGGGCCGCACGCCATGCGCGCCGGCCGGACACGCCGAGCTTGGCGAAGCAAGCCGCCATCAGCATCTGCGCTATCGCATGCGTCGCCTGCTTGTTGGCGCTCGCTGGCGGCGCGCTGGCGCGGCTCGCCCAGCTGGTCATCCTGCCGTGGTGGGGTATGGGTGCTGCGCTCGCCATCGTGCAGCTGATAGCCGCGGTGGCGGCTGTGGGCGCAGCGCCGCTGTTCGCCATCGCCGCGCTCAGCGCCATCAGCCCGCGATGCGCCTCAGATGGCCCGCTGAAGGCAGCGCTGGCTTTGCGCGGCGCTTACCTGCCAGTGCTGCTCGTCACCGTTCTGACGGTGGTGCTGGGAGGGGTCGCGTGGGCGCTGCTCGGGTTCATCCCCGCCGCTGCGGTGCGCATCGCCTGCGAGGTGGTAGCGGGCACCGCTCTCGGTGGCGCATGGCTCTTGCTCGCGTGCGCGTTCTGCTTGGCGGCAGCTCACGGCGAGCCGCCGTCTGCGGCCATCCCATGGAACATCTCCAGCATCTCCGCCCGCGCTGCCCATCGTGCGAACCAGGCGGTGGCCTGCGTGATGGCGTTCGCGCTCGTCTTCTCGCTGCTCGGCGATGCGCCGCGCGCTTTGGCCGACCCTGGCGACGCTCCAGCCGCCCCCGATGCTGCGCCGGCCGAGGTATACGTGCCCGAGCCAGCGGAGGAAGGGGAGCAGCCCGCTCCCGTCACGCCCGACGCCCCCGGCGCCACCGACCTCCCGTCCGACGCTCCAGCCGCACCCTCCGACCCCGAGGCAGCGCCCCCGCTCGACTACTACGGCAGCGAGCCGGCAGCAGGCGAAGCGGTCTACACCGACGACGAGATCACCGTATTCCAGCGCTCGGCGCGCGAATACACCACCGTCATAGGCGGCGTGGCGCAGGCCTACACCGATGACGACGGCGAAGTGCGCGCCATAGACAACACCCTCGACGCGAAGAAGACATCGTGGTTCTCAGACGACGTGGTATACGAGAACCGCTCTAACAGCTTCAAGGCGAAGCTGCCCGATGCGATGGACGACCAGCACGGCCTCGCCATAGAGCAGGGCGACCACCGCATAGAGCTCATCCCCTGCGAAGGCGACTTCTCGCGCTCGGCCGCGTCGGGCAACGCCATACGCTACACCGACGTGCAGGAGGGCATCGACTATCAGTACACGCTGGTGGGCTCGTTGGTGAAAGAGGACATCGTGCTGAACGAGCCGGTGGACGCCAACGCGTTCTCGTGCCGCCTCGTGCTGTCGGAAGGGCTTTCTGCCACGCTGGAATGCGGCGTGGTGGTCGTGCGCGCAGGCGAGGACGAGGTGCTCTCCATAGCCGCGCCCATAGCCACCGATGCGGCCGGTGCGGTGTCGAACGAGGTGGAGCTGCATCTGGAAGAAGGCCCGGATGGCGCTACCATCCTGACCACCGAGGCGTCCCGCGAATGGCTCGTCGCACCCGAGCGGGCCTACCCGGTGCGCATCGACCCGACGGTGGATATCGCGCCGAGCGCGGTGCGCGTCAGCTGCGTCGAGCAGCAATGGGCGAACCTCGTAGTGGGCGAGAACGACTATTCGTACGCCGGCTACGACGACGGTGTCGCCACCGGTACAGGCTCATTCAACTACGGCGTGGGGCACGCCATCTGCCGCGTGTATGCCTCGGTCAACTACGATTTCCGCTACATCATGTCGGAGGCCCGCATCGACTCGGCCACCTTCTCGCTGTGGCAGGCTACGCACTACAGCAACGGCGGCACGAACTTCGGCCTGTACCGCGTCATGAACGGGTGGGACATGGGCACGCTGTCGTGGAACAGCCAGCTGCCGCTCGGCCACGAGCTGCTCGATTACCAGCGCGCCAACACCTCGGCCGGCTACGTGAACTGGGACGTGCGCGAAGCCGTGAACAACTGGGTGCAGGACGTCTATCCGCAGTACGGCTTCTGCGTGAAGGCCGAGAACGAGCGCTCGCAATGCGAGCTGTTCGACAACCGGTTCAGCACGCATGGCCCGAGGCTGGAGGTGAACTGGAGCATACCCGACCCGGTGGACGAGAACATGTCGCTCGATGCCACCACGGTGAACCTGCGCACCATAACCGAGCACGACTCCAACAACAAGCTGCAACTCGACGGCGTGTTCGCTGACGGCTTGGCCACGCCGCGCTCGTGGGTGGCCTACACGCTCGACCCCGCCGGCGAGCAGGGGCTCTCGTACGCCAGCCGCAGCTACAAGTACCCCGATTCCACCCCGTGGCAAGACCAAGTGCCCAACGGCACGCGCTACAAAGACAAGCTCTCGAACTGGCAGAGCGGCGTGTTCTCGAAGCTGTCATACAACACGGTGTACGTGGTGCGCGCCACAGCCGCGCTCAGCGGCATAACCGGCAAAGAGGCCACCTCCGACAAGTTCTTGGTGTACAAGGCATCGCTCAAAGACACGCTGCCCTACATCGCCAACCACTACGGCGTCAGCCTGAGCACGCTGGCGAAGGACAACCGCGTGCAGGACAGCTTGGTAGTGAACGGCAACACCATATTCGTGCGCAACCCCAAGACGAACGTCGCCTACAACCCCACGAACCTCACCGATGATCAGAAGCGCCGCATCGACTCAGCGCTGATGGGCCGCGGCAAGCATTGCGAATACGGCTTCGAGCCGGTGAACATGAACACCGGCAACTTCGTGCTGGAAGCCACCGACGCCACCGTGCCCGAGATAGAGGGCGACTTCGCGCTCATGCGCACCTACAACTCGAAGAACGAGGGCGCGCAGACCCTGCTCGGGCGCAACTGGAGCTTCGCATATGCTGAATCGCTCTCGCAGGCGGCCGATGGCAGCGTCATATACATGGCAGGCGACGGCAAGACGCTGTGGTTCCCACCCGATGGCCGCGGCGGCTACAAGGCCCCAGATGGCTTCGACCTCACCTTGAAGCGGATAGCCTACCGCGGTACGGCAGCCGAGCCCGGCGGCACCGCGCCTTTGCTCTACCGCTTCGAGCTGCATGCGGCCGATGGCAGCTATCGTTGCTTCAACGCTTGGGGCCTTTTGACCGACGTGTACTCGGCGCGCGGCTTGCGCACGGTGCTGGCCTACGATGGCTCGGCTCAGTTGAAGTCGATCACCTCGCCCACCGGCCGGGCGTACGGCGTGCAGATGGATGGTAAGGGGCACATCGGCGCCATAACGCTGCCCGACGGCCACACCGTGCGGTATGGCTACGACGCGAACGACAACCTCGTCTCCTTCACGAACGCCGCGGGGCAGCGCATCCGGTATGAATACGATGCGAAGAACCGCATGACGGCGTGGTACGACGAAGCCGGCACCCGCGTGGTGAAGAACGAATACG
The DNA here is from genome assembly GCA_910584145.1 of uncultured Eggerthellaceae bacterium. Taxonomy (GTDB): domain Bacteria; phylum Actinomycetota; class Coriobacteriia; order Coriobacteriales; family Eggerthellaceae; genus Adlercreutzia_A. The sequence continues at coordinate 3,973 of CAJTXX010000031.1, read as the reverse complement.
ACAGCCAAGCTCGCGTGACCCGCCAATGGGATGCGGCGGGCAACGTCTCCACGCTGCGCTACGCGAACGGCGCCACCACCGCCACCGATGCCGAGGGCAACGTCACGGTATATGCCTACGACGCTCAGATGCGCACGACGGGCATAACCTACCCCGATGGGTCTGCCGTCTCGCGCAGCTATGGCGCGAACAACACCCTTGTATCCGACGAGGACGGCACGTACGCGTACGACAGCCGCGGGAACCTGATCTGCGCTACCACGCCCGATGGCGCTGAGACGCGCTACGCCTACGACGCGAAAGACCGCATGACGCAGGCAGTGGCGCCCGATGGCACCATCACCTCCTACACCTACGATGCGCGCGGGAACCTGGTGAGCGAAACATGCACGAGCGGCGAATCGTTCCAGCGCACGTATGACAGCATGTGCCGCCTGACATCGCAGACCGACGCCGATGGCGTGCGCACGCAATACACCTACAGCGGCGCGCTGGTAACCGCCGAGGCTGACAACTACGGCAACACCACGAGCTACTCCTACGACGCTATGGGGCGCCGCATCGCCACGATCGACCCGACGGGCGCGTCAGAACGCACCACCTACGATGCCATAGGGCGCGTCACCTCTACGCAAGATGGCACGGGCGCTCGCACGGTGTACCAGCTCACCGCGGCCGGGCTGCTCGCCTCGGTAACCGACCCGCGTGGCAACGCCACGCGCTTCACCTACGATGCCGTCTACAACATAACGTCTATGACCGACGCGCTCGGCAACACCACGCGCTACGCCTACGACCGCGTGGGCAACCAGATAAGCGAGACAGACTCCCTCGGCAATACCACCCGCATGGAATACGACGGCCGCCACCGCATGACGGCATCGGCCGACGCAGACGGCAACCGCACGGCCTACGGCTACGACGAGCGCAACCGGCCGGTGCTCACCACCTACCCGAACGGCGCTACCGAATCGGCCACCTACGAGGGCATAGCCGAGCAGCCCGCCTCGGTAACGGACGCCAACGGCAACACCACGGCCTACACCTACGATGCACTGGGCAACCTCACCTCCATCGCCTACGCCGACGGCGCAACGGAGAGCGCGACGTACGCTCCGGGCGGGCGCCTCGCTACCTACACCGACGCCGCGGGCCTTACCACATCGACCGCCTACAGCCCGGCTGGGCGCATCGAATCGGTGGACAGGGGAGGGCGCCGCTCCGAATGCGCCTACGACGCCATAGGCAACATCGTGAAGGTGGTAGACCCCGATGGCGGCGCCACGAAGCTCACCTACGACAAGGCGGGCAAAGTCGTGGAAATGGAAGACCCGGCGGGCGCCATCACGCAGATCGGCTACGACAAGGCGGGCCGCGTGGTGTCCGCCACCGACGTGTTGGGCAACACCACGGCCTACGCCTACGATGCCGCTGGCAATGCGACCGGTGCCACCGATGCGCTCGGCAACGCTTGGAGCTTCGCCTACGACGCGGCAGGCCGCCTCGTCTCGCAGACCGACCCTCTGGGCAACAGCACCAGCTACGGATACGATGCGGCCGGCAATCTGGTAAGGCAGGAGGGGCCGGAAGGCGCGGTGCGCACCCTCAGCTACGACGCCGTGGGCCGTGTGGCAGAAGCGGTGGACGCGCTCGGCCGCACCGTGTCGTACGGGTACGATGCGGCAGGTAATATGGTGAGCTGCACGCTGCCCTCCGGAGATGTGGAGGAATACGCCTACGACGCTGCCGGCAACCTCACCCGCATGGTGGACGCGCTCGGGGTGGCGACCGACTACGCCTACGACGCGCGCAGCAGGCTCATCAGCCAAGAGAGCACCGCCACCGGCTCGCAGGCGTTCGCCTACGATGCCGCAGGCCGCATGATCTCTGCCGTCGATGCTGCCGGCCGCGAAGCCTCCCTCGCCTACGACGTATGGGGCAACGTGGTAGCCGAGGTGGGCTTCACGGGCGCGCGGACGGAATACGCCTACGACGCGATGGACAGGGTGGTGAGCGCCATCGACGCGCTCGGCAACAAGACCGCCTATGCCTACGACGAGCAGGGCAACATGGCATCCGTCACCCAGCCCGACGGCGCCCTGACCGCATACGCCTACGATGCTCTCGGCCGCCTCGTGCAAGAGACCGACGCCTTGGGCCACGCGAAGCGCTACGCCTACGACGCCGCCGGCAACGCAGTCGAGGAGACCGACGAAGAGGGCTTCTCCACCACAGCGAGCTACGATGCCCTCGGCCGGCCGGTGGCCCTGACCGACCCCAACGGGCACGAGACGGGCATAGCCTACGATGCCGCGGGCAACGTGGTGGGCATCACGCGCCCCGAAGGCGACGTGAACCGCTTCGCCTACGATGCAGAAGGCCAGCTGATAGCGCACGCCGACGGCCGGGGCGACGAAGAGCGCTTCGCCTACGACATCATGGGCAACGTGGCGCTCCATACCGACTTCGCCGGTGCCGAGACCGCCTACGGCTACGATGCGCACGGCAACGTGACGAGCACTACCGACGCCCTCGGCAACGTGACCGCCTACGAGGTGAGCCCGGCAGACGCGGTGGTGGCCATAACGCAGCCCAACGGTGCCCGCTACGCCTACACCTACGATGCGCTCCAGCGTATAACCTCCATCACCACGCCGAGGGGCTACACGCGCAGCTTCACCTACGGCGCCGACGATGGGGTGGAGAGCGAATCGGACAACATGGGCGCGCATGTGAGCTATGCCTACGACGCCCTCGGCCGCCTGACCGAAGCCGCGAGCGCTGCCGGTATCGAGCGCTACGCCTACGACGCGCGCGGCAACGTGGTGCGACACACCGACCGCACCGGCGCGTCCACCGCATATGCCTACGACGCCCTCGGCCGCCTCACCTCCACCACCGATGCTGCGGGCACCACCGCTACGATCGCCTACGACGCGCGCGGCGACATGATCGAGGAGCGCATAGGCGCCGCGAAGGCGCTCTTCTCCTACGATGGCGCTGGCAATCTGGTGCGGGCAGAAGACGGCAATGGCCACGCCCGCGAATACGCCTACGACGCGAACGGCCGCCTCGTGCAGGAAACGGACGCGCGCGGCAACGCCACCGCGTTCGCCTATGACGAGGATGACAACCTGGTGGAGGAGACCGACGCCCTCGGCTCGGCGCGCACCTACGCCTACGATGCTATGGGCAACCTGACCGGCTACCTCGACCGCAACGGCGCGGCCACCGCATATGACTACGACGCCCTCGGCCGCATGACGAGCGTGACCGCCGCCGATGGCGCGAAGACGAGCTACGCCTACGACAGCATGGGCAACCTCACCAGCGTAACCGATGCGCTCGACCGTGTGCGCGAGCTCTCCTACGACGAGGAAGGCTCCCTCACGCAGGTGAAGAGCCCCACAGGCGCCATAGAGGCGCTGGAATACGACATGCAAGGCCGCCTGGAAGCCGCCATAGCGCCCGACGGTGCCACCACCCGCTATGCCTACGACGAGCTGAACAACATGGTGGAGAAGAGCTACTCGCAAGCGCCGGATGCCAGCGTGCTCTACTCCTTCGACGAAGAGGGCCGCATCGTGGAGCGCAGCGATACCACTGGCGATGCATCCTTCGAGCACGACGAGCTCGGCCGCATAACGTCTGAGACCGACGGGCTCGGGCAGACCCTGAGCTATACCTACGATGCCCTGGGCAACCTTGCCTCGGTCACATACCCGGACGGCTCAAAGGCAGCTTACGCTTACGACAGCGCGGGCAACATCATAGAGGTGTCAGCGCCCGATGGCCGCTATGCCTACGCCTACGATGAAGACGACCGCCCGATAGAGCTCACGCGCCCCGACGGCACGAAGACCACCTACGCCTACGACGAGCTGGGCCGCGTGGTAGAGCTCACCACTACGGAAATGAGGGGGGGAGTTCTCTCTGCCTACCGGTATGGCTATGACGCCGAAGGCAGCATAAC
>CAJTXX010000030.1 GCA_910584145.1 uncultured Eggerthellaceae bacterium | reverse complement strand
GGGCGCCGATATGCTGGTCATCCTCTCTGATATCGACGGCCTCTACGACGCTGACCCCCGCACCTGCCCTACAGCGCAGCTCGTCTCCACCATCTCGCGCATCGACCGCTCCGTGGTGGACGCGTGCGGCGGCGCGGGCAGCGTGGCCGGTTCCGGCGGCATGGTCACCAAGGTGGCGGCTGCGCGCGTCATGATGAGCGCCGGCATCCCGATGGTGATAGCCCATGGGCAGCGCCCCGGTGCGGTGGTGGATGCCGCGCATGGCGAGCCGGTGGGGACGCTCTTCTGCCCCGGCGAGGCGCGCCACGAGATAACCCCGCGCAAGCTATGGATAGCGCTGGGCGATGCGGTGCATGGCTCCATCGTGGTGGATGCGGGCGCGCGCGACGCGCTCGTGGACGCCGGCCGGTCGCTGCTCCCCGTCGGGGTGCGCAGCGTCTCGGGCGATTTCCGCGAAGGGGATATCGTCGAGGTGCGCGATGGGGACGATTACGTCATCGCGCGCGGGAAGGTGGGCGCGTCCGCTGATGCCATCAGGCTCGCGTGCGGCATGTCCACTGACGAGCTGGCGAAGAACAGCCTGCTCGCCCCCATAGCCGAGAAGCCGGTGATCCACCGCGACGACCTGGTGCTGTTCGAATAGGAGCGCATATGAGCAAGGCGATCATCGAAGAGGTCGGGCATCTCGCCGAGCAGGCCAAGGCAGCATCGGCTGCGCTGGCCCGCACATCGGGCGAGGAGCGCGCAGCGGCGCTCGCGGCGATGGCGTGCGCGCTGCGGCGCGAGAGCGCTGCCATCGTGGCGGCCAATGGGCGCGATATGGACGCCGGCCGCGCAGCGGGGATGGACGAGGCGCTGCTCGACCGCCTCATGCTCGATGGCGATCGGGTGGAGGCGATGGCATGCGCGCTCGAAGAGCTCGCCGAGCTGCCCGACCCGCTCGGGCGTGTGCTGGAGCAGCGCAGGCTGCCCGATGGCATCGAGCTCGCCCGGGTGAGCGTGCCGCTCGGAGTGGTGGGCATCATCTACGAGGCGCGCCCGAACGTGACCGCCGATGCTGCGGGCATATGCCTGCGGTCGGGTAACGCCTGCATCCTGCGCGGTGGCAGCCAGGCCCGGCATTCCAACGAGGCCATCGCCTCGGTGCTGGCCGATGCGGCGGCGGATGCGGGCATGCCGCGGGGGTGCATCTGCTCCATCGGCACCACCGACCGCGCCGCTACCGATGCGCTCATGCAGCTCCACGGCACGGTCGATGTGATCATCCCTCGCGGCGGTGCGGGCCTCATCAGGCATTGCGTGGAGACGTCGAAGGTGCCGGTCATAGAGACGGGCACGGGGAACTGCCATATCTATGTGCACGAGAGCGCCGATGCCGCTATGGCCGAGGCCATCGTGGTGAATGCGAAATGCCGCCGTTTCGGGGTGTGCAACGCCGCAGAGACGCTGCTGGTCGATGTGGGCTTTCCTGCCGATGCGCTCGCGCGCATCCTGCGCAGCTTGGCCGATCGGGGCGTGCTGCTGCACTGCGATGCTGCCGCGCTCGACGCCGCTGCCGGCGCGGGCCTCGCCTGCGCGGGGCCGGACGCGCAGGCCATCGCGGCGTCCGAGGCAGATTGGGAGACGGAATACTTGGGCCCCCATCTGGCGGTGAGGACGATCGAGGGCGGCGTCGATGCGGCGGTGGCTCATATCAACCGGTATGGGACGCGCCACTCCGAGGCGATCGTGGCGGCAGACGAGGAGGCGATCGGCGCCTTCTTGCGCGATGTGGATGCGGCAGCGGTCTACGCGAACGCTTCCACGGCTTTCACCGACGGCGGCCAGTTCGGCTTAGGCGCCGAGATAGGCATCTCCACCCAGAAGCTGCATGCGCGCGGGCCGTTCGCGCTCGATGCGCTCACCTCGTACAAGTACGTGCTGCGCGGGAGCGGGCAGGTGCGCAGCTAGATGGGGGGCGGAGCGCGACGGGCCCCTTCGTGCGGCTTCGCGGGCGCCGTGGTCAGCGAGCGCTTCGATGGGCTCGGAGCCGATGGGGCGCCAGCGCGGCTGGGCATCATGGGCGGCACGTTCGACCCGGTGCATCTGGGGCACCTCGCCTGCGCTGAGATGGCGCGCGATGCCTTCCAGCTCGACGGCGTGGTGTTCATGGTAGCGGCGCGGCCCTCGCTCAAGCAGCAGCAAGCCGTCTCGGGCGTCGATGCGCGCCTGGACATGTGCCGCTTGGCTATCGCGGATAACCCCGCCTTCGATGTGAGCGCTCTGGAAGCGCAGCGGCCGGGCATCACGTACACCGCTGACACTTTGCGCGCGCTGCGGGCGCATTATCCCGCGAACGTGGAGCTCTCGTTCATCATCGGCGCCGACTCCCTGGAGACGCTGCCTTCGTGGCACGATGCCGCCGCAGTGGCTGCGCTCGCTCGCTTCCTCTGCGTAGCTCGGCCGGGCACGCCCGATGCTGAGGCGCGCGCTCGTGCGGCGCGCGCGGATGGCTTCGCGGTGGACCTGCTCGATGCTCCGCTGCTCGATATATCGTCAAGCGAGATCAGGCGGCGGGTGCGCGCCGGGCAGAGCATCAGGTACCTGGCGCCGCTCGCGGTATGCGACTACATAGCAGCCCGCGGGCTGTACGCCGAGAGGGAGAGGAGATGCTGATGGACGATGCGCTCTGCCCCGCCTTCATGGCGGCGCGCACCGAAGAGCTGCGCCATCGCGTGAAGCCGAAGCGCTTCGCGCACATCATGGGCGTGGCTGACACAGCCGAGCGCTTAGCGCAGGTCTACGGCGCCGACGTGCGCAAGGCGCGCCTTGCGGGGCTGCTGCACGACTGGGACAAGGGCTACCGCGACGACGAGATACGCCAGCGCGCCCGCGACCTGGGTGTGGATGCGCTCGTGGGCGAGCAGGTGATGGAGAGCATGCCCGAAGTGCTGCACGGCCCGACGGCGGCAGCGGCGCTCGCGCGGGAGTTCCCCCAGATACCGGCCGACGTCATACAGGCTATACGCTGGCATACCACGGCCTCTCTCGATATGACCGACCTCGACAAGATCGTCTACATCGCCGACGCCCTCGAGCCCTCGCGCACCTCTGCGGAGGCTGAGGAGCTGCGCGCGCTCATCGGGCGCGTCCCCTTAGATGAGCTGTATCATAGGGTGTACCGGTCTTGGACGATAGCTCTCATCAGCGCCGACCGGGCGCTGCATCCCGCCACGATCGACATATGGAATGCGATGGTAGCGGGCATATCCGACACGGAGAAAGGAACGAGCGCATGACGGATGCGAACCCGATAGATCCCCGCCGCGCGGCCATCGCTGCTGCGGTGGCCGCCGATGCGAAGAAGGCGACCGACATCATGGTGCAGGAGGTCTCCGAGCTGATCGGGGTGACCGACTATTTCATCATCGTGACGGCGAAGAACAACGCGCAGGTCGATGCCATCATCGACGCGGTCGAAGAGAAGCTGCGCGACGAGATGGATATGCGCCCCGCGCACCGCGAGGTGTCGCGCGACGGCTCGTGGTCGCTGCTCGATTACGGCTGCATCGTCGTGCACGTGTTCCAGCCCGAGACGCGGGAATTCTACCGCCTGGAGGCTCTGTGGAACGATGCGCCCATCGTCGATCTGGCCGCCGAGGCCGGATTGGAGGGGTTGGAATACTCCGAGCGCATCGCCAAGCTCATCGAGGACGCCGCCTCTGCTGCCCAGAACGGCTAAACCTGCATTAGACGCTTCGGATAAACGCCCTGCATAAGGGGCGCTCGCCGTTGCCCGCCGCAGATCGGCGGCGGAAGGGCGGCTTTCCGGATGGCATGCTCGCATGCGCCTCTCTAGCCGAGCGTGCCGTCCGAAGGGGTATGGTCTTATGCCATCTTTCATCGAGGCTTGCCGGTGCAACGGGGTCAGGCCTGCGGGCATCGTCGGGCATCGCTTCACATCGCGGCCGAGCATCGTGGGCAGGTTGCTGCGCGACCGCCGCGTCGCCCGTTTCATCGTCGCTCCTGCCGGCTGCGGCAAGAGCACCATCGCATTCGAGTATGCGAGCATCATCTTCGGGTTCAGGGACATGCTCTGGATGGACTGCTCCTCTCCGTGCTTCTTGAGGGACCTCGATGGGGGAACGCTGTCGGGCGCGGTGGAGCAGTGCGAGCCTGCGGTGCGGCTCGTGGTGTGCGAGGACGTTCCCTGCCTCGATGCCGAGCGGGCCTCTGCGTTCGGCTCGTTCCTCGACGGCCTTTTAGCAGGCGGGGTGGAGGTGCTGGTCACCTGCGCGCCCTCGGCTGACACGTTCTCGCATCTCCAGAGGGACCGCATGGTGCTGTCGGCCGACGACCTGCTGCTCTCCGATGACGAGCTGGCCGAGCTGGCCTCCACGGGCACCTACGGCGACCGCGATATCCACGCGATGCCCGCTGCGCTGCGCATCGCCTGCTTGCATTGGTCGGATGACGGCGCGAAGCCGCTCTTGGACGGCATCGTCAGCGAGGATCTTCCTCAGGAGGTCGTCTCGTCGATGTTCGTGCTGCTGGTGCTCGGCGCGGGTGATATGGATGATGTGCAGGCATTCCTCTCCGCGGAGAAGGCGAAGGAGGCATGCGCGATCATCTCCCGCAGCTATCCCTTCTTCGGGCTCGATGGGCGCACGGCGGCGTATCGGGCCATCGATCTGCCCATCGCGCAGCTGGCCGATGCCTTCGGGCGGCGCATGGCGCAGCTCGCCTCGGGGTGCGCGGGCCTCAGCAAGGAGGCGCTCGCCTCGCGTCTGGCCGACATGCTCGCCGAGCGCGGCTGCGGCGAGCGCGCGTGCGAGCTGATGGCCGCCCTCGCCTCGAAGCCGACTGCTGCGGCGTGGCTCATCAGGTCGTGCCGGCGCCTCGTGGCTGGCGGGCATGGCTGCTCCATCAGTTTGCTCCACGATACCGTGCGGCGCAGCGTCTCGGGCGTGCTCGACCAGCTCTCGCTCTGCAAAGCGTGGGCGCTGTATGCGCTCGAGGACATGGACGGCGCAGCGCAGTTCTCGAAGCGCGTGCTGCGCATGGGCTCGTCATCCGATGCGCAGAAGGCCCAAGCGCTCTGCCTCCTGGTGGCTGCGGGCGACATGGCTGCGGCCGAGCGCGCGCTGCAACGCGCAGGCCGGCTCCTCGAGCGTTTGGAAGAGGCGGTTCCGTCGCCTGCCGACGAGGCGGGGCTCTGCGCCGAGGCGCCTGCGATGCTGCGCTTCTTCGAGGCCCTGCTGCGCACGGGGAGTGCGGCTGCGTTCGACTGGCAGGCCCTGCGCGATGCGCTGGCCGGGCGCGATGGGGCGCGCGACGCCGTCCTGTTCTGCGCGGGGGCCTACTTGCGCAGGCTGGCTGCGGGCGAGATGGATGCGCTCGCGCCATGCGCCGAAGACGCCCCCGATGATGCCCGCGACCGGGCGGCCCGCTTCGCTGCGATCGAGGAGATGTGCCGCTTCTGCGCCGCCGCCTTCGAGAGCGCCCCTGCCGGTGCCGACTGGTTCGCTGCTGCGGCCGTGCAACAGGCCGCAGTGGTGGCTGAGGAGCGCCTGCCGATCGGGGGCTTCGGCCTGTCGGCGCGGGCCGCGAGCGCGTTGCAGCGCAGCCGGGCGCGCGCAACGGAGCAGCGCGAGCGCTACGGCGCCGATCAGCGCCAGGCGCAAGCCGAGAAGCGCGCGTATAACATGACGCATCCCGACCCCTTGCGCATCGAGCCTGCGGGCGCTGCCAGCGGCGTGCCGGATGCCTCGGTGCCGACGCTCACGGTGAACCTGTTCGGCGGCATGGAGGTGCGCATCGGCGGCAAGCTGCTGGAGCCGGGCAAGCTCAGCCGGATGAAGGTCAAGACGCTGCTCGCCGTGCTGGTGATAAACCGCGGGCGCGAGGTGCCCCGCCAGCGCCTCGCCGAGATCCTCTGGCCCGAGTCCGGTTTCGACGCGTACCGCCGCAACTTCTATTCGCTCTGGAGCCAGCTGAAGCGCTCGCTCACCGTGGCGGGCGGCTGCCCGTACCTGGTCAGGTCGCAGGTGGGCTGCGGCATCGACGCCAGGCTGGTGGCCAGCGATGTCTATGATTACGAGCAGGTGTGCCGCTCGCTGCTCTTCGGGGTGGACGGCTCGGGCGACTGGGAGCGCCTCTATTCGTGCGTGTGCAACGAGTACGCCGGCAAGCTGATGCCCTGCGAAGGCGAGAACCCCACCATCGTGTCGCTGCGCGAGCATTACCATGCCCAGATGGTCGATGGGCTCATCGCCACCTCGTCGCGCCTCATCCAGCGCGGCGAGCCGCGCGGCGCGCTGTGGTTCTCGCGCGAAGCGGCGCGCCGCGAGCCGAAGCGCGAGGACGTCTACATCTCCTTGATGGAGGCGCAGATGGCCTCCGATCAGCGCTCGGCGGCGCTGGGCACCTACTTCGAGTGCCGCCGCTTCCTGAGCGAGGACCTCGGCATCGACCCCTCGTCGCATCTCGTCGGGCTCTATCGCTCTATCATCGAGACGGAGGACGCCTTCTGAGGGCCTGCCTCCGCGCGGATTACCTATGAATTACCCCGCAGGCGATGCCGCGTGTATTAGAATTATCAGGATACATCCGAACCGATGCGCCCGCCGCATGGCGGACGGAGCGAGAGATAGGCAAACCGAAGATGGGAATACTCTCCAAGCTGTTCTCGGCCGGTGAAGGCAAGCAGCTCAAGAAATACCAGGCCAAAGTAGAGCAGATCAACGCGCTCGAGCCCGCCATGCAGGCCATGAGCGACGAGGAGCTGGGAGGCATCACCGAGCGGTTCCGCGAGCGCTATGCTGCCGGCGAGACGCTCGACGACCTGCTGCCGGAGGCGTTCGCCGCCGTGCGCGAGGCGAGCGTGCGCACGATCGGGCTCAGGCACTTCGATGTGCAGATGATCGGCGGCATGGCCCTGCACGCCGGCGAGATAGCGGAGATGAAGACCGGCGAGGGCAAAACGCTCGTCTCCACGCTGGCGGGCTACCTGAACGCCATCCCGGGCCATAACGTGCACATCGTCACCGTGAACGATTACCTGGCTCGCCGCGACTCGCAGTGGATGGGCCGCATCTACGAGTTCCTGGGGATGAAGGTGGGGCTCATCCAGAACGGCATGCGCCCCGACGCTAAGATACCGGCCTACCAGGCTGACGTCACCTACGGCACCAACTCGGAGTTCGGCTTCGACTACCTGCGCGACAACATGGTCACCCGCGCCGATGCCCGCGTGCAGCGCGGCCATCATTTCGCGGTGGTCGACGAGGTGGACTCCATCCTCATCGACGAGGCGCGCACGCCGCTCATCATATCGGGCGCGGGCACGCAGGCCGCCGAGACGTACAAGAAGTTCGCGGCGGTCATGCCGGGGCTGGTGGAAGGCGTCGACTTCGATATGGACGAGGCCAAGCGCACCATCAACGCCACCGAGGTGGGCTTGGAGCGCATCGAGGGCATGCTCGGGGTGGAGGACATCTACGCCGACCCCTCGGGGCAGCTCGCGAACCATCTCCAGCAGGCGCTGAAGGCCCAGTTCCTGTTCCACCGCGATGTCGATTACGTCGTGATGGACGGCGAGGTGAAGATCGTCGACGAGTTCACCGGCCGCATCATGGAGGGCCGCCGTTACTCCGAGGGCCTGCATCAGGCGCTCGAGGCCAAAGAGCGCGTGAAGGTGCTCGACGAGAACCAGACGCTCGCCACCATCACGCTGCAGAACTACTTCCGCCTCTACGACAAGCTCTCGGGCATGACGGGCACCGCCATGACCGAGGACGCGGAGTTCCGCCAGATATACAAGCTGCCGGTGTTCGCCATACCACCCAACCGCCCGGTCGCCCGCGACGACCTGAACGACCTGGTGTATCGCACGGTCGATGCGAAGTTCAACGCGGTGGCCAACGATATCGAGGCGCGCAACGCCATCGGGCAGCCCTGCCTGATCGGCACCGTGTCCATAGAGAGCAGCGAGCGGCTGAGCCGCCTGCTCGACAAGCGCGGTATCCGCCACGAGACGCTCAACGCCAAGAACCACGAGCGCGAGGCGCATATCGTCGCGCAGGCAGGGCGCGTGGGCGCTGTCACCATCGCCACGAACATGGCGGGCCGCGGCACCGACATCCTGCTGGGCGGCAACCCCGAGGTGCTCGCCGATGACATCCTGCGCGATCGCGGGTTCGACCCCGATGCGCCGGCCCTCGGCGAGGACGGCGAGCCGAACGAGCTGTTCGCCCCGGCTGAGGAGCGCGAGCGCGCCCTCGAAGAGGCGCGCACCATCTGCAAGCAGGAGCAGGACATCGTGAAGGCGGCGGGCGGCCTGTGCGTCATCGGCACCGAGCGCCATGAATCGCGCCGTATCGACAACCAGCTGCGCGGCCGCGCTGGGCGCCAGGGCGACCCGGGCGTCACGCAGTTCTACCTGTCGCTCGAAGACGACCTGATGCGCCTGTTCGGCGGCAACCGCATGGACTCCATCTCGAACATGATGCAGAAGTCCGGCATGGAGGACGACATGCCCATCCAGGCCGGCATGGTGTCGAAGTCGATCGAGAGCGCCCAGCGCCAGGTGGAGAGCATGCACTTCGCAGCGCGTAAGAACGTGCTGGAATACGACGACGTGATGAACCTCCAGCGCAAGGCCATCTACGAGGAGCGCAACGCCATCCTCGACGGGAAGTCCATGCTCGACCGCATCCCGCAGATCGTGGAGGACTCCGTCGCCGCCGAGGCAGCCGAGATGCTGCCGGGCGACACGGCCAGCGACGACTGGGATGCCCGCGCCCTCGAGCTCTGGGCGGCGAACATGACCGGCCGCAGCGATTTCAAGGTAGACGAGGTCGACCACGACGACGACGCAGAGGCGGTGGAAGAGGCGCTGCGCGACCACCTGATGGGCATCTACCAGGAGAAGGTGGGCGTGCTGGGGCCTGAGATCATGTCCAACCTGTCCAACCAGATCATGCTGCGCATCATGGACACGCGCTGGATGGCCCATCTTCAGGAGATGGACTACCTCAAGACCGGTATCGGCCTGCGCGCGTTCGGCCAGCGCGACCCGCTCGTGGAATACAAGAACGAGGCATACACCGCCTTCGAGAACATGACCGCGGGCATGTACGACGACTATCTGCGCACGCTCTTGCGCCTCGAGATAGCCGTGAAGATCGAGCCGGCACAGCAGGATGATCCCACCGAGAAGGAGCTGAGCTACTCATCTCCCGAGGCGGCCTTAGAAGAGCCGCGCATGGCGGCTCAGGCGCACGCGCAGGCGCAGGCCGGCGCTGCCGCGCCCCCGAAGCCGGCGCCGTCCAAGCCCCAGACCTACGAGAAGGACAAGGACGACCCCTTCGCCGATGTCGGCCGCAACGACCCGTGCCCGTGCGGCAGCGGCAAGAAGTACAAGAAGTGCCATGGCGCCTAAGGACCTCGCGGAGCTCGAGCATCGCGTCGCCGATGCGCGCGGCTTCCTGCACATAGACGACAAGGCCGCTGAGCTCGCCGACCTCGAAGCAGAGATGGCCGACGCAGCGTTCTGGGACGATGCGGCGCATGCCCAAGAGGTGTCGAAGCGCGCTGCGGCCATCAAGGACACCATCCAGGCGTTCGCCGCTGCCGAGGCCAAGCTCGGCGACGCGGCATGCGCCATCGAGCTGGCTGACGAGGACGAGGCCTTCGCCGCCGAAGCGCAAGCGGCGGCGGACGAGCTCGCGCGCATGCTCGATGCGCTCGAGGTGGAATCGTGGTTCTCGGGCCGCTTCGATGGGGGAGACGCGATACTGTCGGTGAACCCCGGCTCGGGCGGCCTGGAGGCGCAGGATTGGACCGAGATGCTCTACCGTATGTACGCGCGCTATGCGGAGCACCGCGGCTGGAAGGTGACGGTGCTCGACATGGTGCCCGGCGAAGGCATCGGGCTCGACAAGGCCACCATCCAGATCGAGGGGAAGAACGCCTACGGCATGCTGCGCAGCGAATCGGGCGTGCATCGGCTCGTGCGCATATCGCCCACCGACGCGAAGAAGCGCCGCCACACCACGTTCGCCGGCGTAGAGGTCATGCCGGTGATCGCCGATGACGTAGAGGTCGATCTGAACCCCGCTGATGTGCGGGTGGATGTGTACCGTTCGAGCGGCCCCGGCGGCCAGTGCGTGAACACGACCGACTCCGCCGTGCGCCTGACGCACGAGCCCACCGGCATCGTGGTCACCTGCCAGAACGAGAAGAGCCAGCTCCAGAACAAGGAAGCGGCTTTCCGCGTGCTGCGCGCGAAGCTCTACGAGCTCGAGGAGCAGAAGCGCAAAGCCGAGCTCGACGAGCTGCGCGGCGAGCGCATGGAGAACTCCTTCGGCAGCCAGATACGCAACTACGTGCTCTATCCCTACCAGCTGGTGAAGGATGCCCGCACCGATATCGAGACGGGCAACGTCGACGCCGTGCTCGACGGCGAGCTGGACGATTTCGTCATCGGCTACCATAAGTGGGTCAACTCCCAGTGATCGAGCCATCGCTGGGCCTCATCCGATAACCTGCGAGAGAGAGGCGGCCTTCCATGCTGCTGAGCGATATAGCCATCATCGACGAGGATCTCCGGTATCGGGAGCATGCCTACGTGGGCATCGCCGATGGCGTCATCGCCTACATCGGCGAGCAGCCGCCCGCTGACGCGCAGCGCTTCGGCGAAGTGTATGGCGGGCGCGGGAAGCTCGCCCTGCCGGCGCTCTACAACGCCCATGCGCATGCGCCTATGACGCTCCTGCGCGGCTTCGCCGAGAACCTGCCGCTCGACCGATGGCTGAACGAGAAGTGCTGGCCCTTCGAGGCGAAGATGACCCCCGAGGACATCTACTGGGGCACGCTGCTCGCTTGCGCCGAGATGGCGCGCTACGGCGTCGTGTCGATGAGCGACATGTACTACGACACGCCCGAGCGGGCGCGCGCGGTAGGGGAGGCGGGCCTGAAGGCGAACCTGTGCGAGGGGCTGATCGCCTTCGAGCCGAAGCCCTACGCTGAGTATCCCATCTGCGCGCAGATGGAGCAGTACGCGCGCGAGCTGCATGGCAGCTATGACGGGCGCGTGCTCATCGACTACAACATCCATGCCGAGTACACCTCCAACGAGCAGGTCTGCCGCGATATCGTGGATATCCTGCGCGAGAACGGCCTGCGCTTGCATCTGCACCTCAGCGAGACGCGCAAAGAGGTGGAGGAGTGCCGTGAGCGCCATGCGGGCCTCTCGCCGGTGGAGTACTTCGAGGCCATCGGCGCATTCGATGTCCCTTGCACCGCGGCGCACTGTGTGTGGCTCAGCGAGGACGACAGGGTCATCCTCGATCGCAAGGGCGTGTTCGTGGCGAACAACCCCGTCTCGAACATGAAGCTCGGCAGCGGGTTCGCGCCCATCCCCGATATGCTGGCGCGCGGCATGAATGTCTGCCTCGGGTCGGATGGCATGGCATCGAACAACAACCACGACCTGTTCAGCGATATGTATGTGATGGGCCTGATCTACAAGGGCTCTGCGCTCGACCCGGCGGTGGTGGAGCCCGGTCAGGTGCTGCGCGCGGCGACGCGCACCGGTGCGCTGTCGCAGGGCCGCGCCGATTGCGGGCTCATGAAGGAGGGCATGCGCGCCGACATCTGCGTGCTCGATACGACAGGGCCGCAGTGGTGCCCGCTCACCCAGCCCCTCTATAACGTGGTGTTCTCCGGCGATGGCGCCGATGTGGTGCTGACGCTGTGCGATGGTGCGGTGGTGTACCGCGATGGCCAGTGGCCGACCCTCGATCTGGAGCGCATACGAGCCGAGGTGCAGGGTCGGGCGCAGCGGATCATATCCGAGCTCTGAGCTCGCTCGCGCCGTCGGGCGCTAGCTGCTCCGATCCTGCTCCATCATGGAGCGGAGCAGGCTGCGCAGCTCTTGGCGGCTCTTCGTATTCGTCTTGCGATACGCTGAGCCCAGGTAATGCTTGACGGTGCTATCCGAGACGGATAGGCGCTTCGCGATGGCAGCGCTCGTCTCGCCCACGGCGGCGAGCATCGCTATCCGGGCCTCCCTCTCCGTCAAGCCGAAGGCTTTGAGCTGCTTCATGTGGAGCATGAAGAACAGCTTCGTTATCTGCGCGACGCCGGCGTGGCTTATGCTCTCGCTCGTGCGGCGCAGATGCTGTATGCGCGAGCGATGCTCCTCCTCGCGCGCGTCCCTTTCGGCTGATGCCTGCTCATCGGCCCTCCGCGACATCCCGATCACGATGGCCGACGAGAGGAAAGTCGATGCTATCGCAACGGCTCCTATGATCAATGCTGCGATGCCGATATGGCTCTTGCGGGTCCCTTCCCCTCGAGCGCCATATGGCGCAGCTGTTTCGATGTTTTCCATGTCTTGCTCGATTCATCTCGAATTACCTCTGTCCCATTTTCCGATGCGTCCGATTGCCCTGCACAAGGCATTAGCGCGAATATAGTATCAGCGCATAGCAACTATAGGTGCTATGCATGTATGAGCAGACGGCAGAAGGCGAGCGGGCCATATCGTGCAGGCGCATCTATTCTGGGCGCGCCACGCGCGGATGCGCGCCGCATGCGCTACACTAGGGCCATACATGCAAGGCGCACCGAGCGCGCCTGGGATGGCAGCGCAGTGCACCTTGATCTTCGAGATGGAGGGTAACATGGCAGCTCCTGCTACAGAACACGTGCGCAACATCGTCCTCGTGGGCCAAGACGGCGCCGGCAAGACATCCCTTGCCGAAGCGATGCTCTATGTTTCAGGGAAGACGCCCCGCATGGGGACCACCCACGACGGCAAGTCGTTCATGGACTACGACCCCGAGGAGATCAAGCGCAAGTTCACGATCAGCACGAGCGTGGCTCCCATCCCGTACA
The DNA here is from genome assembly GCA_910584145.1 of uncultured Eggerthellaceae bacterium. Taxonomy (GTDB): domain Bacteria; phylum Actinomycetota; class Coriobacteriia; order Coriobacteriales; family Eggerthellaceae; genus Adlercreutzia_A. The sequence goes on along the minus strand of CAJTXX010000030.1, from coordinate 11,692 downwards.
AGGATTACAAGATCAACGTGCTCGACACCTCCGGCCATCCCGATTTCATCGGCGATACGCTGGCCACCATGCAGGCGGCCGAGATGGCGCTGTTCGTGGTGGACGCGGTGGCGGGCCCGCAGGTGATGACGACGCGCCTGTGGCGCGAGGCTGAGAGCATGCGCCTGTCGCGCGCGGTCTATATCAACCACATCGACCGCGAGAACGCGAACTTCGATACCGCTATGGCGCTTCTGCATGCGCGCTTCGGCGGCCGGCTCGGCGCGGTCACCATCCCCATCGGCGTCGACCGCGATTTCGAGGGCGTCATCGACGTCATCCGCATGAAGGCGCGCTACCATCGCGGCGGCGGCACCGAGGAGACGGTGGAGGATATCCCCGCTGAGTATATGGAGGTGGCGCTCGCTGCGCGCGACAAGCTGTGCGACCTGGTGGCCGAAGCCGATGACGAGCTGATGATGAAATACCTCGATGGCGCCGAGCAGCTGACCCAGCAGGAGCTCGAATCGCTGCTTGACAAGGCTATCGCACAGGAGCTGTTCATCCCCGTGTTCGTGGGCTCGACCATCATCATGCAGGGCGTCGAGAGCCTGATGGAGGACATCTGCACCTACTTCCCGCATCCGCGCAGCCATGGCCGCTTCCGCCAGATGTCCGATGGCGTGGCCATCCCCATCGACGAGACGAAGCGCCCGAGCGCATTCGTGTTCAAGACGGTGAACGATCCGTTCGTCGGCCGCTTGAGCTTCCTGAAGGTGCTCTCCGGGTATCTGGAGCCGGGCATCGAGCTCATCAACGCGCGCACGGGCAAGAAGGAGCGCCTGGGCAAGATACAGGTGATGATGGGCAAGGAGCCGATGGATGTGAAGAGCGCGAAGGCGGGCGATATCGTCGTGGTGCCCAAGCTCTCCGAGACGCGCAACGGCGACACGCTGTCAGTCGAGGGCGATATCGCCATCGAGCCGCTCGAGCTGCCCGAACCGCTCTACCCGGTGGCCATAGAGGCGGCGAACAAGAACGAAGAGGACAAGCTGGGCACGTTCCTCACGCGCGCTGCTGAGGCCGACCCGACCATCCGCATCCAGCGCGACGACCTCACGCATCAGACGATCCTCTATGCGATGGGCGACACGCAGGTCGACATGCTGCTCTCCCGCATGAAGGAGCAGGCCGGCGTGGAGGCGAAGCTGGTGGAGGTGCGCATCCCGTACCGCGAGACGATACGCCGCAGCGCCGAGGCGCAGGGCCGCCATAAGAAGCAGACCGGCGGCGCCGGGCAGTTCGGCGATTGCTGGCTGCGCCTGGAGCCCCTGCCGGATGGCGGCTACGAGTTCGTGGACGAGATCAAAGGCGGCGTCATCCCCAACGGGCTCATCCCCGCGGTGGACAAGGGCGTCCAGGAGGCGATGGCCGAGGGCTTCTTGGCGGGATACCCGATGGTGGATATCAAGTGCGCCGTGTTCGACGGCTCCTACCATGCGGTCGACAGCAACGAGATGGCCTTCAAGACAGCGGCCCGCATCGGGTTCCGCGCAGCCTGCGAGAAGGCGAACCCGGTGGTGCTGGAGCCGATGGCCACGATGGATGTTACGGTGGACGAGGAATACGCCGGCGCGGTGATGGGGGACATCTCCACGCGGCGCGGCCGCATCATCGGCACCGACGCTGGCGCTGCGGGTGAGACGGTCATCAAGGTGCGCGTGCCGTATGCCGAGGTCATCACCTACACGAAGGACCTCCGCTCGCTGACGCGCGGCTCGGGCGCCTACACCATCGCCATCGAAGGATACGAGGAAGCACCGAGGGATGTGACCAAAAAGCTGATCGAGGTCTACGAAGCTGCGCGTGCGGCGGGCAACTAACGGTATAATCGCTTGCGACCCTGTTCGGAAGCAGGGCATCTAGGGGAGCCGGTTGCATCCGCGCGGTCAGCCGGCAGGATTCAAATAGGGGATGATATGAAGCCATACAAGACCATTATCTACAGCTTCTTCGTCGGGGGGATGTTCGCGCTGATAGCGCAGGCGATCCTCGCCGTCTGGCAAGCCGTGCTCGTCGGCACGCCGATGGAGTTCTTCATCGGCGGCGCCACGCTCGTCTCGATGGGCGTCATCGGCTGCATCTTGGGCGGTCTGGCGTGCTACCAGTACGTCGAGGAATGGGCGACCTTCGGCGCGCTGCTGCCGTTCTCCGGTTTCGCCATGGCGGTGGGCATGAAGGCCGTCGGCCCGTGGACCACTAAGGATGCGCCAGCAGGCAAATGCGTCAAGGACGTGGTCTGGTTCGTCCTGTGGTTCAACGTCGTGTTCGCGGCCATCTGCATCGCGCTGGGCTTCGTGTTCGGCATGATGGGCATCGAGCCCGCATTCACCGTCGAGAAGACCACCGGCGCTCTGCTGTTCCCGTTCGCGTTCCTCGTGGGCGGCGTGCTGGCGGCGCTCTTCCAGCTGCTGTTCGTGGCCATCAAGGCCATCACCCCGAAGGTGACGCCCCTGCACATCCTGATGACGGCATGGATGTGCGGCGCCGTGTTCGCGCCCCTCGGCGTGTCCGGCGCGCTCGCCAACTTCTCGGGCGAGGGTTTCTCGGTCATGATCACGGTCGGCGGCTACAACATGTACAACGTGGGCTTCGACCTCGCCATCGGCCATATCGATGCGGCGCTGCTGCATCTCGGCTCGTTCGCCCTCGCGGTGTTCGGCCTGATGATCACGGCGCTGTTCACGTGGATCATCTACAACGCGGTGTTCGGCCGCAAGCCCATCCATGAGGTGCACGTCGAGAAGGCTCAGGCTTCCATCGACGGCCTGACGAAGCACATGCCGCCCTCCGACAACATCGAGGGCTTCGACTACGACGTCGACCCGGCTGCCTCTCAGGCGTAAGCGGCATCTATGGCGCGCATGTCCAACAAGAAGGCGAAGCTGCAACAGCAGATCGCCGAGCTCGATCTGAAACGCCGCAACGGCATGATGCGCTGCATCGCGGCCATCGTCGGTTTCGCGGTGCTGATCGTGCTGAAGCTCTCGTTGTCGTCGAACGGCGCGGCATGGGTCGACACCACGGTGGCCAACGGCATCTTCTTCGTGATGGCCCTAGTGGCCGCCGGCATCGCCGGCATCGGCAGCCGCGATTGGAGGCGTGCGCGCATGGAGATAGCGGCTCTCAGCCAGAAGCTCCGCAAGTAGCCCCGTCGAGGGCTCATCGCGAGGGAAGGCGCCTGCGGGCGCCTTCTTTTTCGGCCATCTTCCCGATCTTATATAGAACAAATGTTTGTGATATGGTATCATGGAGCCCATGAGCCAGTGCAAGCGCCTCTCCCTCTATGAGAGCGTCCGCGCCGGCGCCGTGCTTCCCGCGGCGCCCATACAACGCTTGCAAGATCCTCGCCGCATAGGGAAGCGAAGGAAGCAGGTGCTGTCATGTCTGTACGGGATCAGCGGAGCATTCGGCAGTTCTGCCTGGCCGAGGTGGAGGTCAGGCCATCCGATATCAAGAGCGTGAAGGACGCTATCTGCGGCACCGACCCAGCTATGCTCGCCGAGCATATCCTGGTCGGCCAGGCTGGCTGGGATCCTGGCGTGGCTGCTCTGGAAGGCGCGGCGTGGGGCATGCTGGTGTCGCGCGTATCGGCGGTCGTGGAGCTCATAGCTGAGATACCGCCCGATGCGCGCGCCTATGCGCCGTATCTGATCGTCCCCTTGCAGCGCTTTTCCCGCATCGGCGCCGGCGCCTTCGGGCGATCGGTAGGGGCGGCCTTGGTCGATGTCGAGCGGCTCGCTGCCGCAGCTCCGCTCATAGAGGGGCTCGGTGGGTACCAGGCATCGCCTGCGGCGCTCGATACCCTCCTCGATGCGCTGGTCTCGGGGAGCATGCCCGGCGCGGAGCTCTTGGACGGGATATGCTCCGAGGGCCTCGATCTAGCTGATGCGCCGTGGCCGGAGGTGCTCGGCTGCCGGATGTGGCTCCCCGCGGGCTTGACGCCCACCGAAGCGGCCATGTCGGTGAGCCATGTGCTCTGGAGCATGACCTACCGGGGCTTCGGGGTGGACTGGGCGCGCATGGCAGAGAGGGGGTATGCCCACGCTATGCCCGCTCCCAGTCCCGATGCGGCATATGAGGCCAAGCTCGGCTCATTCGAGGAGCTGCTCAATTACAACAGCTGGCTCTCAGCCATCGGCGCGGCGAGCGCGCTCGTGCGGGCATGCTGAGCTATGCGCTCCCTTCGGGGAGCCCGCTGGGGTCCGGGCGCGCTGCGGTTCAGCGGTCTGCAGGAGAAGACGCGCTGTGCTCCGCTTCGGCGATGTCGGCTAGCGTATGACGGTGCGCGACGAGCTCGGCGAGCGGGTCGAGCAGGGCGCGCTCGCGCTCGTCGAGAGCGGTAGACGCGATGCTCACGAGCTCGTCTGCCAGCTCCGAGACAGGGTGCCCGTAGACGCGCGCTCGGTAGCCGCTCTCCATCAGCGCAGCTTTCGCCCGTTCGATGTCGGCGCGGGTGACGCCATCGAAGAGGGCATCCATCTGCGCGAGCGAGCCCTCATCGTAGAACAGCCCTTTGATGAGGGCCGCATAAGCCGCGACGTAGTCCGATGGCATCGCGTCAGCGGGCCTGATCTCGATGTAGCGCTTCAGGCGCACGTCGTTGAAGAACATGGAGAGAGCGTGCTCGATGTCGGCCTCGCTCATCACCCGCTCCGCGAACAGCTCGCCGAACGTCTGCGTGCACAGCTCGTCGACCCCGTCCACTTTCGCTACGAGCGCTGGAGTGTCCAAGATGTAGGCAGCGTGGTCGGCCAAGGAGAATCCGGCATCCATGGAGCCGGGCACTATCCCGCATCGGTCGGGGTCGCACTTCTGCCAGATCTCGGTGCGCACGAGCTGATGGCGGCGCGGCTGCGCCTCGAATACGGGGGAGTTGTCGCACATGAGGGAGAGGATCGGCACGCATGCGTTCGCCAGCCGCAGCTTCCGGAGGCAGTCTGCCTCAGAGGTGTAGTCGATAGAGACCTGCGTGGCTGCGCTCCCGCGCATCATGCAGATGCCGAACATGGAGATGGCCCCGAGGTATCCGTTCATGATGGCATAGCGCCGTTTGGGGATGATCTTCAGATCGACAGCGCGCGTGGTGGGGTGGTAGCCGGGGGTCAGCACCTCGATGCCGCAGCTGCGCCCCGCCTCGGCGAGCTCTTCCTCGAATCCGTCGATGCAGGCTTTGGCTGCGACGAGGTCCTCGAAGGGGCCCGCAGACAGCTCCACCTGCGCGGCTGGTTCGAGCGTGACCGTCTTGCGGTCGGCCGCCATGCCGATCACATCCTCGCCGTCCATCATCGGCTCAGGGAACGTCTCGGCGAGCGCGGCGAGCAGCCCTTTCGCACCGCATGCCCCCTCATAGGACACCTGCGAGCCGTCCGGGTGCACCAGGGTATGCTCGATCTCGATGCCCAATCGCGTCGCGCGCTCTTTGATGCCGCTGCGGTAGTAGTCGCTGATAGCTGCGATGTTGGCGCTGCGCGCCGGCTGATGGTTCGCGGTCATGCTCGTCCTCTCGATGCGGGCTGCGCGCTCAGCGCGGCCCCTGTGCTCTCCGGGCAATCGTACCACCGTATCGCGCTCGTGCGCCCCGCTGTATCCGAACGGCAACCTCGGAGGCTGCGCGCCGCGCGCATCGGCGCTGCCTAGCATGGAGAAATGGCGCATAATCGCCCGATCGCATCCCCGGAAACCACCGGGACGCTCGCCGATGATAGAATGAACCGGAAACCGTACGAAGGAGCATGTGTGAGTTCACGCGCCGTTAAGGGACGCTACCACATCAAGAAGAGGAACGGCAAGACGATAGCGCTCTCCATCCTCGCCATCTTGGTAGCTGTCGGCTTATCGTTCACGTTCGGGATAACAGCGCTCGCCAGCACTTGGCTGGAAGACCTGCCCGACTATACCGATTCAGATGCTTTCAACACATCGGCCACATCGGTGGTCTACGCTTCGGACGGCACGACCGTCCTCGCGGAGTTCCAGCTGGAGAACCGCGAGCCGGTGGAGATGGACGCCATATCCGATTACGTCAAGAACGGGACGGTGGCCACCGAGGACGAGCGCTTCTACACCCATAGCGGCTTCGACCCGATGGGCGCTGCTCGCGCATTGGTGAACAACCTCACCGGCGGCGCGCTCGAGGGCGCCTCCACCATCACCCAGCAGCTGGTGCGCAACACCATCCTCTCCGAGGAGATGACCGATATCTCGTTCAAGCGCAAGCTGCGCGAGATATATCTGGCGTTGAAGCTGGAAGAGACGTACGGCAAGGACGAGGTCCTGCTGATGTATCTGAACACCATCAACTACGGTTCGGGCGCCTACGGCATACAGGCAGCCTCCGAGCGCTACTTCTCGAAGAACGCCGACGAGCTCACGCTGGCGGAAGCGGCCACCCTCGTGGGCATACCCCAGTCGCCTACGTACAACAATCCCATCAACAGCCCGTCGAACTGCCTCGCGCGCAGGAACCTCGTGCTGGACCGCATGGTGTCGAACGGCTATGTGAGCGCCGCCGAGGCAGAGGCTGCCAAGGCCGAGGAGCTCGTCCTCAACCCGACCGAGCCCTCCATGACGGGCATCAAGGCATACCCGTACTTCACCAGCTACGTGCGCAACCAGCTCATGAGCGAGAACGGCAAGTACGGTTTCAGCACCGCCGATCTGTTCTCTGGCGGCCTTGAGATCATCACCACGCTCGACGTGGACGATCAGGCGGCAGCCGAGGCTGCGGCCGATGCGAAGGAGGCGCAGGCAGGCGAGGGCTTCGAGGTGGCGCTGGCTGCCATCGAGCCCGATAACGGCTATATCCGCGCCATGGTAGGCGGCGATGACGCCTCCTACGATTCCGAGCAGGTCAACATGGCGACGGGCGAGGGCGGCTCTGGCAGGCAGCCCGGCTCCTCGTTCAAGACATTCACCCTCATAGCGGCCCTCGAAGAGGGCATCGACCCCGCCACCGTCATCGATGCGGGAAAGTACTACAAGGTGGAGGGCACCGACCAATCAGTGCACAATTTCGGCTACTCAGACTACGGCACGCGCTCGATCAGCTCCGCGTTCGCCGTGTCGTCCAACACCGCCTTCATGCGGCTCATCATGTCGGTGGGCGTCGATAGCGTGGTCGATGTCGCCCATCGCCTCGGCGTGCAATCTGATATCCAGGATGTCGCCGGCATCACGCTGGGCATCTCGTCGGTGAACCCGCTGGAGATGGCCGACGCTTACGCCACCATCGCCAACGGGGGCACGCATTACGATCCCGAGTGCATCCTGCAGATCAAAGACCGCAAGGGCAACGTGATCGTCGATAACTCCGACCCTGAGGGCGAGCGCGTCATCGACGAGGAGGTCGCCGTCGCGGCGCTCAAGGTCATGGAGGGCGTCATATCCACGGGTACCGGCACCGATGCGCGCCTGGCCTCGGCGCAGCCCGTCGCAGGCAAGACCGGCACCACTGACGATAACAAGGACAGCTGGTTCGTGGGCGTCACCCCGCAGATGTCCGTCGCCCTCTGGCTGGGCGACCGCGCCCCCACCTACGAGGAAGCGCGCGCGGTGAACACCACGGTGGCGAGCGCCTTCGCCGCCTTCATGAACGCCGTCCTCGAAGGCGAGGAGATACGCCAGTGGCCCACTGCGGGGCAGCCCAAGTACCAGGCGAATTACATCGACGAGAAGAACCATATCGGCAAGGGCTCCTGGGTGCGCGCCGCCGAAGAGGAAGCCAAGAAGAAAGCCGAGGAAGAGGCGAAGAAGAAGGAAGAAGAGGAAGCCAAGAAGAAAGCCGAGGAAGAGGCGAAGAAGCCCAAGCCTGGCTCTTCCAGCTCCTCATCGAGCTCCACATCCGCCGGAGATAAGCCGACGAAGCCCTCCGGTGGGGGAAGCTCTGGCGCCAGCACAGCAGCGGGCTAGCGCTCGCTCGGGCGCTCTGTAACGCGCCTGTGAACCGCTGCCCTTCGGCGGTTGCAGTATAATCGCCTTCGATTGAACCGTATGATGGGAGTGTCCATGTCCGGAACATTGCGGCGCCTTGCCGTTCTCTGCTGCGCTATCGCGTGCGTCCTCGCACTGGGCGGCTGCACGATGCCTCAGCAGCAACCCGCCGAGCACACCGATAAGGTCGCCGAGAACCGGCAGTACATGTCGGCGCTCAATCAGATGTCCGTCGACCTGTCCGAGCGTCTGGCTGGGTTCACCGACGCGGTGTCGCGCAATGATACCGTCGGCATGCGCACCCAGGCAGACGATGCCTTCCAGATCATCAGCAAGATGAAAGAGCAGGAGGCCCCCGAGGACCTCACCGAGCTCAAGGACGGCTACATGCAGGCATGCGAGGGCTTGGAAGAGGCCCTCGGCTCGTATATCGCGCTCTATGACGATGTGGCATCCTCGACGACGCCCATCAACAGCGATGCGTATGCTGAGCAGCTCGAGAAGATACAGAAGCGCTACGACGAAGCCATCGACCTGCTCGCATCGACTGACCAGAAAGCCACCGAGCTCCAGAAATGACCCGACCTGAGCTGCTCAGCCCAGCAGGGGATGCAGAGGCCCTGAATGCCGCCGTGCGCGGCGGGGCCGATGCGGTCTATCTGGGCTTGGAGGCATTCAACGCCCGGCGCAACGCCGGCAATTTCACACCGGAGAGCTTGCGCGAGGCATGCCGGTACGCGCATTTGCGCGGCGTGCGCGTGTTCGTCACCCTCAACACCGCGGTGCTGCCCGGAGAGGTGGATGATGCGCTTCGATGCGCGCAGGCGGCCTATGAGGCCGGCGCCGATGCGCTCATCGTGGCGGATATGGGCATCGCCCGCACCCTCGCCGATGCGCTCCCTGGATGCGCGGTGCACCTCTCCACCCAGGCGAATGTGCATGATGAATGGGGCATGCGCGCAGCGGCGCTCGCCGGTGCGTCGCGCGTGACCCTCGCCCGCGAGCTCTCTCTCGGCGAGATAGCGGCGCTCAGCGCGCTCGCCGGTGAGCTCGGCATGGAGACGGAGGCGTTCGTGCACGGCGCGCTCTGCGTGTGCTATTCGGGCCAATGCCTCATGTCGTCGCTGATCGGCTCGCGCTCCGCGAACCGCGGCCTCTGCGCGCAGGCGTGCCGCCTGCCCTATGCGCTCGTGCGCGAGGGGAAGCAGGTGGCCGAAGGCGCAGGCGAGCATCTGCTCTCACCGAAGGACCTCTGCGCAGCCGACCTCATCGGCGAGTTGATGGAGGCCGGCGTCTCCTCATTCAAGATCGAGGGGCGCATGAAATCCCCCGAATACGTATACGGCGCCACCCGCGTCTACCGCGAGGTCGTCGACCGCGCGCTCGACGGCGACGCCGCCCCGCTCACCGCCGCCGAGCGGCGCACGCTCGAATCGGTGTTCTCGCGCGGCTTCACCACCGCCTATCTGGAAGGCGAGCGCGGCAACGCGATCATGAGCTACAACCGCCCTAACAATCGCGGCACGTTCGCCGGGCGCGTTGAAGCGGTGCGCGACGGCGTGGCCGCCGTGCGCTGCGAGCATCCGCTCAGAGCGGGCGATGCGATCGAGTTCTGGACCGGGCGCGGGCGCTGCGCGATGGTGCTCCCATCCGGTTTCGCCATGCAGGGCAGCCGGGCATCCGTGCGCCTTGACGGCACTTGCGCGCGCGTCCGGCCGAGCGATCGGGTGTTCTGCGTGCGCAGCGCCGATGCTCAGTTCAGCGCCGAACGCTTCGAGCCCCGCATACCCCTTTCGTGCAGGGCCGTCTTGCAGGAGGGCCGTCCGCTCGAGGTCGGTTTTCGCACCGCACCGCCCGATCTGGCGCACGCTGAGCCCGACCGCTCCATAGCGCGCCGCCTCGACGGCATCTCGGGAGGCGCGGGCTTCGCCGCAGAGGCTGCTGGAGCTGAGGTGCAAGCGGCCCGTTCGAAGGAGATAAGCGCCGATGAGGTGCGCGAGCATGTGGGCCGCATCGGCCAGACGCCGTTCCGGATAAGCTCCTTCGAGGTCGATCTGCAAGCGGGCGTGGGCATGGGCTTCTCGCAGCTGCATCATGCGCGCGCCGAAGCGTTGGAACGGCTCGAAGAGGGCATCCTCGCCCGTTGGGCGCATCGCAGGCCGGTGCGCATCCGACCTGCGCGCCCGAAGCGCGCTGAGCAGCCTGCGCGGCTGCTCGCGTGCGTCTTGGCGACGAATCCCGACTGCGCCCGTGCTGCCAAGCGCGCGCATGCCGATATCGTCTATGTGCCAGCTTTGAACTACCGCCGCGGGCAGGCTGCTTTGAAGGGCGTGGTCCAGCCGCAGGCAGGGCAAGCCCCGTATCCGAAGGATGCCATCATCCAGATGCCGTCGGTCTGCCACGGCGCGCAGGGCGCCTCGCGCGAAGCCGCGCTCGGTGCCGATGCGTGGGAATACCTAGCCGCGGGCAAGCCCGTGCTGGTGGAGAGCGCCGCGGGCCTCGTGCGCGCCGCCGCTGCCGGCGCGCTGCCGCAAGCGGGCGCGGGCATGTCCATCACGAATGCGCTCGGCCTGGGCTTCGCAGCGCAGCTGGGAGCCGAGGCTGCTTGGCTCTCGCCGGAGCTGAACCTGGAGCAGCTGGTAGAGCTCGCCGGTGCGAGCCCCATACCCGTGGGCGTCAAGATGGCCGGCGCGCAGGAGCTCATGGTGTGCGAGCATTGCCCGCTCATGGCAGCTGGCCCCTGCGATCAGCAGTGCGCTACCTGCGGGCGCCGCGCGCGCTCGCATACCCTGCGCGACCGGAAGGGCTTCGAATTCCCCGTGGTCACCGATCCGCTCGGGCGCGGTCATATCTACAACAGCGTGCCGCTCGATGCGATGCGCGCGCTCCCGCAGCTCGTGCGCGCAGGCGTGAGCCTGTTCCTCATAGATGCCACCCTGATGGATGTCGAGCAGACCGCGCAAGCCACGGGCCGCCTGGTCCATGCGCTCGCGGCGGTGGCCGAAGGGGAGCAGGTGCCGGGCAAGGTCGCAGGAGCCACGAGCGGGCATATGTTCCGCGGTGTTGTATAATCTCTGCTCTATCCGGGGCCATGCGGCCCACCATCGCGAAGGGAGAGGGGAGCGAGCATGCTATCGCCCGAAGAACAACTCCACATCATAGGGTCGGGCGCATCGCAGATCGTCCCCGAGGAAGCGCTGCTGAAGAAGCTGCGCCGCGACGTGCCGCTCAACGTGAAGCTGGGGGTCGACCCCACGGCACCCGATATCCATCTGGGCCACGCCGTGCCGCTGCGCAAGCTGCGGCAGTTCCAAGACCTGGGGCATCAGGTGACGCTCATCATCGGCGACGGCACCGCGCTCATCGGCGACCCGTCGGGCAGGAACTCGACCCGCCCGCAGCTCACGCGAGCCGAGATCGACCGCAACGCGCAGACCTACGTCGACCAGGCGTTCAAGGTGCTCGACCCCGACAAGACCACGCTGCGCTACAACTCCGAGTGGATACTGTCCCTCGATATGGAGGCGCTGCTGAAGCTCATGTCGCATTTCACCGTGGCGCGCATCCTTGAGCGCGACGATTTCACGAAGCGCTACAGCTCGGGCCAGCCGATCAGTTTGCACGAATTCCTCTACCCGGTCATGCAGGCCTACGACTCCGTGGTCATCAAGGCCGACGTGGAGCTCGGCGGCACCGACCAGCTGTTCAACCTGCTCGCCGG
>CAJTXX010000029.1 GCA_910584145.1 uncultured Eggerthellaceae bacterium | reverse complement strand
GCGGAGGAGTGACCGAGAGGCCGAAGGTGCTCGCCTGCTAAGTGAGTATGCCCCAAAAGGGCATCTAGGGTTCGAATCCCTACTCCTCCGCCATTCCGATTCTTTTCTGATTTCAAGCAGGGTTTGTTAGAACATTATCGCAAAACCCGATATGATCTTAATTAAAGCCGCTCCCTGTGGGGAGAAATGGAAGTCGGAGTCGGGTTTACCCGTGCAATCATGGACTCTGGCTCTAGCGTTCATATCGCCGATTTTCACATCTTTGTGCAAGCGAAGGTTGGTCGGTGGTGTTGGCAAGTGCGGCAACGATGATATTAATGCTCAAAAGTGATATAATGTGTATGCATTCGCATTACATTTGAGGTGATATCTATGGCGAAGACGGCAACTATCAATATGCGCATCAACCCTGAGGTGAAAGAGGATGCTGAATCCATCTTCGCGAGTCTCGGCATGACCCTCACGGAAGCTATCAACATCTTCTTGCATAAATCTATCATGGAGGGCGGCCTTCCCTTCAGCGTTCGCCAGCCGAGATATAACAAGGAAACCGAAGCGGCGCTCGTCGAGGCGCGCGATATCTTAGCGGGGAAGGTTGACGCTCAGCGCTACGATTCAGCAGATGCGCTTTTTGCTGATCTGGGCCTGTGAGGGTCCTCGATGTTGACGATCGTAACTACTTCTCGGTTCCGTAAAGATGCCAAGAGGATGAAGAAGCGCGGCGCAGACATGAATGCGCTGCATGACGTGGTCGATGCTCTCGCTCAAGGTGAAGAGCTTGCTGAAAGGCATCGCGACCATGCGCTCATCGGAGGATACGAAGGATTCCGCGAGTGCCATATCGCACCCGACTGGCTGCTCATTTATGCAAAAGATGAAAGTCGGCTCATCCTTACAGCGGCGCGCACCGGAACCCATTCCGACCTGTTCGGCGAGTAGTGAGGCGGCAGCCCCTTCGCGTTATTGCTCGATGGGGCGCGAGGGGTCGGTTATCCAGTCGGTGAAGCTGCCGGTGTAACAGTACAGGTTGTTGTAGCCGGCCGATGCCAGGTAGTTGCATGCTTCGACGGCGAGGATGCCGTGCTGGCAGTACACGATGCAAGCGTCGTGGGGGCCTATGCTGAGCGCTTGCACGCGCCGCGCCATCTCGGCTGCCACGTCGCCGCCGAGCGCTTGCGCGGCCATCATCTCAACCGACTTCGCGCCGGGTATCCGGCTTACGTCGTACAGCGTGCGCGGGCGCACGTCGATGATGGGCATCGTATCGAGGTTATCGAGCACGAAGGCGGCGTCGACGGTCTGATAAGGCATATCTGCTCCTGTCTTCGGTTACGGCGTTGCGGTCACAACGTTCGCAGGTACGCTACCATATCGCGCGCCGAGAGCGCCGGCACCGTGGCTTTCGTCAGCAACGTTCGGTCATTCGTTACCAAGAAGTCGATGTTCGCCAGCCTTGCCGTCGCCATGACGACATCGTCCTCGAAATCGCGATAGACAGCCTTGAGGTTGAACGCTTCGCACAAGATGGCCGGGCTTTGAGGGAGCGGCATGGCGGCTTCGTGCATATGCCGGATGCAGCCCCAGGCGAGCTCATTGATGGCGCTGGCTTCGCTGTCGGTCAACTGCCCGCGCTCTTCGCGTATCGCGTGCTTCTGGCTCATGCCGATGATGAAGAACACATCGGTGAGGCTCGCCGCGGTGTAGTACAGTTCGACATCTTCGGCATAGCAAAGGTCGAACAGCTCGAAGGCATCTTTAAAAGCCGGCCGTGCAGGGTCGAAATAATCGAGCCATACATTCGTGTCGATCAACAGCGTGGGAGGCTTGCTCATGATGGGGCCTTGTTCCCGCATCATGAGCGCTCGCGTTCTTGGGCGTGCTCCATCCTTGCGGCGAAGAGGAGCTCGTCGTCGCTCGGCCAGCCGGCAGGGCGCGAGGCGCCATACGGGATGCCCAGGTCGAGATAGCGTTTCTTGAGGTCCGTCTGGAATTCCCTATGTTGTTTCAGTTTACGCTCGGCTTCGGCGCGGCGCTCCTGCTCGCGCGAGTTAGGCTCAATGATGGCTCTCTGCGCTCCCTTAGCGCGGTCTCCGCCGCTGGTCAGATTCCGGTACAGCGTGCGTATGGCCTGCGATGGTGTGAGGCCCAGTTCGGCGAGCGCCCGATCGCCAGCTTTCTTCAATTCGGGGTCGAGCCGGATGTTCAGCTGCGCGGTGGCTTCCATGCGGCACTCCCTCCGATAGTATGATACATATGTATGTATAGCAGTATAGCATATGCGCGCAGGGTTACAGATGGGAAAGCAGGGGTGGCGCGAGGATGCTTTCCGGGGCGGTTTCCGTATACTGCTTGCAAGACGTTGGCTTTCCGTGGAAGGAGCCGTTATGGAACTCGATCTGTATATACGCCCGACCTGCCCGTTCTGCAGGCGCGTGATGGCGGTGGTGGATGAGCTGGCCGCGCCGGTGAAGGTGCATGATATCGGGGCCGATCAGGCCGCGATGCAGACGCTCATGGAGGTTGGCGGCAAACGCCAGGTGCCGTGCCTGTTCATCGACGGCGCGCCTCTGTATGAGAGCAGCGACATCATCGACTGGCTGCGCGCGAACTGCGCTTAGCGACGGTGGGTATGCGACGAGAAGAGCTGGCTGAGCAGGCGAGCACGGCGGCCGACGAGGCGTATATGCGCTTGGCGTTGGAAGAGGCGCAGGCGGCTTTCGACCAGGGCGAGGTGCCGATAGGCGCGGTAGTGGTGCATGAGCCGATAGACCCCGGTACGCGCCGACCGCTGGCTGAGCCGCGCGTGATAGCCCGCGCGCACAACATGCGCGAGCAACGGCGCGACCCGGCGGCGCATGCGGAGTTCTTGGCGCTGGAAGAGGCGGCGCGGCAGCTCGATGCGTGGCGGCTCTCCGACTGCACAGTGTATGTGACGTTGGAGCCGTGCATCATGTGCGCTGGGTTGATGCACCAAGCGCGCGTGCGGCGCTGCGTGTATGGGGCGCCCGATCAGAAGGCGGGCGCGCTGGGCACGCTGTATCGCGTGCATGCCGACGAGCGGCTGAACCATCGTTTCGCGGTGGCGCCGGGTGTGCTGGGCGACGAATGCGCGGCGTTGTTGCGCGATTTCTTCCGCGCACGCCGTTGAGATGTGCGCAAGGTGCTCGGTTTGAGGCGATCCTTTCGATCATGCGCGCTTTCTTGTGCGTTCGGGGCTCTTTTTCGGGCTGTGCGAGGCGCTGGATGTGAGGGAGTGCGGGGCAACTCGCTTAATTGCGCGTCGCGTGGCGTGGTGGGCGTCCCAAAATCGAAAGAATCGTCTTATTTCGCGGTACCATTTTACGCAGCGAGCAGTTCGACGGACGATCGGTGGGCATGCAGGCATGGAATCTCTTGAAATCGACATGATGGCCGAGGCGCGCAATGCGCAATGGTCGGCGGATGCGTTCCTGGGGCCGGGCGCGCTGAAAGCGGTGGCGCCGGCGAAGGTGAACCTGTTCTTGGGCGTGGGCGAGCGGCGCGACGATGGGTACCACCAGGTGGTGAACGTGATGCACGCGCTGGCGCTGCACGATGTGCTGTACTTCCATCGCTCGGAGCTGGCGGGCGATGCGGGTGCGGAGGCCGGCGCTGCTGGGGTCGACGGCGCCTTGCGGGCCGAGGCTCTGCCGGCTCATATGGCGCTGGTTGGCCCGGCGGATAACCTGCTGGTCAGCGTTACTGCGGTCGATAAGACGCAAGCGGTGGTGCGTGCATTCGATATCCCTGCGGCGGAGAACCTGGTGGTGCGCGCGCTCGATGCGCTGGCGCGGGCGGCTGGGCGCGATGCGTGCGAGCAGATAACGGTGCATATAGAGAAGAACGTGCCGCACCAGGCGGGTTTGGGCGGCGGGTCGGCAGATGCGGCGGCAGCGCTCGTAGCGGCGGCGCGCCTGTGGGGTCTGCCCGCTGATGACCCTACGCTGCGCGATGTGGCGGCTGGGCTCGGCGCCGATGTGGCGTTCTTCCTCGATGGCGGATGTGCGCTGTTGGAGGGTGCCGGCGAGCAGCTGGCGGCGCGCTTGGAGCCCCTGAGAACGCCGGTGGTGCTGGTGAAGCCGGAGGTCGGCGTGTCGACGGCGCAGGCTTATGCGCGGTTCGACGAAGCCCCGCAGCCCGTGCCGGCAGATGCGCTTGCGCAGGTTCGCAACGCCCAGCGTGCGGCCGATATCCCGCTGTTCAACAATCTTGCGCCTGCGGCAGAGGCGTTGGCGCCCGAGCTGGCCGACGTGCGTGCCTGGCTGGAGGCAGCCTTGCGCGAAGATGCAGCCGAAGGCGCCGAAGATGCCGCGTCTCGCGTGCTGCTGTGCGGCAGCGGGTCGTGCACATTCGCGCTCGCCGACAGCTTCGCGCAAGCTTCGCGCATCGCAGCGCAGGCCAGCGCGCAGGGCTGGTGGGCGCGCGCTACCACGCTGAGCAGTTTGAAGGCGGCTTCGCTATGACGCGCATCGCGAACGCTGTGCGGAGGGCCGCCGCATGATCGGCCTGCTGGTGCGGTTGGCGCGCAGCTTGCCGCTCGTGGTGGCGCTGGTGGTGCTGGCCATCGTTATCTACCTGGTGGTCACTCGCGTGCGCTCGAAGGCGCGTGCAAAAGAAGTGCTCATCCAGGTGTTCATCGTGCTATGCTCGGCGCTGGCCATCTTCTTCGGGCTGGTGTCGATCTATGCGATCATCGACGGCAACCAACCGGTGCTCGAGCTGGCCGCCAGCTTCGCCGTCGTGGGCGTGCTCGGCTTGCTGATAACGCTGGTATGCCGGTATTTCTTCAAGAAGCACAACCCCCATTACAGTCGCAAAGCGCAGCGGGCTACCGTGGACGAGCCCACCACGAGCGTGACCCGCAGCACCATTTTCTGGAAGATCTACGACCTCCTCGGCAACTTCCGCCCGAAGCGCTAGAGCGGCAGCGAGACCTTGCCCGGCGGCCAGGTGCTCAAGACTGCCGTGCGGCTACGGCCGCGCATCTGCCGCCTCGGCTGTCTGTCATTCTGGGGGCGCGCCATCGCTTTTGCGCAGGATAGCCGTGTATCCGTCTCCCCGGTCGTTCGGCACCTCAGGATGCGGTGTTTTTCATTTGTGACACGATCCCAGCAGAAAAAATACCCGAGGGACGAATGCGGTATGCTATCAAGAAGATCAGCTCTATCGGCTCGGGTGCCCGGGTATGGCCTCGGGCCGCTTCCGGGCAACGGGGCAACGGGAAGCAGGGAGAGTCGCATGGAAAAACAGCACATCCCTTTGGAACAGCCGCTCAAGCAGTTCATCGATTGGGAATACAACGCAGGCTGCATCGCAAGCGACCGGATAACCGTCGATGGATGCAAGGTGGGCTACATGACGCGCAGCGAGCCTCTAGCCAATGGGCCTGATTGCGGCTGGCGATTCTGGGCGGGCGACGAAGACGATGCGTACACGGACGATACGTCTCACTTCGCCGTCTTCCATACCAACACCATCTGCAATTATGACCCTGATATAGTGCCGTTCTTGGAGGCGCCATGCGGTAGCGAATTCGTGCGCGACGAAGCGGCAGTGGCTCATTTCGCGCCCGACAACGAACTCGCTTTCGCGTGGCTGATGGAGACGAACATAGACCTGCTCGAACGGGTGGGCGAGGCTGCCCCGAAAAAGCCCCGCGGGCTCTTCCGGGGCCTGTTCAGATCGTAAGCGCGGGCGCCTCTCTGG
Source organism: uncultured Eggerthellaceae bacterium (assembly GCA_910584145.1). Lineage (GTDB taxonomy): Bacteria > Actinomycetota > Coriobacteriia > Coriobacteriales > Eggerthellaceae > Adlercreutzia_A. The sequence continues at coordinate 19,034 of CAJTXX010000029.1, read as the reverse complement.
AAGCGCCTCGTTTGTGGATCATATGGGGCAAAGCCTTTTGCTGGCTCTCGCGCGCTGTCGTCGCAACCCGGAAAACCCATCATTTGTGACACGGTCTCAGCAGAAAAAATGCCCAAGGGCGAAATCGGATACTGCTCGTCGCATTATGCTTGCAAGAAGGTCGCGCGTGGACGCTGCTTCAGATGGCGCTAGAGAGCAGCGAGGCGCGTCTGCTTTGGCCCATCGTGTTGTACTCCGGGCATTCGGGGTCGTACCCTTCGGGCACGCTGTTGGCTAGAGGTAGCATCGGGAGTCATGCCTTCAGCAGACGTGTTGTGCGGCTTCGTTGGCGACGGGAGAAAGAACGAACGCGGTCCGGGACATAAGCCGCGCAAGCTTTCTCTTCACATGCAAATGGGACGCGAAAGGAATCGGGAAAATGACAACGGGGAATGTAAGGCGCCCGCTCCGGGCGACGCTTGCTGCTATATGCGCGGTGTCGCTTGCGGCGAGCATGGCGCTTCCGCTCGTAGCGGTGGCGCAAACTGGCGACAAAGCGGTTGAGGGTGAATCGGCCGCATTGCAGGTCGCAGAGATCAATGAACCAACAGATGCAACGATAGAAACGCCGGCAGCGCCTGAGCAGCCGGCAGCACCCGATGCTGGTGAAGCGGCTGACGGTGCGGAGGCAGAGCCGAGCACGCCGGGCGAGAGCGCTCCGGGTGATGCTGACACCGAGGCTCCGGCCGAGACGCTGGGTGCGGCTGGCGAATCGGACGGGTCGGATACGGTGCCATCCGATGACGTCCAACAGGAGGATTCCATCGGGGGGGGGTCGCTCGATGATGCTGCTCTGCCGGGCGATTCCGAGACGCTAGAGGCGCCCGGTCAGGCTGAGGGCGAGGCTGCGGAAGTTCCGGTGGCCGATGAAGAGCCTGATGGAGACCCCTTGGGACATGTTCTCATGGGCTTCACGCTGCGCTTGCCAGCAGAATATTCGTCCAATGAGAATAATGGAAGATATATAATGGCGAATATTCCTGTCGGGATGACCTTCAAGGAAGCGAAAGAGGATGATATCTTCCTTGGCGGAGGCAGTGAGAACGATCTATTCTTCTTCAACTTAGGGACGGGAGCACCAGTGCCCATTGGCGCTGCCTATCCTGGGGTGAACGGCTATGTTTTCGGGGGCTGGATGGATGAGAGCACCGGAGTCGTGCTCACTGAGGATACGCCGATCACGGAAAGCTACATGGGTAAGGATTTCGTATCGTCATGGAAGAAGACCGGGTCTAATTTCTCGTTCGTTGGGACTGGATTCGGTGACGAGGGACTTGGTTCGGTGACGGCCGAAGGCATCCTCGCCGGTGCCAATATCCCCCCGGGAGCCGATTTGAAGGTCATGCAAACCCCGGGTTCGCTGTCGCTTGATTTCATTACAGCAATCGATCCTGCGAGCCTCGGGATTCTCGCGGATTTTTATAGCTGCGACGTCGACCTGTTCGTCAACGGAAAACAAGTGCACGACGGGTTCGGTTCTCTGGTGCTCAGCTTCAGCAAGCCCGGCGGGTTCGCTGATGGAGTGACTGTGCGTGTGTGGCATCAGCATGCTGACGGCACCATTACGTACCAGGATGTTATCGCGGCGAATGGTTCGGCGACTATCACTGTTACCGACCTCTCTACGTTCGCGTTCGCCCAGCTTGGCAAGACCAACGGGTCGGGCACTTTGCAGCCGCCGGCTGGTAGCGGCAACGTGCAGAAGCCGGCGCAGGGTGGCAGCACGCAGCCTGCGAACGATGCGAAGGCCGACCAGAAGAACGTCAAGGAGACTGCCAAATCCTCGAATGAGCTGGCGCAGACCGGCGACGAGAACGGCTTCATGTTGGGCGCTACGATGGCGCTTCTGACCTGTGCTCTGTGCACCGGAGGTCTTGCGCTGCTGATGGGCAACCGGAAACGTTCCGGCGCCGATCAGCGCTGAGCGCGCCTGGCGCGATAGCGAACCCAACGTAGGTGCGGCTGCCGGCACCGCTTGGCAAGGGGCCTCTGTAGCCGCATGTTCCATACGGAAGGTGCACCCGGCGCCTTCGGCTCCCACAGATCTGGCGCGCTGCCCAGCCAGGCGGCGCGCCGAAAACATTCGAAAGCATGAGGAAGGATCGATATGATCGATACCGGAATGCCTAAGAAGGCAGCGGCTCTGTGCGCGAGCGCTCTGCTGTCGGTTGGCCTGCTGGCAGGATGCAGCGCTCCGGCTGGGAATGCCGAGAACAACGAGCAGGCTGCTGGAGCCGAGAGCGGTCAGACTGAACCGGAACAGCTGGCGCCTGATTCTCATCTGTTCCAGCTGGTGGACCAGCTCGCTTCCGCCGTCACGCCCGAGCAGGCCAACGAGCTGATCGGCTTCGAAGGCGAGAAAACAGACGAGTGGCAGGACCGTCCTGACAGCGCGGTCTTCACCTATTACGTCTGGGATATGGGAGATGACATCGTCGTCAAAGGGAACTATGTTACGCATCCAGCTACCGATTACGACGATTACGCGAAATACGAAGCAGATCTCCCCGCTGAGCTGGTGCGCGACCGGGCCGATTTCTCGCGGTGGAGCGAGATAAAGCCCAAGCTGAACAGCGCTGAGGGGCTCACTTACGATCAGCTGGTCGAATACCTTGGCGGCGTACCGGGGCTCAGGGTGAAAGTGGGAGCCGGGACTTCGGATGATATGTACCTCTGGGTCAACGAGGATGATGGCGAGCTGCGCGCCTACGTCGATGATGAAGGCGAATGCACCATGCTGTCAGGGTGGTTCTAGCGTCTACTGGCTTGGGGCTGCTGGGCGTGGCCCCAAGCCGTTCTCAGCTCGCTGATGGTCTGCCGGCTTATCACCAGGTGTAGAAGCGCCACGTCAGGCCGTCGGCGGATTGCCGGGCGGCGAATTGGTACTCCTCTTGCGTGTAGGCGAATGGCGAGCGGCTGCTCGGTTCTCTTCGCTTGATGGTTACGCGATACATAGGGAATCCGCAGCCATCGGTATTGAAAGGGTCGTCAACGTCGAGGGAACTCCCCCTGTTCTTTTCAGCAGTATGGTGGGCGGCGCAACGTGCCTGCTCGTCCGCGTGTTGTTTGGCTGCGGCGGTTGGCTGCTTGTGGAGAGGCTGTGATTTGTCGGAGGGAATCTGTGTTTGCGGGTTGCATTTCGTTTCGGGACGGTGTTTAAATTCGAGCTGCCTTTATAGGTAAGAGTACATCGGGTTAGCAAGACGCAGAGGTTCGTTCGGGACAATGCGCGTGAGGCCGCAAGGCTGATCCGTAAAAAAGCGAACCGGCAAAAAGGGACGATTACTATGGTTAAGACCAGTGTACCCACACGGGTATTGTCGGTCGCTTTGTCGGCCGTTCTTTGCTGCACGCTCGTGCCTGCGGAGGGCATGGCGTTCGCAGATGAGGCATCGCGTGCAACCGAGCAAGGGTCTGCGGCGGAAGTTGCTACGTCCGATGCTGCGCAGGCTGAGGATGCGGCCGTTGAGGCCGACGCTCAGATGACCGCCGAAGGTCGCGTGAATGAGGAAGTTCCCGTTGCGCAGTCTGATGCGCCGGCTGCTGATGCTGTTTCTGAGGGCACCCCTGAGGCTGGCTCCGATATCGAGATCACCCGCACCAGCGTCAGCTTGGGCGCTGCTGCTATCGTGTTCTCCTACAACGGGCTCGTGTTCCAGGTGAGCGAAGATGGCGATACTGCCGCTTGTGTCGGCTGGACAGGCACTGCTCCGGAAGGCGAGCTCCAGATACCCGCACAGGCCGTTGCCGCAGGGAAGGTTTATCCTGTGGTGCGGATAATGGGCGGGGGGGGGTTCATCGCTAGACCGGAATAGCTCCGGAAACTCTGAAAAAAATCCGGCCGCTGACGCGGCATCTGCAACGGAAGGCTCTGGTTCTGCCGCCGCCGGCGATGGCGATGTTGCGGACGCTTCCGACGACGAGGCGGCTTCTGCCTCGAATCCCTACGCAACCGATCTTTACACCGACGCGGATAAAGCGCCCGGTGTGACCTCTATCTCCATACCGGCCGGCGTCGAGCAGATCGACCCTGCCTTCTTTCAGCTGTTCCCGAACGCTGCTTCGGTGACGGTCGCGGGCGATAACCCGCACTTCCAATCTTTCAACGGCATGCTCCTGAGCGAGCAGATGACGAGCCTCCTCCTCGTTCCAGAGGGTATGGAGGGCGTTGCCGTGCTCCCCGAGTCTTTGGCCACTGTCCCTGCTTACGTAATTTCCCGTTGCAAAAAGCTTTATGGCCTGTCTTTCCAACCGGGGAGCACTGGTAACAACGCCTTCACCACCCAGGACGGGGTCCTTTATACGAACGATCTGACCACCCTTTTGGCTGCTCCGGCCGGCATTGGCGCGAGCGTTGCGATTGCACCTGAGTGCACCGCCATCGCCGAGGGCGCCTTCTGGGGCAACGACGGCTTGAAGACGATCATCAGCAATGGTGATGTATCTGACATAGCCGCAGGTGCGGAGAATGCGGAATCTGAGGCTGACGCTCCTGCGCCAGCATCTGCCTTCGCCCCTGCGACTATTGAAACCGGCACGGTCATAACCGAGGATCGCAGCGCCTGGGAAGCTGCTGGGTTCACGCATTTTGCCGAACCTGCCAAGCCGGGCGATGCCACTACACTCGCACCTGATGAGAGCGGTTTCGTCTACACCCTCATGGAAGACGGGCACCTCTCCGTCAAGTGGGTAGGGGATGCACCCGCAACAGGTGAGCGCACCATCGTCGAGAGCGCGACGCTCCATGGCGTGAACTACACCGTCACCACTATCGAAGATGGCGCGTTCCGCGACCAAACCGAGCTCACCAAGCTCACGCTGCCCAGCACTATCACCTCCATAGGCGATTCCGCCTTCGCAGGCTGCACCGCGCTGGGAAGCATCCAGATACCGGGCAGCACCATCTCCATCGGCGCATCCGCCTTCGAGGGATGCACCAGCCTCGCCAGCATCGCGCTCGGCAGCGGCCTGCGCACGATAGGCGAGCGCGCCTTCGCGGGCACGGCGCTTCCCGAGCTCATCTTGCCGGCGAGCGTGCAGAGCATCGGTAGCAGCGCTTTCGCCGGGTGCGAGCAGCTGCGCACCATCGTCGCGCGCGGCACGGTAGCGCACGTCTCCGAGACTGCGCTCGCTGACACCGCAGGCGTGAGCATCTACGCCCCCTATGCAGAAGATGGCGACTACACCTGGAACATCGGCCCGGTAGCCAGCGCTAACCACCTGCTGCCCTATGGCGCGCGAACGGCTCAGGACATCTATCAGCTAACAGTAGGAGATGAGTTGAATGCTTTCGAGGGCGGCTATCTGCATGCCCCTGAAGGCATAGAGGCCACGGTTTCTTATAAGGCCAGCATCGTCAATGCTGATGCGACCGGCTACATCGTGGCCCGGCAGCCTGGTATCAGCACTGTCACGTATACGATTGCGCATCAGGATATCGAACTAGCGAAGGCGACCTGTTCGGTAACGGTACGGCATGCTGTGACTGTAGAGCCGCCCAACGAAGCGCCCATAGGAGCGCCAACGGAGCAAGAAGGCTCCTCTGACGCAATAGAAGATGAATTCGCGAAAACCGATGAAGCTGACGATGGGCAGGATGCTGCACCGCTGGACACCACAGCTACGCAGCCCCAGGATAACCGGCCGTCGATCAGCACCGGCGAATACGTCGTTGATGAAGAGGCTCTCAAGAAGGACGCGGAGCAACCTGCAGAGAGCACGCCTCCCATCCACAATCAAGAAGTGCAGGTGAAGCCAACCGACGAAGGAGTAGCTGAGCCTGCTGGGATATATTCCGATGATACTGCATCTGAAAATGAGATACCGACTATCGCTGCTTTCTTGAGTGGTACTAAGATGCTGTTACCAGGCTCTTTCGTTTCGGATGAGGTGCCAAGCGAATATCAAGATTCGGATAACAATCTCTTAGGGACAAAAACTGTTGCGAAAATAATGCTTGCAGCAATTGAAGCAAGGGCAACATATGGAAATGACTGCCAAGTTACCGTGATGGCGAATGGTGGCTCTGTTTCAGCGTCTTGGTCCGATGCTAATTGGACCAATTTAGGGTCGTATTATAAAAGCGCAAGTGGCACAAATTCATTCGTGCAGAACCATCATGGAAACAAATACCATAATACTTGGACAAATTGTAAGGAGCCGGGTGATAAAGAATACGGCATTCTACATACGTACGCCGTTCTGACCAATACTCCGAGTGGGACATATGTCGAACCAGGCACGAATCTGAAACGGCTGCAGATCAATGCAAGGAAAACAGGTTACTTTTTTACGGGGTGGTACTTGGGTGCAGCTGCTAATGCAACACCACTAGTTAGCGCGTCGAGTGGCAATGTGAGCGCTGAGAGCTACCATGGTTCTACTATATATCCTCATTGGAAAGCAAGAACGTATACCATCACCTTCAACAATAGCGGTACAAAATCGGCTAACACCACTACCAAGGCCACTTACGATATGACCTGTCCTGCCGTAACGCCTCCTACACCGGCAGATGGCTACTCATTTCAAGGCTACTACACAGGCGTCAATGGCAGCGGGAATAAGATTTACGATAATAAAGGACAAAGCACTGCTCCATATCGAGTGAATGGCAACCTGACTCTCTACGCTTATTCGACCCCCATTGGGTACAAGTTAGCCTTTAATGCGCAGGGAGGTAAATTCTCCAATGGGGAGGCCAATACGTCGATTGATTTTAACTACACAACAAACGGGATAGCGCTTCCAACGCCTACTCGCACCGATTGGACGTTCGTTGGTTGGGAGATATCAGGTGCTTTGGTCACTGCGGGTTCGGGTAGCGGATTAATAGTTGACGGTGAGACTTACAGAGCGAATACACCGGCTTATATAAGTAATCTGAATGGAGATGGATGGTGGGGCAATGCTACGTTCAATGCGGTTTGGCGATGTACGCTTAAGCTGGATTGTTCCAAACCAGGCAACAGCCCAGAGGGTACTAATAACCACTATCGATACTACTATTACTATAGCGGTCCTGTAACGGGCTCTTTCTTCTCTCAACTGGCGAAGACTGGGCTAGACGTGGCGAAGATAACGACGAATCAGCAGCTAGGGACGACAGCCGGATCGGCTTGGGTAACAACGGCGGACCTGCCGTCTGCAAAAGCTTATGAATTCAAAGGGTGGCAGGATGTTTCTACCGAGCAAATAAAGATCAATGAGCAAGGAAAACTGAAGGCCTCATTAACTAGCATTAATGGCGACACAACTTGGTATGCCAAATTCGACGCCATTACATACAAGATCACCTTGCTTCCGAATGGCGGCACGATGCCGTCAGGCAAGGACACCACTATCGAATACACGAAAGGTCAGACCGAAGTTCCGTTCTATAGCACTTCGACGGGAGTGAGCGACTATACCCCGCGAAGGTCGAATTGGACGTTCATGGGATGGCGGTGCACTGCTTATGATGAGACCATGACTGACCCTTGGGTTACTTCGGGCAAACCATATAAGAACTTTTATACAGGCACGCAGTACTACGGCAGCTACACCCTGGAAGCTGTTTGGAGTGCTGAGCTCAAATTGTCCGGCAATGCGCCGACATCTCCGATCAGCACGACGGTAACACAGAGCTTCAAGGGGCCGATCTATTACTATACCGGTTACGGATTCAGCACGTCTGCTTCTCCGGTTTGGGATTCGACATCCTCGTTCATAACGAACCTATTCACAGGCGGTCGCTCAAAGCCGACATGTAGCGATTCGGGATGGGAATTCTTTGGATACTACAACTCCGATCTTGGCGAGAGCTATCACGTTGTCGCAAAAGATGGCACGCTGCAGACTCGCACAAGTGGTTCGCCGTCCTTTATCGAGGGAAATGCGACCCTTAATGCTGATTGGATAGGAAAAGAGTATACGGTAACGCTTGACCCCAACACTGGGACTCAATCGACTACGACGACTATCAAATACACTTACGGTACGGGCTACTCAGCAATGGGTCCAACTCAGATAGCCTCTTTTCCGGGCTGCGCCAATAAGGGGACAACTGGAAATCATCCGATCATCCCTATTCCCACAAAGGAAGGGTGGACTTTTGCTGGGTATTATCTCGATTCGCTTCTAGCGTACGACTCCTGCTCGAGCACGCATAATTACTGGAACCCATCACCCCCCACTCATTTACATAGCTATTATATTTACCGAACAGAGCTACCGGACAGTACACTAAAAGGCGATAAAACCCTCACAGCCAAGTGGACGCGGAATATCCCCATCGACGCGAATGGGGGTACGCAAAACGACGCCTCGAAGCGAAGCGTTACGGCTACTTATGGTGAGAAGCTGCCCTATTTAGACTATAGCTATGTGCCGAGCGCTCCTGCGGGATGGAGTTTCTACGGGTTCGCGGATCGTGCCGATTGGTCGGATAAGGATGCTGTCCATTTCTTCCAATACGCAGGGGGCGGCGGCCTATACACTCTGTATGACGAGGCGATCACCACCGATTTTCCCGAGAAGATATATACGAATTGGTGGAATTATCTTTCCATTGATGCCAATGGCGGTGAAGGTGGTCAGAGTAACGTCAGGATATGGCTGAACGGCTCTGGTGAGAAGATCGCATCTGTTCCGCAGCGGGAAGGCTACACTTTAGCGGGTTTCTCCACGTCAAAAGAAGCAGGAGAAGGCACTCAGGTTTATGACGCCGGTGGCGCATGGACGAAGAATATCTCTACCGCAGCGCTTCCAACCAAGGTCTACGCTCAATGGACGGCTGACAAGTCGTACATCAAGTTCGATGCTAATGGCGGCACTGGTGGTCCAGCTGATCTTGAAGGCGTCACCAATCAGGAGATAGCTGATCGCACGTTGCCATCAACAGTGCCGGCGAAGCCAGACTATAGCTTTTCGTATTGGTCGACCGATGTAGAGGGGGACAACGAAATCGAGCAATTGCCGGAGAAGTTCCCGGTAGGCACGCTTACGCTCTATGCCCAGTATGAAGAGAAGCCTCTTTCGATAGTCCATCTTGGAACGTATGGGGATGATTATGGCGGAGGAACGCTGACTACCTATCATGCGGCGGGTCTTCGGCACGATGAGTTCAGTCTGCGTCCCGATACGGGAGTGCTCTACCCCAAGCCGACCGCAGTACCCGATCAAGGATACGAATTCGTTGGCTGGTTCAAGGCCGATGAATCTGGGAACCAGGGCGAGCTCATGTCTACAGATGCCACATGGGCGCCGGATCGTCCCGAAGGGGGATGGCCGACGAAAAGCAATTATGTAGCGCACTTCGAGCAGATCGAGTACACGATCAAATACGGTTGTGCTATATGCCGGCAGGAAATAGGCTTTGGGCAGCCGATGTGCAAGCATGTGCATACGCTACAACATGCCGTTGATGGTGTTTATCAAGGCGGCCTGCCAACATCGTTCAAGTATAAGAATATCGTTGACGAGCAATATGCGATCAAAATCGGCGTCCCAGGGATGGCTATAGGGTATGAATTCGCCGGCTGGTCTGGTACTGACGTGCTCGAAGGCAATCCCGAGAGCTTCCAGATAAGCACGCTGGGGAACAAGATCTATTACGTTCATCCGAAGGCGACGGAATACACGCTGACGCTCGATGCGAACGTGCCGAACGCCGACGGCGTCACCGGCGGCTGGGTGGATGGCGTGCCGGATGGCTATGAGGAGGCTGTCGGCACAGGGGACCATCCCAGCATAAAGCGCACCTATACCATCGAGACGTCTGCCTTCCAGCTCCCGCAGCCGGTTTGGGCCGGGCATACCTTCGATGGCTGGGAGCTGAACGGCCAGCCATACAGCGGCATCACGTTCACGCCTGGGCGCGATAACTATGGCGACAAGACGCTTACCGCAACGTGGTCGACCAACGCATACCAGATAACCTACGAGCTGGGCGACGACCTCGGCACCGGCGCTCTGCCGGAAGGAGCCGACAACCCGCTGAACTATAGCTACGATTCGCGCGATATAGCGCTGCCCATTCCCAGCCGCGTGGGCTACGATTTCACCGGGTGGACCGAGGAGAGCATAAGCGACAACGGCGCACCGGCGCTCACCGGCACCGACCCGCAGATAGATGTGACCATACCGGCGGGCTCATGGGGCGACCGCGTGTTCAAGGCGCATTGGCGGGCGCATAAGTACAACGTGGCGTTCGACCTGGGCGGCGGCTCGTGGGGTAGCCCGCAGCCGGCCAACCCGCTGGAAGCTACCTACGATGCCGACGTGACCATACCCGCGGCGCCGAAGCGCCCAGGGTATCTGTTCTGCGGCTGGCAGCTCGCTCTCCATGAGGGAGAGAGCGAGTCGATCATGTCGCTCTCTCCCGGCCAGGTCGTCGAGCGCCCGAACTGGGTGGCCGAGATAGGCGAGCCTGCTCGCGATGGCGTACCTGAGAACAAAGGCGGCACGATCACCATAGAGGCGCTGTGGAAGGTGAACATAGAGGTAGAGGTAGCGGTCGGCAGCGACGGCGTGCATATGGGCTTGGAACGCAAGGCTGATACGCGCGACCCCTTCACCACTACGCGTGGCGAGGCCGTCCTTCGCAACCATACCGATGCGCCGGTGAAGGTGGTGTCGGTAGTGCCCAATCAACTGACCGATTTCGAGGAACTGAGAGCTAATGCGGAACAGCTCTTCCGCGATGAGAGCAGTCTGCATGAAGTTGGGTTCACGGTGCGGCCGAGCGTTGGCACGGCGCCGAGCACACAGGCGGGGCGGTTCGCTCTTGCTGATGCGAACGGCTCGTTCACGCTGCGGCAGGACTCATATCTGAACGGCAATCCGACGCATACATTCGCTCGTAACTGGATGATGGACCAAGCAGGCACACGGGAGAACGAGCTGCATCTGTACTACGAGCTGGATATGGGCAGTTTGAAGCCAGAGGACGTGAATCTCACGCAGGATGTCGATCTGCGCGTGTCCGACTTGGTGTACACCGTGGCGCTGGTGTGCCCGTAGCCGCAACGGTGGGCGCGAGAGGGCCGTCGGGCATCCCAATAGCCCCGTCACCTGGCTTGCGATCACCGAACGTATACGAACCGATAAGACCCTAGAGGAAGTACAGCACATGTCGAAGAATGAGAACAGAGCACAGGTCAGTCCTAACGAGATGCATATCGTCGGTGGGACTGCGCAACCGAATATGCGATCGGGCCGGGAGGGGATGCCGTCTGCTGCTAGCGCGCATGCAGGGGCGGCAGCTATGCCTGCTGAGCCTCGCAAGCATACGAAGCGCACCGTTGCCGTAGTTCTGCTGATCGTGGTGGCCGCTATCGCTGTGTGGCTTTTGCTGTGGCTGTTCGCGTGCAACGGCTCGAGCTTGTTCGACCCGCATGCTCGCACTGGGCAGGCGCCTTATAAGACCGACGCCGAGATACAAGCCGAGCTCGATCGCACGATCGAGGAAGGCATGTTCAACATCAGCATCGCCAGCACTATCGAATTCGAGAGCGGCACCTCGGAGGGCACGGCTTACATCGAGAACGTGCCGGCCAACCACTACAACATGCAGGTGACGATAACGGACGATGCAACAGGAGACGAGCTCTATCAGAGCGGCGTGCTGGCGCCGAATCAATACATCGAGAACATAACGCTCTCGAAAGACCTTGAGCCGAACACCTATGAGTGCACGGCTACATTCAGGGCGCTCGACCCCACGACCTATGACGAGATAGGCCAGACGGCCGCGAAGATCTCACTTGTGGTGTTGGAGTAGGTGCTGCCTCGGCTCATCTTGAGGTCAAACGTGCATCGGGAGTGCACTTGACATAGAGCAAGCAAGGAATGGCTTGGACAAAAGGAGGAAAGCCATGAAAGCAAGGAAGAGCATAGGAGCGCTCGCGCTCTCAGCTGCATTGGTCGTCGGTTGTGCGATGCCGGCGTTCGCGACGCCCACTGACACGACCGGTGCCGACGGCAAGTATCAGGATTGGTCGGTCACCAAAGACGTGGACGACGAGGGCAATATGATCGCCCAGGAGATAGAGGACGGCGCTGATGGCGCTTCCAGCACGCCGGTCTACATCGACGTGAAGAAGTCGAACATCAACGTGGCGGTGCCCCTTGAGCTGCGTTTCGTGGCTGAGACCGCCGGTGGCGAGCTGCTGTGCCCGTCTGACGGCGTGTATGGCGTGTGGAACTATTCCATGAACACGGCGGTGTACGTGAACAAGGTAGAGGTGTCCTACAACGAGGACGCTAACAGGGACGGCGAGAATTGGCTGCTGACCACCGACGATACCAAGGTAGGCTCCGGCGTTGAGGCCGATACCGCCAATCTCGGTAACATCATGGTGAAGCTGGTGGCGCCCGATGCCACGGGTGGTGCTGATTCCTATGTGCTCGACACCGAGAACGCCAAGGTGCCGACCCGTGCCGCTGCGTGGCGCATCGAGAAGTCGAACACGGCCACTAATGACGACGGAACGTATGCTACGGGCCGCGCTTTCCCGCTGAATTTCGAGAAGGCGAGCTGCCTGAGTTCCATCGTGCAAGATGCCGATGCGGCCAACCTCATGAGCCAGGGCAATGGTGCTGACAAGGCTGCGGCGAATGCCATCCGCCTGAAGTACACCATCTCCACGGCACGCCCTGTAGCATAAGGAGCGCAAGAGATAATGCCACGCAACGGTCATCCGCATATGCAAGGAACAGAGAGCATGCCAGCCCCAGGCTCTGCGCCGGGTGCTGGAGGGCGGCCTGCGTATGGCATGGGCAAGCCCGGGCGCGCCCCAGCAGGGGCGCCCCGGGTTGCCTACCCGGCTGACGCGCGCTACGCGGCAGCGGGGTATGCGCCCCAAGTGGTCTATGTGGAGCGGCCCGCAGATGAGGAGCGCCGCAAGAAGAAGCGCGGGTGCGCCTTCTGGGTGGTGCTCGCGCTGGCGCTGCTCGCCATCGCTGTGGCTTCAGTGTGCGCGCTCATGTGGCTGCAACCGGCCAAGTCGAGCCGCTCAGGCGACCTAGGGCAGCTCGAGGGCAAGACGCCTGCCGAGATACAAGCAGAGCTCGACCGCGTGATCGAAGAGGGCATGTTCAACATATCCATCGCGAGCACCGTCGAGTTCGCCGATGGGGCGAGCCCAGGGGAGCTGCGCATAGAGAACGTGCCGAACAACAACTACCTCATGCGCGTGGTCATCAACCGCGCCGACAACGGGCAGAAGCTCTACGAGACCGACATCATCGAGCCGAACCACCATATACAGCAAGACACCCTCGATGTGGACTTGCCGGCGGGCACCTACGAGTGCCTGGCCACCTTCACCGCCCTCGACCCCGAAAGCGAAGAGGAGCGCGGAGAGGTGGCGGCGCAGATGACGATCAACGTGCTCGGATGAGCGCGCATGCCGTAGGGCAGCTGGGCCTTGCGGCATGCGCGGAGGGAGATTCAGGCTGGGAAGCGATTCGATAAGGGATGGGAACTATGAAGCGTCTGATGAGGAGAGCTGCCAGCTGCCTTGCGGCAGCAGCGCTCGCGGCGGGCATGGTGCCGATAGCAGCGATAGCTGCACCGGCGCCGTCGGTCGGCGAGGCCAAGGTCGTGCAGATAGAGGACGGCGGCACGGCACCGGGCGCTGAGACCGGCGTGTTCATCGACGTCCTCGACGACTTCCGCTTGATAGAGATGACGCCGTCGTTCATCGTGGAGGGCGCCCAAGCTGCGCTCGACTATGCGCAAGGCCGCCTGTTCGCCACGCTCGATGGGGGCTCGGGGGTGGCAAGCGCCATCTGGAAGGTGGCAGATGCCGAAGGTGACATCGTAGGCGAGTTCGAAGCGAAGGCAGAGCCGGGCGGCAAATGGGTGCTGCCCTTGAGCGCGGGGCCTGCGGAAGGCGCGCTCGATGTGAGCGCGCCATGCGAGTACACCTGCACCTTCCAAGCGGTGGATAGATCGGCCTCGAAGGTGTCGGGCACGATGACCTTCCAAGTGCTCGCACCCGGCGAGGTGAGCGATTATGCCGCCAAGACCGTCTACAAAGACCACGAGCAGACCTTCGATGGGGTGGAGGCGTTCGCAGAGCCTTCTGCCACAGGCCTCATCCATGGATACGTGCAGCACCTCTCAGCGGTTGCGGCAGCACCGGGCTCTGAGGTGTGGGAGGAGCTCAGCCGCATAGCGGCAGGCCATGCAGCCTCGCAAGGAGGGGATGGCGCGTATGCCTTCTGCACTGCGTGGTCGCTCGCGGCGCTGTTCACCCATGAGGTGGCAGGCGAGCCTGCCCCTTACAAGGGCAGCCTCTCGGTGGTGTTGCCCCTGCCCGATACCGGGCCTTCAGCAGGCGAGCAGGTGGTCGTGTTCGGATACGGGGCAGAGGGGGCGATCGACCCCATCGAGTGCACAGTGGAGCAGACCGCGCAAGGCGAGAGATACGTCCGGTTCACCACGGAGAGCCTCGGAGCGTTCGCGGTGGGCTCCTATGAGGATGCGCTCGATGCCCTCGTGCGCGTGGTGGCCGCATCGACCGGTTCAGGCTCCATCAACTACGAGGGCGCCTACTCCTGGCCGCGCACCGACACCAAGCGCTACCTGTTCACGCCCGAGGATGGCAGCCGCATCGCGCGCATCGCAGCCTCTGCGGGAGGGGGCACGCTCGATGTGCCGGCGTCAGCGCTCATGCTCGGCTACTGGGACCTCGACCTCTCGGCGCTCGATCCTGGCATCGACGAGGTCGTCATCGAGGCTGTATTCGAGCCTGCCCAGATAGACCCTGACGAGGACGAGTTCGCCTTCACCGTCGAGGTGGTGGAGGGCACAGGCGATGTCTCTGTGAACGGGCGCGATGCTGAGGACGGCCCCTTCCGCTTCGGTGGAAGCGACGACATAGAGCTTCTCTTCGCGCCGACCTCGCCGAGCCTGTCTGTTAAGAGCGCCATCCTGCATATGGATGGCCTTTCCGCACCGCTTCCCCTCGCCATCTCATCTGGGCGCGCCCATATCTATGGCATCACAGGCGATGCGCGCGTGGAGGTGGCGTTCTCAAGCGATGCGCCGGCACCTGGGCCGTCGCATACGGTGAGCCTCATCGTCTTCGGGGGCGCCTCGGGCCACGGCTCGGTGGATGCGCCCTATGCGCAAGGCCCCGTCATCGAGGCTTCCCGCACGGTGGAGGCAGGCGGCACGGCCACCTTCTCGCTGCACCCTGAGGCGGGCTATGCCATCTACACCGTGATGGAAGGCACCCGCGAGCTCGGGGATATGCTCGCATCGAGCGCAAGCGGCCTCACGCTCACGCTGCCTAACATCCAGCGCGACCGCTCGATCGTGGCGACGTTCTCCAAGGCAGAGGACATGCCGCCCATCATCCCGGCTGACGAGTACGCCACCATCGAGGTGGAGAGCGTCGTTGCGGCAGGCTCTGCGACAGCAGCCCCTGCCATCGTCACCCCGCCTTCTGCCATCGTGCCCAAAGGGTCGGGCTACAGCTTCTCCATCATCCCCGGAAACGATGCGAGCACGCTTGCGAGCGTGCATGTGAAAGCAGAAGGCGAGCTCGCTTGGCGAGACATCACCGCTCAGGTATGGGATGCTTGGGTCGAGTGGCCCGACCGCCCGGAAGGGACGCTCTCCACCGGCTACTACGACCTCTCCCTCACAGGCATCGCCGCCGACACCTTCGTGCGCGTGGTGTTCCGCGATGCGGCCCCTGACGACCCGCCGCGCCCGCCGACGCCCACCCGCGAGCTGCGCATCAACGTCACCGGAGAAGGCGGCACCGTCTCTCCCAACACCGTGGGCAAGCCGGCGCTGCTCGTGCCGGTGGGCAAGGCCGTGCAGGTGATCGTCATCCGAGCCGATGGCGCGTATGTGTCGAGCGTGGTGAGCTCGGGCAAGGGCATGAAGGCGCCTGCCGGGTCTACTGTTGATGTGACAGGGAAGGCCAAAGACACCACCGGCACAGCAGGGCTTGCCGCCGACAAGGACGTGCTCGATGGCGAGGGCACCTTCGAGATACCGGACTCGGCAGAAGATGAGGAGTGGACGTTCGACTTCTCGTTCGGAGGGCCCGATGGGCCAGGCCCTGATGAGCCGGGCACCGATGGTCCCGGCACCGATGAGCCCGGCATCCCCTCTGCCACCTTCACGGTGAGCCCTGTGGCAGTGCCGGGCGCTGATGGCAAGGTGCACGGCTCCATATCGCCGGCATCCCCGGTGAGCGTGCCCGCAGGCGATGCTGCTGCGTTCTCGTTCGCCTGCGAGGCGGGCTACAAGGTATCCGCCGTCACCGCCAATGGGCGCGTGATCGCCAAGGAGGGCGCCAAGGGCTGCACCCTCCAAGACATCCGCGAGGACATAGAGCTGCGCGTGGCCTTCGCCCCGCTCACCGAGGAGGATGCGATAACGCCTGCGAAGCGCCCCATCCACCGCTTGCAGGCGCTCGCGCAGACGGGGGACCACCTGCCTGTTCTCGTCTTCGCGCTCACGGGCTTGGGGTGCGCTGCTCTCGGTGTGCTGTTCTTGGTGAGCCGCCGTCCCAAATGCCGCGATGAAGAAGATGAATAGCAATTGGTGCACGATGGCATGCATGGGCGCTATGCGCTCATGATCGGACAAGAGGAGGGATCTGGATGGATAACACAGCGACAATCGGAGCGCAGGAGCAGCAGATGCTCGCCGGATGGTATGCGGACCCGCAGGACTCCAGTATAGAGCGGTGGTGGGACGGCCAGCAGTGGGGCCAAGAGACTAGGAGCGCAGCGCTGGCAGAGGGGAGCCAACACAGCGAGATCGACGCTCTGCCTGTGCTCAAGGGCTGGAAGGAGCATTCCGGTTTCGATATCTTCGGACTCGCTGTCAGCGTGGCCATCGTCAGCATCATCAATAACATCATCGATATCGATGAAAGCTATGTGATCCCCGCAGCAGTGGCATTATCGGTATATCTGACGATCGGTATCGTATACGTATTCGCGTTCTATCCCTCGTACTTCAAAGAAAAGCCGCTCATAAGGTCGAACAAAGCCATCTGCTTCTTGAATTACTTTTTCGGTGGTTTGATCTTAGGCTTTCTCTGGAACCACAACCTGAAGCGCAGCCATGAAGAGCGACGGGTACTGAAAGGGGTGTCGTATATCGTCGCAGGCGTCTTGTTCTCTATATCGCTGGCGTGCTCTGTAGTGCTCGCCTGTTTTATTCTTATATAGCGTGGCCTCTTCTCGTGCGAATGCGCTGCGCGCGTAAGATTCCAACATGCAATAAAGCGGCAGAGCCCCTGGGCCTGCCGCTTTGCTTTTGTTCGCAAAATACAGATTCAGATTCCATTACTTGCTGCCAAAGTCCAAGTAGACGCAGGAATCCGGATCTCCATCTATCGATATCAGCCTGTAGTATTGCCGCTGCTTTCGAGATGGGAACAAGCCGTGCCATGCAACAAGCTCAATCCTTTGCCCATAGGAATGCAGAAAAACGTCTCCTTAGCTTGACTGGTGCAGGCCTTTTTCAAGCAAGCGGTATTTTTACTAAAACCAAGGCGGTATTTTTTCATAAAATGAGGCGGTATTTTTGATAGAATCAAGGCGGTATTTTTAACTGGATAGAGGATGTCGACATGGATACGCTTACTCCGAGGGGATATCGTCCGCGCTTGGTAGACGGCGAGGTGAAGGCGCTCCTGTCGATATTCGGTGCAGTTGAGATCGACGGTCCGAAATGGTGCGGCAAAACATGGACGGCTCTCAATCAAGCACAAAGCGAAGTGCATCTCGATGACGATACCGCACGCGCTATCGTAGAGGCTGATCTTAAGACCGCCTTGGTGGGCAAGTCTCCGCATCTCATTGATGAGTGGCAGCGTGTTCCGGCAGTGCGCGATGCAGTGCGTCGTTCGGTGGATGAGCAGAGCAGCGTCCCGGGGCGATATCTTTTTACCGGTTCTGCCACTCCCTCCTATGACCATGTCGCCCATAGCGGGGCTGGTCGGATAGCAACGCTGCGTATGCGCCCGCTCTCATTAGCAGAGTCGGGTCTTTCTGATGGTTCCATCTCGCTTTTCGGACTGTTCGAGGGCCGCTTCGAGAACCAGCTGGTGGAAAGCAGCATCGGTGCTCTTGCGGAGGCTATCTGCCGCGGCGGATGGCCGGCTAGTGTGGACCGACCGCTTGCGGATGCCCTTCGTATACCGCGCCAGTACATCAGTGCTATCCTCGACGTAACTGTGCAACGGATGGGCAAGGATCCTACTGTCGCACGCCGTGCGCTCGTTGCGCTTTCGCGCAATATCGGTGAGGCTTCTGGGTATGCCACGTTGGCGCAAGATATGTCTGCTGGGGAATATGGAGCAAGTCCGGCAACGGCGCGTGGTCGCGCTGAAGAATATGTGCGATTCTATCAGCATCTCTTCATCGTAGAAGAGCTCTTCGGGTGGGATGCTCCCGTCAAGGCGAGAGCTCGTGTGCGCACGAAACCGAAGCGCTATATCGTCGACCCGTCGATCGCTGCTGCTGCGCTCGGGTTTTCACCAGAGCGCTTGATGCGGGAGATGCAGATATTCGGCATGTTCTTCGAGGCATTATGCATCCGCGATCTAAGGACATATCTTTCGGCGAATGCGGAAACGTCGGACGCATCCCTGTATTATTACCGCGATGACTATGGGCTTGAAGTGGACGCGATCATTGAGCTCACCGATGGTCGTTGGGCTGCGATCGAGATCAAGCTGAGCGAGGACAAGGTGCAAAAAGGCGTCGATAATCTGCTGCGCCTGCGCGACAAGGTGCTGGCGAATCCTGCCGCGCGTAGCCGTCCGCCAGAATTCATGGCAGTTCTGGTGGGTCGCACCGCGATGGCCCGGCGCACTCCTGAGGGAGTGTATATCGTGCCAGCTACGTGCCTGACCGCATGAAGGCACAGAAGGATGCGGAAGCGCAGTCCATTCCAGCGGCTGCTGCCTCCGCTGTTTGGTTACTTTCCAAAGTAAACGCAACCCCTGGGGGTGTGGGCTCCTCTTTCAGGG
>CAJTXX010000028.1:6861-25225 GCA_910584145.1 uncultured Eggerthellaceae bacterium | reverse complement strand
TAAAAAAAACGATATTCGGGTGGGTTATTTTGTTATACCCTAAATTACCCTCTGATGAAGGGGTGCGCGATGCTCGAGGCGCGTGACGTGACGTTCCGCTATGGGGCGGGGCCGGTGCTCTATGACGGGTTCAGCATGCAGGTGGCGCCGGGCGAGCGCGTGCACCTGAGCGCTCCGTCGGGGGCGGGCAAGACCACGCTCTGCCGTTTGCTCGCGGGCTATGAGGTACCGCAAGCCGGCAGCATCCTCGTGGATGGCGCACCGCTGCCCTTGCGCGGCGTCTGCCCGGTGCAGCTGATCGGGCAGCATCCTGAGCGCATGCTCGACCCGCGCATGCGCATGCGCGACAGCCTGGCCGAGGCGGGTGCGGCAGATGCGGGCCTGATCGCACGATTGGGCATCAGGGAGGCGTGGATGAGCCGCTTCCCCCATGAGCTCTCAGGCGGCGAGCTCCAGCGGTTCTGCATCGCGCGGGCGCTGATGGCGGAGCCGTCCTATCTGGTGGCGGACGAGATATCGACCATGCTCGATGCCATCACGCAGGCGCGCATCTGGCGCGTCATCGTAGAGGAGGCTCAGCGGCGCGGTTGCGGCATCGTGTTCACCACGCATACCGGGGCGCTGGCTGAGCGCATCGCCACCCGGACCATAGCGCTCTGAGCGGGCTGCTCTCTGCCGGGCGCACACGGGCACGGTGCCGTGTGCGGCTCGGCTGTGCATGCGTTGGGCTGCCGTCTGAGGAGGGCAATACGAGGTATAATCGGAGGCATATCAGATAAGCATGCGACCGCAGGGAAGAGGACATGGGAATAGCTGATGAATCGCTGAGCGCGCACGCCGCATGGCGCGGCAAGATGGACACCACCCCGAAGATGGTGATACGCACCCGGCACGATCTGGCGGTGGCCTACACGCCGGGCGTCGCCGAGCCGTGCAAGGCGATAGCCGAGCAGCCGGAAGCGGTCTATGACTACACCATGAAGGGGAACACGGTGGCGGTGGTCACCGACGGCAGCGCGGTGCTGGGGCTCGGCAACATAGGGCCCGCGGCGGCGCTTCCGGTCATGGAGGGCAAATGCGCGCTGTTCAAGACCTTCGGCGATGTGAACGCATTCCCTATCTGCCTCGATACGCAGGATACCGACGAGATCGTGGATGCGTGCATCAAGCTGGCGCCGGTGTTCGGCGGCATCAACTTGGAGGACATATCGGCGCCGCGCTGCTTCGAGATAGAGGAGCGGCTGAATGAGGCGCTGGACATCCCCGTCTTCCACGACGACCAGCATGGCACGGCCATCGTGGTGCTCTCGGCGCTGATAAACTCGCTGAAGCTGGTGGGCAAGCGCGTGCAGGACGTGCGCGTGGTCATGAGCGGCGCGGGCGCGGCGGGCATCGCCATCGCCAAGCTGCTGCTGTCGTACGGCTTCCGCGACATCATCATGTGCGGCAGCCGCGGCATCATATCCAGCTCGCTCGAGGGCATCAACGACGCGCAGCGTGCCATGCTCGAGGTGACGAACCTCGATGATATGTCGGGCACGTTGGCCGATGCTCTGGTGGGCGCCGATATCTTCGTGGGCGTGAGCGCGCCGGGCGTGGTGACGCGCGCGATGGTGGAGACGATGGCTGACGACCCCATCGTGTTCGCCATGGCGAACCCCGTGCCCGAGATATACCCGGAAGACGCGCTGGCGGCGGGCGCTGCGGTGGCGGGCACCGGGCGCAGCGACTTCCCGAACCAGGTGAACAACGTGATAGCCTTCCCGGGCATCTTCCTCGGCGCGCTCGAGGCCCGCGCCGAGCGCATAACCGAGCCCATGAAGCTGGCTGCGGCAGAGGCGCTGGCCGCGCTGGTGTCCGACGAGGAGCTGGCACCCGATTTCGTGATGCCCGACCCGTTCGACCCGCGCGTGGCGCGCGCAGTGGCCGATGCTGTCTGCGCGTGCGTGAAGGCGGCATAGGCGCTTGGCGGGTATCTTCATAACCTTCGAGGGCGACGATGGCGTGGGGAAGTCCACGCATGTCGGCGTCTTGGCGGACAGCTTGCGCTCGATGGGATTCGATGTGCTGTGCCTGCGTGAGCCGGGCAACACGCGCATCGGCGAAGCGCTGCGCGCGCTGCTGCTCGATGCTGCCAACACCGAGATGGCCGATGAATGCGAGCTGCTGATCTACGAGGCGGCGCGCGCGCAGATGGTGCGCGAGGTGCTGCTGCCGGCGCTCGACGCGGGCAAGGTGGTCATCTGCGACCGCTTCACCGATTCGACCTGCGCGTACCAGGCCGCGGGCCGCGGGCTCGATGCGGGCTTCGTGGATGCGGTGAACGCATTCGCCACCGATGGGCTGCGCCCTGATCTGACCGTGCTGATGGAGCTGCCCGACGGCGCAGAGCGCGCGCGGCGCATCCAGGAGCGCGGCGAGGCCGACCGCCTGGAGCTCGCGGGCGAAGGCTTCCACGAGCGCGTCAGCCGGGCGTTCCGCAGCTTGCCCGATGCTCACCCTGAGCGCGTGGTGCGCATCGCCACCGCAGACGATGCGGAGGCGACGGCGCAGCGGGTGCTCGATGCCGTATGCGCGCGCATCCCCGAGATCGGAGGCCGCTGTGGCTGACGCGTTCGAGAGCATATTGGGCCAGCCGCAGGTGCGCGACTTCCTGCGCATGAGCGTGTGCTCGGAGCGGGTGACGCACGCCTACCTGTTCACCGGGCCGGCCGGCTCGAACAAGACGGCGACAGCGTATGCGTTGGCGCGCGCGCTGCTGTGCCCGGAAGGCGCGAAGGGGCCGCGGGGCGGCCTGTGCGGGCGCTGCGATCACTGCTCGCGCATCGTGCGCAAGGCGCATCCCGATGTGCACTATATCGAGCCCGCCGGTACGAACGGCTGGCTGATCGAGCAGGTGCGCGACATAGCCGCCGACGTGGCGCTCGCGCCCATACAGGCGCAGATGAAGGTCTACATCCTCGACCGCGTCGACTTGATGAGCACCTCGCCGGCGAACGCCTTCCTGAAGACGTTGGAGGAGCCGCCGGGCAACGTGGTGTTCATCTTGCTGGGCCGCACGCGCGATTCGGTGCTGCCCACCATAGCGTCGCGCTGCCAGGTGGTGCCGTTCCGGCATATCCCGCCGACGGAGGCCGCGGGCATCGTCAGCCAGAACACGGGCGCCGATGCGCAGCTGGCGCGCCAAGCCATCGAGGCATGCGGGGGCAGCATCTCGGCTGCGGTGGCGTTCCTGCGCGCGGCGGGCAACGAGCGCGTCGGCTTCCGCGCCAAGGTGCTGAAGATGCTCGCCGACATAGAGATGGTGGACGACTGGCAGGTGGTCAGCCGCGCGCGCGAGCTGGTGCAGATGTCGAAGGCGCCGCTGGACGAGGTGCGCACCCAGCTCGAGCGCGAGATAGCCGAGAACGCCGATTTCCTGGAGAAGTCGGCCATACGTCAGATAGAGGCGCGCAACAAGCGCCAGATGTCGGCGAAGAGCCGCGAGTACCTGAACCAGACGATAGACATAGCCGCTTCGTGGCTGCGCGATGTGCTGGCGGTGCGCGCGGGCACGCCCGAGCTCGTCATCAACACCGATGCGATGGCCGATATCCAAGCTGCCGCCGCCCGGGCTGACATCGCCGGGGTGTCGCGCGCGCTGGCCTCTATCAGCCAGCTTCCCCGCGCTCTGACCTATAATGTATCCCCAGAGACATGCATAGATGTGCTCCTGTTCGAGATAAAGGATGGTCTGAATGGCACTGGTAGCGCCAGTAAACCTTGCATATAACGTGCGCACGCTGTGGTTCGACCCCGAGGGGCTCGATCTGCATGCGGGCGATCAGGTGGTGGTCGAGACGGCTCGCGGCTTGGAGCTGGGCGTGTGCGCGGGCGATGTGATGGAGGTCCCCTACGAGGACATAAAGAAGCTGAAGAGCCCGTTGAAGCCGGTGCGGCGCGTCGCCACCGAGGAGGATGTGGAGCGCGGCCGCGAGATGGAGCAGCTCTCGCGAGAGGCCATGCCCATCTTCCGCGAGATGGCGCGCGAGACGAGCGAGGAGATGCACCCCGTGTCGGTGGAGTACCTGCTCGACGGCGACAAAGCGGTGTTCTATTTCGAGAGCGAAGCGCGCATCGACTTCCGCGAGCTGGTGCGCAAGCTGGCTGCGCGGTTCCATGTGCGCATCGACATGCGCCAGATCGGCGTGCGCGACGAGGCTCGCATCGTGGGCGGCATCGCGCATTGCGGCCAGATGGTGTGCTGCAAGCGCCTGGGGGGCGAATTCAACCCGGTGTCCATCCGCATGGCGAAGGACCAGGACCTGTCGCTGAACCCGCAGAAGATATCGGGCCTGTGCGGGCGGCTGATGTGCTGCCTGCGCTACGAGAACGATGCTTACCGCGACTTCAAGCAGCGCGCGCCGAAGGTGCGGGCCGCCGTTCAGACGCCCGAGGGCGAGGGCAAGGTGGTGGAGCTGGACGTACCGCGCGAGATGGTGGTGGTGCGTGTGGGCGACGAGAAGCCCGTGCGCGTGCCCCTCGCCGGGTTCGAGCCGGCCGAGGAGGGTAAGCGCCCGAACGTGGTGAGCGAGGAGGCTTGGGAGGACGCCAAGGGGGCGGTCGATGCGCTCTTCGGCGCGGCGGCGAGCTTCGAGACATCGAAATTCACCGGCAACGACACGCTGGCCGTGGCTGGGCAGCTGCACCGGGCCAATCCCGACTCCGGCAAGAGCAAGGGCGCGCTGGGGTCTTCGGCGAGCAGCCACCGCAAGCCGCGCAAGCGCGGCGGGCGCGGCGGCAGCGGCGGCGGGTCGCAGCAGCAGGCCTCTTCCAAGACCGACGCGACGCGCAAGCCGCGCAGGAGACGCTCCACGAAGATATCGGGCGGCGAGGCGCAGCCGGCGCAGGATGCTGGATCGAAGCGCCAGCAGCCCAAACGCCGTCCCAAGCAGGACCAGAACCGGCAGAAGCAGGGCGGCAAGGGGGCCGAGCAGCAGAAGCAGGGGCTGCGGCCCGGGCATAAGTCCTCGTCGCTCGCGCATGCCGAGGGCGCACCTGAGAAGCAGGGCGCGCCGAAGAAGCGCCGGAGGCGCCGGCGCAAGAGCGGCTCTGGCGGCGAGGGCGGCGGTCAGGCCAGCGCGGCGCCCAAGGGCGGCGAGCAGTGATGACGCCGGACTGGGCGCTGTATACCGACCTGTACCAGCTGACGATGGCCCAGGGCTACTGGGCGTGCGGCAAGCTCGAAGACCGGGCTTCCTTCACCATGTCGTTCCGCGATTACCCGTTCAAGGGCGGCTACGCCATCGCCTGCGGGATGGAGCAGCTCGCGCAGATCTTGGAGGGCTATCGCTTCTCCGACGACGACATACGCTATCTGCGCAGCGTAGAGGCGCCCGATGGCAGCCCGCTGTTCGATGCGGCCTTCCTCGATTTCCTGGGCAGCCTTGCGCTCACGGTCGATGTGGAGGCGGTGGCTGAGGGGACGGTGGTGTTCCCCTACGAGCCCATCGTGCGCGTGGACGGCCCCATACTGCAATGCCAGCTGCTGGAGACGGTGCTCCTGAACTGCGTGAGCTTCCAGACGCTGATCGCCACGAAAGCGGCGCGCATCTGCCGAGCCGCCGCGGGCAAGCCGGTGGCGGAATTCGGGCTGCGGCGCGCGCAGGGCACCGGCGGCCTCTGGGCCAGCCGCGCGGCGTATGTCGGCGGCTGCGCTTCCACGTCGAACGTGCTGGCGGGCAAGCTGTACGGCATCCCGGTGTCGGGCACGCATTCGCACTCCTGGGTGATGTCGTTTCCTGATGAGCTCACGGCGTTCCGTGAGTATGCGCGCGCGTTCCCGGCGAACTGCACGCTGCTGGTGGACACCTACGATGTGGAAGAGGGCGTGCGCAATGCCATAACCGTGGGGCGCGAGATGCGCGAGCGCGGCGAGCGGCTGGGCGCCATCCGCATCGATTCGGGCGACTTGGCGTGGCTCGCGCGGCGGGCGCGCACGATGCTCGATGCGGCGGGGCTTCCCGAGGTGGGCATCGTGCTGTCGAACGACTTGGATGAGCGCACCGTGGAGTCGATCATGGACGAGGGTGCGCCGGTGGATGCGTGGGGCATCGGCACGCGGCTCTCCACGGGCTACGACCAGCCGACGCTCGGCGGCGTGTACAAGCTGTCGGCCGTGAAGGCGGCTGGCTCGGATGCGTGGGAGGACCGCCTGAAGATATCGGAATCGGTGGCGAAGCTGACGACTCCCGGCGTGCTGAACGTGCGCCGCTACTTCGACGATGACGGTTGCGTGGCCGGCGACATGGTGTTCGATGTGAACAGCGGCGTGGATGGCAGCGAGGTCATCGTCGACCCGATGGACCCGCTGCGCCAGAAGCAGCTGGCGGGCAAGCGCTGCGAGGTGCTGATGCAGCCTTTCTTCCGCGATGGCGTGCGGGTGTGCGACGGCGCCTTCACCGAGGCGGGCGCGGCGCGCGTGCGGGCGCGCGAGCAGCTGGCGACGCTCGACGAGACGCAGCTGCGCATGCTGAACCCGCACACATACCCGGTTGGCTTGGAGCGCGGGCTGCACGAGCGCAGGCAGAGCCTGGTGGCGCAGCTCCGCTCCATCGACAGAGGCTGAGCGCCTCGGGATCGGATGAGCATGATACGGATAATCACAGATTCGGTGGCGGGCATCCCCGAGAGCGTAGCGCGCGAGCGCAACATCCAGATAGCTTCGCTGTTCGTGCGCTATGACGGGCAGGAGCACGTGGAGACGGAGATGGACATCGACGGCTTCTACGAGACGCTGGCCGACCGCATCGGGGACATCCCCACATCGAGCCAGCCGTCGCAGCATGTGCTCGAGAGCATGTTCGAGGAAGCCGCGGCGGCGGGGGACAGCGTGGTGGGCGTGTTCCTGTCCTCGGAGCTCTCCGGCACGTTCGAGGGGGCTGTGCGCGCGGCGCGCATGGTGAAGTCGCGCAACCTGGGCTTCCAGTGCGTCATCGTCGATTCCGCTTCGGCTGGCTCCGACGAGGCGTTTCCGGCGCTCGATGCCGCTGACGCGCGCGATGCGGGCAAGCCGCTCGAAGAGGTGGTGGCCGCCGCCGAGCTCGCGGTGATGCGCTCCCGGTTCCTCTTCCTGCCTGAGTCGCTGGCGTTCCTGCGCGCGGGCGGCCGCATCGGCGCGGCATCGGCGCTGCTTGGCACGGTCATACAGATATCGCCCATCCTGACGGTGATTGACGGGAAGGCGGACACGTTCGCGAAGGTGCGCACTCAGAAGCGCGCCGTGGCGGCCATGATCGAGGCATTCCGAAGCGATGTCGAGGCGCATGGCCTGAAGCGGGTGGCTGTGCACTACATAGGCAAGCGCACGAAGGCGCTCGACCAGCTGCTCGACGCGGTGCGCGAGATTGCGGGGATGGATGTGGAAGTGCGTCCCGTCAGCCCGGTGCTCGGCGTGCATGTGGGCCCAGCCATCGGAGTGGCCTACGAGTGCATGGAATTCATAAAGGGAAAGCTGACCGGCGATGCCAGCGAGCTCGCCGTGGCGGTATAGCCGCCTTGAAGGAGGATCGATATGCGCAAGTGCAATCTGATCGTCGACTCGTGCTGCGACCTACCGGTGGAGCTGCTCGAGCGCGAGGGCGTCACGCTGGTGAAGTTCCCCTACATCGTGGATGAGCGCACGTTCGAGGATGACATGTTCCAGAGCGTGAGCGCGTCTGATTTCTACGGCGCCATGCGCAAGGGCGCGCAGCCGTCTACCGCGCAGTTGTCCATGCCGGTGCTGACCGCGGCATTCGAGGCGGCGGCGGCCGAGGGCGTGCCCACCGTGTACCTGTCGTTCAGCAGCGGCCTGTCGGGCAGCTTCGACGCGGCCGAGGTGGTGCGCGAGCAGGTGCTCGAGCGCCATCCGGGCTTCGAGCTGCACATCGTGGACACGCTGCTGGCCTCGATCGCCGAGGGCCTGCTCGTGTTCGAGGCGCTCAATCAGATGGACAAGGGGCTCACCGCGGCGGAGCTCGCCGCTTGGGCTGCCGAGGCGCGCAACTTCGTCGATTGCGAGTTCATGGTGGACGACCTGGACACGCTGCGGCGCGGCGGGCGCATCCCTGCGAGCGTGGCGGTGGCGGGCGCGGCGCTCGACGTGAAGCCGCTTCTGACCATCGACGCTGACGGCAAGCTGAAGCTCACGGGCGTGGCGCGCGGGCGCAAGAAGGGCATCAAGCAGCTCGCGGAGTATTATCGGAAGAACGCGACCGACGACGGCCACGGCAGCTATGTGACCATCGGCGATTCCGATTGCGAGAAGGATGCGGCGCGGCTGCGCGATATCGTGCAGAAGGAGGACGAGGGCTTGCTCGTCATAAGCTCGTCGGTCGGGCCGGTGATCGGCTCGCATGTGGGGCCGGGCATGCTGGCCATCTCGTTCTGGGGCAGAGATAAGCGCGAGAACATGTCGGTCGCCGACCGCATAGCCAAGCGCGTCAGGAAGGCGGAGTAGCGTGAGCGTATATGCATACCGCGGCAGCGCGGGGTTGATCGAGGCCATAGAGGCGCGGCTCGCCGATGCGGGCTGGGAGCGCGAAGGCGAGGTCGAGCTCGCCGATATGGCGATAACGTACTTCCCGACCATGTCCGACCTGGAGGATTTGTGCTTCGGCGACGATGGCCTCATGCAGGCTATGAAGCCCGGTTCGGTCATCGTCGATCTGAGCGCCACCACGCCGAACTTCGCCCGTGAGACGAACGCCATCGCCACGCTCTCCGACCTGCGGTTCGTGGAAGCGCCGCTCGTGTGCGAGGACATGGTGGCGCGCGATGCCTTCGCGCGGGATAACCTCATGTGCTTCGCCGCGGGGGAGGACGACTGCGTCGAGCAGGCGCGCGGGCTCCTCGATGCCATCTTCTGCAAGGTGCAGGTGGTGGGAGGCGGCGGCGCGGCGCAGCTCGCGCGAGCGGCCACCACGCTCCAGAAGGTGGCTGGCATCATCGCGGCCATCGAGGCGCAGGCGCTCTTCACGGCATCGCGGCGGTCTATCTCGAGCGTGGAGATGGCCGGCATGCAGGTCGAGCCGATCAGCTGCCAGGCGCAGAGCATCCTCGCTGCTATCAGAGAGGAGCGCTTCGACGGGGCGTTCACCTGCGAGATGCTGATGGGGGAGCTGACCGCTGCCATCATGGCGGCCGACGACTACGAGCTCATCATGCCGCAGGCCGAATCGGCGATGCACCTGTTGGAGCTGCTGGCTGTCATCGGGGGCGCTGACAAGTCGCCCGCTGCGCTCGCGCTGGTGTACGGCGAGGAGGCAGCGTGCGCTGCGCAGGGCCTCGATTGGTCGCGCGCCGAGAAGCTGTACGCCCAGGAGGAGGGCGGATACGCCGATGAGGACGGCTACCTGGACGATATGGACGAGTACGGCTACGACGACGAGGACGAGGGCGGCACTATCGGCTTCGGCTACTCGGTGAACTGACGCCCGCAGCATGGGTTCTCCTGCTCGGATGAGCGCCTATGAGCATTGCGCGCTATGCCCGCGCGCCTGCGGGGCCGATCGCGCCTCTAGCAGCGCCGGGGCATGCGGCTGCGGCGCGGCTATGCGCATCGCGCGCGTGGGGCTGCATGAGTGGGAGGAGCCTCCCATAAGCGGTTCGGCGGGCAGCGGCACCATCTTCTTCGCCGGGTGCTCCTTATCGTGCATCTATTGCCAGAACGCGCGGATATCGCGCCGGGAATGCGGGCGGCCGTATACGGTCGAAGAGCTCGCGCAGGCATGCCTCGATCTCCAAGAGGCTGGCGCCATGAACGTGAACATGGTGACGCCGACGCATTTCGCGCCCAGCGTGCAGCAGGGGATAGCCCGTGCGCGACATGACGGCTTGCATCTCCCGATGGTATGGAACACGAGCGGTTACGAGAGCGTGCCGGCCATCGCCGCGCTGCGCGGTTCGGTGGATGTGTACCTGACCGACTTCAAATATGCCGATGCGCAGCTCGCCTCGCAGCTCTCGAACGCGCCGGATTACCCTGAGGTGGCGCTCGCTGCCATAGCGGCGATGGTGGAGCAGGTGGGCCGGCCGGCCTATGACAGGTTCGACGGCGAGCAGCGCATGGTGCGCGGCGTGATCGTGCGGCATCTGGTGCTGCCCGGGCATGCGGCGGCATCCTGCGATGCGGTGCGCCTCGTGCACGAGGCATTCGGCGATGTGGTGCGCCTGTCCATCATGAACCAGTACACGCCCCTTCTGGCCACGGCAGCGCAGCAGGGCGACGCACCCGCTGCGCGGTGCCTGGAGCGCTTCCCCGAGCTCGGGCGCAGCCTTTCTCCCGAGGAATACGAATCGGTCTTGGACTTCGCAGACGAGCTGGGCGTGCAGGACTATTTCTGGCAGCAGGGCGCCGCTGCGAGCGAGAGCTTCATCCCCGACTTCTGCTGCTCCTGAGCGCCCCAAGGGCGCTGCCGTTTACGGAAGGCATGCAGACAACCTGCACTCAATCGCCGTAAAAACTTCATATACACGGGTGCTTTGTGAAGAAGATGTCGTGAACCTGTAGTCGGATTGTAGGAAAGCAGAATACGTGCCGCGTTTCTGTGGATGACCCATTAGCCTGTTCTCCGCATTTTGTAGGCGAGGTTAGGACGGTTATTTG
The DNA here is from genome assembly GCA_910584145.1 of uncultured Eggerthellaceae bacterium. GTDB lineage: Bacteria > Actinomycetota > Coriobacteriia > Coriobacteriales > Eggerthellaceae > Adlercreutzia_A. The sequence goes on along the minus strand of CAJTXX010000028.1, from coordinate 14,598 downwards.
CTTTTCATGAAACGGGCTCGTTCCCAGTTCGTAGCGTTCTGCGTTCTGCTGGCGCTCGTGCTGACGAGCATGATGTACACAGCGCAGGGCTCTGTGCCGCTCGTGCAGGTCGCGTTCGCCGATACGGTGGCCGCAGCACCTGAGGTGGTAGAAGGCGGTGAGCAGACGTTGGCTGATATGGTTGAGGGGCACCTCGAGGATGTGGCGGTGATGGCCAGCAGGGAGGCGCTGGTGGCAGCCGCCGAGGAGAAGCTGGGCTCATACTATGTGAGCGGCGGCCGCGGGCCGTCGGGCTTCGATTGCTCGGGCTTGGTGCAATACTGCGTCGATGCGGCGCTCGGCGTCGAGCTGCCGCGCACCAGCTACGCGCAGGCCCAGTGCGGTGAAGAGGTGCCGCTCGACCAGCTCCAGCGCGGCGACCTGCTGTTCTGGGGGTCGCGCTCGGGCGCGTATCATGTCGGCATCTATACGGGGGATGGCACCTATATCCATGCGGCAGATGGCCGCAAGGGCGTGTGCCAGCAGGGTTTCGATACCTACTGCCCCTCGTTCGCCAAGCGCATCATCTAGCTGCGGGCGCGCTCATCGCCGCAGCGCCGCTCGGCGATGCGCGCGCCCAAGGCTCGCGGTAGGCTATAATACTGCCATCCGCCAGCGTGGCTCAACGGTAGAGCAACTGATTTGTAATCAGTGGGTTGCGGGTTCGATTCCTGTCGCTGGCTCCAAAAGATCGCAGGTCAGAAGTTATTCTGGCCTGCTTTTCTTTTGTCATGATATGGCGCATAGGTTCGTTCTCGGCTATAGATCACGGGTGTTCCGCGGCGAGTTGTCACGGATCGTCGCGCGCTTGTGCTCGGTCGCCGCGCTCTACGCCCAGCGTCCATCGTGCTCCCTCGTCGCCGCAGAGCGGGTTCGGGAGAGGTGCCGTGATACACTGAGAGGCGAGGAGCATGCGCGAGCGGAGGCGATGATGGGCGAAGCGTGGTATAAGACCTGGTGGATATGGGCTATCGTAGCGGCGGTGATGGCCGTCGCGGCGCTCATCTCGTGCGCGGCTCTCTTCGCGATGGGATCGGATGCCGAAGCCCGGGAGCGGCAGGCGGTTATCGAAGGATATGCCGGTCTGCATGAAGAGCTCTTCCCCCAGCGTTTCCCCCGCGATTCCATAACCGTCAGCGAGCAGGATGGTTTCATCGAGATAGCGCGCAGGCAAGAGAGCGGGAGGGCTTCGGAGCTAGGCGGCAGCCCGAGCTATGCCGCCGAAGACCAATTGGCTGCCGACATGCTCGCATCCCAGATGGGCTGTCCTGTCCTCGTGTGCGACTACCTTGCAGATGGGCTGCTCTTCTCCATGCAGGTGGGCTTGCCGGACGCGCAGTCGCGGCAGAGCGGGGGTGCTTTCGATGAGGGCATGCAGGCTCGCATGGACGAGATAGCAGCTGCGGCCGATGCGTTCGCTGAGGGCGAGCGGGAGCGCATCTTGCAGGAGCGTTGCGCGGGGTTCCTCTCGGGGAGCTACGCTGGGCCGGGGTATGCTGATGCGAGCTATTCGATAGAGCCCGACGGTATCTGGGTGAATGTCACTGAAGCACCAGGGTTCGGGTTCCGCGCCTATAAGACCGACGATGAATACGCTGAGGCGCTGGGAGCGTGGACGCGAGCTGCGCAGGCCGATACGCGCTATCTTCGACAGGATGTGGGTTATAGGTTCTATACGAGCGCTGGCGAGCTCGATTTGGAGGCGGTGGCGCCGATGGTCGATTATCTGCTCGACCCTCGAGCGGAGGCGGACGCTTAACGCACTGCGACGGCCATCCCGGTCACGTTGAAAGCTGCTTCAAAGGTCCTCGCGTCGATCCATGAGCTGCCGAATACGGGGTCCACGACGTGATAAGCGCCTTCCCGGATGCCGTCGACGGCTATCACGTGGCCATTCCAGACAGCGCGGCCCCACCACATCTGCCTGAATTCGGGGGAGGCGTATCCGTAGGTCACCCAAGCGACGACGGGGTTGCCGTTGCGTATCTCGTCCCTGACGCCTGCGGCGCCCGACCCGGTGATATCGGCCGCGTCGCTGCCGAATGCGCGTGCCCATGATGTCACGGGCGCTGACATCATGCCCTGATACGTTCCGTTGACGTTGTGGCGCCATTCGCCTGCATAGCCGTTGTACGGGTTGCCGTCTGCGGTGCGGGGCATCGAGCTGATGAAGCTGATGAGGCTTTGGTCGGTGAGCCCTTTGCCACGCAGCGCTTGCAGCAGCGATGCTCCTTCGCAGACCATCGTGCTCCCTTGGTAGACCACCGGGATGCCGAGCACTTTCCCATCAACAGGTGCGGGCATCGTGCAGGCGCTATCGGGATGCTCCGGCTGCGCGCTGCCGAGCGCGAAGGGGTGCTCATCGAGGGCGCGCGCATTCCCGGGCGCGGCGGCGTATGCGCCTTCGAGCGGAAGGAGCATCGCCGCTCCCATGCAGAGCGCCGCTGCGATGCAGAGCATCCGCGCGTTGAGCTTCATCTCCATCGGTCTGCTGCCTCTTCTCTGAGCCATGCCTTGTCCTTGGAAGCTGATTATAGCAACCGTGGGGTGCGCGGCATCCGCCGATGCGGCGTTGCTGCGCCCTTCTCCGGGTCGGCTGCTCGTTGCTCTGCTCGCTCGCATGGCGCGGGCTATCCTGCGCTTGTTCCCAGCGACGTTCGAGATGCAGGCGGCGGGTCTGATCGCGGCGGGCGCGCTGGTGGAGCCGTTCATCCCCTCGCTCTCGGCGAAGGCGAGCATGCTGGCGCCGCTGGCGCTCGGCATATCCGATTCGATGGGATACGAGCGGCGGGGGAAGCAGGCGAGCGGCCTGTTCCTAGCCATGTTCACGGGCATCCGCACCGTCGGCCCTGCGGTGGTGAGCGCTGCGATCATCGGATACGGGCTCATGGCCACGTTGCCGCCAGAGGTTGCGGTGCGCTTCGATATGCTGCATTGGCTCGTGGCGATGCTCCCGTGGTTCGCGCTGGTGAGCATCTTGAACTACATCGCCATCGTGGTGCTGTATGCGCAGCGTGGCAGCCGCGCTCCCGCGGCGGCGCGCAAGGCGTCCGGACAGCTGGGGCGCAGGCGGAGCCTTCCGAGCGCATATCGCTCCATGAACGCGAGATGCTCGCCATCATGGTGCGCTGCATCGTGCTATGGGCGGCCGAGCCGCTGCATGGCGTGGGGTCGCACATCGTTGCGCTGGCGGCGCTCGTGGGCATGCTGGTGTGCGGCATCGTGCCCACCAAGGAGCTCCGGCAGCAGATCGCGTGGGATTCGCCGATATTCATCGGGTGCGTGCTGGGCTTGGCTGCCGTGTTCGCGCACCTCGGCATCGACGCGTGGATCATCGGGTCGTGCGAACCGCTGTTCCGCGCGCTGTCGTCGCAGATATACCTCCTCATCGGCGTCAGCGTGTACGCGATGGTGAACCCGTGGTTCGTGCTGTATCAGAACCCGATCTATCTGACGGCATACTACGCGACGGAAGGCGAGATGGTCGAGCAGGCTCCTATGGCGCGCTATTGCGCCCTCTATCTGCTCATCTGCCTTGCGGGCCTCATGGCGAGCGTTCCGTACTGGCAGCTGCTGGGCATCTTGTAGGCTGCCTGGCGCCGCTGCGGCGCTTGACGGCGGCACGCGCGGCATCTATCATACGAACATATATTCGCTAGAACGTATGTTTGTGGTGGTCGGATGGATGTCGCGCAGAAACTCGAAGTGCTGGCCGATGCGGCCAAGTACGATGTCGCCTGCACCTCTTCCGGGGTGGACCGGGCGGGCAAGCGCGGCCAGCTGGGCGCCACCAGCAACGCTGGCTGCTGCCACAGCTTCACCCCCGATGGCCGCTGCGTCACGCTGTTGAAGGTGCTCATGACGAACATGTGCATCTACGATTGCGCATACTGCGTGAACCGCGCCAGCAACGCCGAGGTGGAGCGCGTGTGCTTCACGCCGCGCGAGCTCGCCGATCTGACCATAGGGTTCTATCGCCGCAACTGCATCGAAGGGCTGTTCGTGAGCAGCGGGGTCATCAAGAGCCCCGACGACACCACGGAGCTGATGCTGCGCTGCCTGCGCATCCTGCGCGGGGAATACGGCTTTCGCGGCTACATACATGCGAAGGCGGTGCCGGGCGCCTCTCCGGAGCTGTTAGGGGAGCTCGGCCTTCTGGCCGACCGCGTGTCGGTGAACATGGAGCTGCCCTCGGAGCAGAGTCTGAAGCTGCTCTGCCCGCAGAAGAGCAAGCGGGATATCCTCGCTCCCATGAGGCAGATCGCGGATTCCATCGCCGAGGATGGGGAGACGCGGGCGCTCGTTCGCAAGCGGCAGACCGTGTATCTGTCGGGGCCGCGGCCGAAGCGCGCTGATCGAGCGTTCGCGCCGGCGGGGCAGTCGACGCAGATGATCGTGGGCGCCAGCCCCGAGAGCGACCATCACATATTGAACCTGGCTGCCTCGCTCTATAAGAGCATGCACCTGAAACGGGTGTTCTTCAGCGCATATCTCCCCGTGGTGCGCGACGAGCGCCTGCCTTCGTCCGATGCCATCCAGCTCGACCGGGAGCACAGGCTCTATCAGGCCGATTGGCTGCTGCGCTTCTACGGCTTCGAGGTGGACGAGATCATAGACGAGGCGCATCCGTTCCTCGAGCGGGGCATCGACCCGAAGGCGAACTGGGCGCTGAACCATCTGGACGACTTCCCGGTGGAGGTGAACACCTGCTCGTACGACATGCTGCTGCGCGTGCCCGGCATCGGGGTGCGCGGCGCGAAGCTGATCGTGCGCGCACGCCGGCAGAGCACGCTGCGCGAGAGCGAGCTGCGCAAGCTCGGCATCGCGTTCAACCGCGCACGGTACTTCATAACCTGCAACGGCGCATACTGCGGCAGCGGTGCAGAGTACAGCCGCGATGCCCTGTTGGTGCGATTGCAGAAGCCGATCGAAGGCGGCCGGCATGGGCGTCGGGCCGACCGCGCCATGCCCGGGCAGATGAGCCTGTTCGAATCGGTGGGGCAGGGTGCGGCGCTGCCCGGCAGCGCCGCAGCACCGGCGCTCGCGGGGTGCACGGCATGACCGCCGCTCGCGTGCATGCCGCCGATATCATCGACGAGGTGGCGTATGTCTACGATGGCACCTTGGAGGGGCTGCTGAGCGCGGTGTTCGAAGCGTATGCGCTGCGCGAGCACCCGAGCGATGTCGCCCCTGAGGGCATCTTGCAACCGCGGCTCGCGCAGCGCATCCACTCTGTCGTGGCCGATGCGGGCCGCGCTGAGCGCGTCCGGCGGGGCGTGGTCGAGCGCTGCGGCGAGCGCACGTTCTTCCGGATAGTGCGCGCAGCCGCCTCTTCCGATGCCGATGCAGGCAGCGCGGTCTATCGGTTCATCCGCTACGCGATGGACGTGCACCGGGGCAAGGGCCGTGCCATATCGAACATCGCGCACCCGGCGGTATCGCGCCTGTTCGAGCTCGACCGCAGCGTATGCAACGAATGCGAGAAGATGCGCCAGTTCGCGCGCTTCGAGCATCTGGCGGGCGATGGGGTGCAGGTGTGGTTCGCCAAGGTGAACCCGCGCGATGCGGTGGTGCCCCTCGTGCTCGGGCATTTCGTGGAGCGGTTCAGCATACAGCCCTTCATCATCTTCGACGAGGTGCACGATATGGCGGGCGTGTGGGATGGCGAGCGCCGCTATCTCGTGCGCACCGGAGGGGCCGACTTGCTCGGCAGCTTGCCGCAGCGCTCTGCTGCCGAGGTGGCCATGCAGGACGCCTGGCGCACCTTCTACCGGGCGGTCGCCATCGACGCGCGCTACAACCCCGAGCTGCGTCGCCAGTTCATGCCGATGCGCTTCTGGAAGAACATAACCGAGCTGCGCGATGGCGAGCCCGCTCTGCGGCGCGCCTGAGATGTGGTGTTTCGGGAACAGGGCCTGCGTGGCGGCTTGACTTGCTGACAGCGCGGCGTAGAATGCGATACACACATCAGGGGCCGACTGGTTTCGACATGGTAGGTCTGAGATGAGGAGCAGGCCGTGGTCTCCTCGCCACGTTAAACAGGGGTACTGTCAAAATTAATTGGCAAAACCAACACTGCTAAGACCGGCTACTACATGCCGGCCGCTATGGCTGCTTAGTTCAGCCATCCGTCGAACCTGAAGATTCCCCGATTCAGGCAAGACGTCATCTGAGGGGAATGCCCCGCGCCACGTAGCCGGTATGGGCGCGGGAAAGATCGAACCGGCTAGGGCGGTGCACGTTCGTCTGCGATCCGATACCGCCCGAATGCTGAACGCAGACTAAGCTTGTAGAGCCTCTTCGAGGATCTGGTATGGACCGGAGTTCGATTCTCCGCGGCTCCACCAGGAAACTGATGGGCGGGCCTCAGTGGGCCCACCTTGTTCTTATCCGTCTTCGTGGGCTGTCGGGGTGCGCGCGGCCGTCATCGCAGCGCGCATGGCGGCTCGTCCATCTGATACCATGCGGGGAGCCGAAGAGAGGAATGCTATGGAATTCAGAGCGGATAGGTTCCCGGATGCGAAGCTGGTGCGCGAGCGCGTGTTCATGGAGGAGCAGGGCTTCAAAGATGAATTCGACGCTGTCGACGAGGATGAGCGCTGCATCCATGTGACGGCTTACGATGGCGGGGAGCTGGTGGGCTGCGCCCGGGTGTTCCCCTCAGAGCTCGAGCCGAACACGAGCACGGAGGCGGGCAAATGGGTGTTCGGCCGGCTGGCGGTGCTGCCCGAGCAGCGCCACGGCGGCAAGGGCTCGCAGATACTGGGCGAGGCCGAGCGGCGCGCGAAGGACGCCGGCGCAACGGAGATGCACCTGCACGCGCAGTGCACCGCCATGCCATTCTACGAGTGCAGCGGCTATGCCGCATACGGGCCGGTGGAATACGACGAGCACGTGGAGCACCGCTGGATGAGCAGGCAGCTCTAGCGGCAGCAGAGGCGAGAGGAGAACTGCATGGAGGCGTACAAACGCGAGTTCATCGAGTTCATGGTGGGAAGCGATGTGCTGAAGTTCGGCGATTTCACGTTGAAGAGCGGGCGGAAGTCGCCCTTCTTCATGAATGCCGGCGCGTATGTGACGGGCGAACAGCTGCATCGGTTGGGCTTGTATTATGCGCAGGCCATCAACGATGCGTTCGGGCTCGACTTCGATGTGGTGTTCGGCCCGGCGTACAAGGGCATCCCGCTCGCGGTGGTGACGGCCATCGCGCTCCAGGAGCTCTACGGCAAAGAGGTGCGCTACTGCTGCAATCGCAAGGAGGCGAAAGACCACGGGGCCGATGCGGGCAACCTGCTCGGCGCCGAGCTGCGCGATGGCGACCGCGTGGTCATGGTGGAGGATGTGACCACCTCCGGCAAGTCCATTGACGAGACGTACCCCATCTTGAAGGCTGCGGCTGACGTGGACGTGAAGGGTCTCATCGTGTCGCTCAACCGCATGGAGGTGGGGAAGGGCGGCGAGGTGACCGCGCAGAAGGAGATAGAGCAGCGTTACGGCTTCCCGGTGGCATCCATCGTGTCGATGGCCGAGGTGCGCGACTATCTGCACGGGCGGGATGTGGGCGGCCGCGTGGTGATAGACGACGCGACGAGCGCTGCCATCGACGCCTATTACGAGCAGTACGGCGCCGCTGAGTAACGCCGTGCTGCGCCGAGCGCGGTGCGTGCAGAGGATACGAAAAGGGGTGCGCTGCCCGAG
>CAJTXX010000028.1:0-6851 GCA_910584145.1 uncultured Eggerthellaceae bacterium | reverse complement strand
CAGCGCACCCCTTTCTGCGCAGGTCCGCCGTGCGAGCGCTCAGCGGCGCTTCTTCAGGAAGCTGAGCTCCTCGCCGATATCGCCGAGCGTCTCCTTCAGCTCGGCGGCAACCTGGGCGCCTTCCTTGTAGATGGCGTTCATGTCGGCGGTGGCCTCCGCCACGCCTTCGCGCGTGAGCCCCAGATTGAACTCCTCGCCGTCGCTCGCGCGCACCACCTTCGCGTCGGGTTCGTCCTCGCCGTCGTCCACGAACTCGTATTCGCTCATGTCGACGTAATAGTATTCCTGCTCGTCGCCGTTCTCGTCGATCAGCACGAAGCCGATCTCGTTGTCGTCCTCGTCGACGAGGAAGGCGTGTATGTCGCCATCCTCGACCTCCATCTCGATGACCTCCTCTTCGAGATCGTGTACATCCTCGGTATGGTAGCCCTCGCCGAGCTCGACGCGCGCAGCCTTGTCGGATGCCATGCCATCTGCCACCTCGGAGGGGTCGTAGCCATCGTAGTCGGCCTCGTTCTCGGTGATGAAGCTATCGAAGGCGTGATACTGGTCGCTCTCCTCGGCATCTTCGCCGAGCAGCTCGTCCATGTCGTCTGCCACGTCCTGTATCTCGGTCTGCTCGTCGATCTGCTCGGCCTCGGTCTGGCCTGTCTCTTCCAGCGTTTCCAGCTGATCGTCCATGCGCATGATGGTCTCCTATCCTCGCGTGCGCCCTCAGCCGCGCGTGCGGTCTTTCAGCGCCCTGTCTATATCCCGCTTCATATCGCGCTCGCGCATGCTCTGGCGCTTGTCATGCAGCTTCTTGCCGCGCGCCAGCGCGAGCTCGACCTTCACCAGCCCCCGCTTGTTGAAATACAGCTTCAAGGGCACCACCGCGAAGCCCTTCTCCTGCGTCTTGGCGGCCAGGTAGCGTATCTGCTTCTTGTGGAGCAGCAGCTTGCGGCGCCGGTCGGGGTCGACGTTGGCGATGTTGCCGTTAGCGAACGGCGCGATGTGGAAATTCGAGAGCCACACCTCGCCGCCCCGGACCAGCGCGAAGGCATCGGTCAGCTGGGCGTTGTTGTCGCGCAGCGAGCGCACCTCGGTGCCGGTCAGCTCGATGCCGGCCTCGAACGTCTCCATGATCTCGTAATCGTGCAGCGCGCGGCGGTTCTTCGCGATGGTGGTCTGTTCCTGCTTCGCCATGATCGCTCCGTTACAGCTCCGGCCGCAGCGTCTCGTCGGCGGGGTCGCAGGCGGGCAGGCCGCTCTCGGCGCCCGGGAAGCCTGCGGGCGCGCGCGCATCGGTGCTGCGCATCACCTCGGCATCGCTCGCGTATTCGAAGGTGACGGCATCGAGGCTGTGCGCCATCTGGGACGCGCTCTCGCCGGCGCCTTCCGCGAGGGCTGCCGCTTCTGCCGAGGTCATGTCAGGCCCCGGCATGGCGCCCACGCCGGTTATCTCGCGCGTCAAGCGCTTGGCTTCATCTGCCATAGCTATCAGCTCCTTCATCTCCTCGGTGAACTCGATGCGCCGTGCGGGCGGCTCGTCGGGCTCATCTGCGGCTTCTTCGTCGATATCCTCGGCATACGCCTCGATATCCACCTCGCTGTATGGCCCCTGCGCATCGTCGGCATCGCCGTCGAACAGATCCTCGGCATCGTCGAAGCCGATGTTGTCGATGCCCGGGATGAAATGCGTCTCGCGCTCGAGGTTCAGCGCGAACATGGTTATGAGCCGCACGGCGTTCTGCACGTCTTTCAGCGAGATGACCTCGGTGGGCGTGTGCATATAGCGCAGCGGGATGGATATCAGGCCCGTGGGGATGCCGTCGCGCGTCACCTGGATGGCGCGCGCGTCGGTGCCGGTGACGCCGGGCTCGGCCTCTATCTGGTAGGGGATGCCCTCTTCCTTGGCGGCGGCTACCAGCCGCTCGAACACGCAGGGGTTGATGTTCGGCCCGCGCGCGATGACCGGCCCTTTGCCCAGCCTGATGTCGCCATGCTTGGACTTGTCGATGCCGGGGTAGTCGGTGGCGTGCGTCACGTCGAAGGCGAGCGCCACATCGGGGTCGATGGAGTGCGCGCTCGTCATGGCGCCGCGCGTGCCGATCTCCTCCTGCACGGTGATGGCGGCGGTGAAGTCGCCCGAGGCGCGCCCGTAGCCGCGCAGCTCTTCCATGACCCGGCAGGCGATGAACACGCCGACCTTATCGTCGAAAGCGCGCGATACGGCGAGCCCATGGCCGAAGCGCTCGAAGCCCACGCCATAGGTGATGGTATCCCCGATGCGCACCAGCTCCTTGACCTTCTTCGCGGATAGCCCCAGGTCTATGACGAGCTTGTCGAGCGGGGTCACCTGCTTGCGGTCGTCTGCGTCGATCAGGTGGATGGGCTTGCGGCCCACCACGCCGCGCAGCGTGCCCGAGGCGGTGTGCATATCGACGCGCATGCCGGGCAGCACTGCCGCATCAACGCCGCCGATGGCAGCTACCGACAAGAACCCCTCGTCGGATATGTAGGTGACCATCAGGCCGATCTCGTCCATATGCGCCGACAGCATGAGCGAAGGGCCGTCCTCGCGCCCATCGAGCGTCGCGTGCACCGAGCCCATGCTGTCGGTGTGCATCCAATCGGCGCTGTCTTGCAGCCGCTCGCGCACCAGATCGGCTACGCGCTCCTCGGCGCCGGTGGCAGACGGCGTCTCCACCAGCTTCTTCAGGAATCTCACCTGCTTCTTCTTCACTCGTGCCTCCTATATGCGCCCGCGCTCGGTCTTGCTTCGGCGCTTCCTCGTGGGTTTGCGGAAGTCCAGCTGCTGCTGGCCATCCACCTGCTGCGCTTCAGCGCACTTCCGGTCGATCTTGTAGATGCTCCACGACAAGGCGGCGTTGCCGAAATCCTCCAGCATGCGCATGCGGGCATCGTGCGCGTTCGCTTTGGTGCCCAGGCGCGCGCTGCTCTCGAATTCGAGCAGGCCGCTGATGTGCTCGGCGGCGGAATCGAGCGATCGGTAATGCGCGATGTATGTTGCCACCAGCCGTTTTCCTTTCGAGAAGCATCGTCGCTGACATAGTATCACCTGCGCTGCGGCGCGCATGTCGCTGCGCTGCGTTGATGACGTGTCGTAACCGCATGGGCCGCCGGGCGGTGAGCGGTGGCGCGTCCGGGCTGCTGCACACGAAAGAACCACAGACGCGCGGCACATGTGCGCGGGGATTTCTGTACAATGTGAGCACGATAGGAACCTGTTCGAAAGTGCATCATGGCGAAGCATTCAAAGGGAAAGCATGCGGTCGGCTCCGCGAAGGCGGAGGCTCCTGCCCAGACGGAGGCAGAGGCCGCAGAGAGCGCTGGCGCGGCCCCTGCCGGGGTTGCAGCTGGCGACGCCCCTGCTTCGGGGGATGCCAGCGCCGATGAGGTCGGCGGAACATCCGAAGCTGCCGATGCGCCCGCTGATGCGCCCGTGCCCGACGCGGCGGCCGAGGAGGCGCCTAGCGGAGGGGTAGGAGCATTCGAGGCGCCGCAGAAGCCGGCTGAGGCCGAGGCTCCCGATGCGCACGGGCGGCTGCGCACAGCGCTCATCGCTGCTGGCAGCACCGCGGCGGCGCTCGCCATCATCTACCTGATAGGGGTCGGCATATTCGCCACCCACGCTATGCCGAGCACCACCATAGCGGGGATGGACTTCTCGCTCATGGCTCCCGACGATATCAAGGAGAAGCTGGACGGCACGCTCGACGACCACGCCTTCTCGGTGGTGGGGAAGCGGATGAACTTCGAGGTGACCGCCGAAGAGGCGGGCATCGGCTGCGATACCGCCCAGGTCGCCGCCGGGGTGATGGCGAGCCAGGACGCATGGTCGTGGCCCATCGAGGCGTTCCAGAGCCACGATCGCACCGATATGTTCACCGATCTTCTGCATGCCGACGACTTGGAGGCGGTGGTGTCTTCCCAGCTGGAGGCCGTCAACGCCGATAGCGTGCAGCCCGTGAATGCGACGGTGGCTTTCAGCGAAGAGGAAGGCCGCTTCGTCGGCGTCAAAGAGGTGAAGGGCACCGCCATCGACCCGGAGGTCTTGTACGAGACGATCCTCGCGGGGATATTGCGGCTGGACGATAAGATCGTGCTGACCGACGAGGTGCTGGTGCAACCGACCATCCTGATCGACGATGCGCGCATCCCGGCGGCGGTGGACAAGGCGAACGGGTATACGAAGGCCGAGTTCGACGTGACGATGGGCGATGCGCTGGTGGCGCACGTGGAGCCGGCGCTGACGGCGCAGTGGGTATCGGTGAGCCCGGAGCTCGAGGTCGCCTTCGACGAGGGCGCGCTGAACGCGTGGGCTGACGGCGTGGCTTCGGGGTGCAACACCGTGGGCAGCACGCGCACCTACACGCGGCCTGACGGCAAGCAGGTGACCGTGTCCGGCGGCACGTATGGATGGTGGATAGACAACGACGCGTTGGTGGCGCAGGTGGTGGAGGCCGTCAAGAGCGGCAGCGACCAGGCGCTGGCCGCTCCGGTCGTGCAGAGCGGCACGGGCTTCACCGGGCTCGGTGGGCAGGACTGGGGGCCGCGCTACATAGATATCGACCTCTCCGAGCAGTATGCGCGCTTCTACGATAACGGCCAGATCATCTGGGAGAGCCCGATCGTGTCGGGCAACCCCAACAAGGGCGATGCTACGCCGACCGGCGTGTACTCGGCCAATCAGAAGCTGCGCAATACCGTGCTGCGCGGGCCCATCAAGGAAGATGACAAGCCCGAGTGGGAATCTCCCGTGCAGTACTGGATGCCGTTCATCGGCAATTCGATCGGGTTGCATGACGCCTATTGGCAGGCGGCTTTCGGCGGGAGCCGCTATCTCTCGCACGGCTCGCACGGGTGCATCAACCTGCCCGATGGAGCGGCGAGCTCGCTCTATGGCATGTTCAGCGCGGGCGATGTGGTGGTGGTCCACCGTTGAGCGGCGCGGGTGAGCGCCGCTCGGAGGCGCCCATCGGCGTGTTCGATTCCGGCTTCGGGGGCCTGACCGTGCTCTCCGAGCTCATCAGGAAGATGCCGGGCGAGGATATCGTGTTCGTGGGCGATTCCGCCCGGTGCCCGTATGGGCCGCGCGCGCTCGAAGAGGTGCGCGGGTTCGCCTTGCAGATCTGCGGGTGGCTGGTCGACCAGGGGTGCAAGCTCATCATCATCGCCTGCAACACCGCGACGGCTGCTGGCTTGCAGGCCGCTCAGATGCGCTTCCCTGTTCCCATCATCGGCGTGGTGGAGCCGGGGGCTCGTGCGGCAGCGCACGCGACGCGCACGCGCAACGTGGGGGTCATAGCAACGCAGGGCACCGTGGCGTCCGGTGCGTATGAGCGTGCTATCCACAACATCGACGCGGGGATATCCGTCACGTCGCTCGCGGCGCCCGCGTTCGTGGAGATGGTGGAGAGCCGCTTTCGGGACGACGATGCGCTGCCCGCAGCCGGCCAGGGCGCAGGGGCGCTGTTCGCTGATGCTGCTCATGCGCGCACGGTCGCGGAAGTGCTGGCGCCGCTCGCTCATGCGCCGATCGATACGCTGGTGCTGGGATGCACGCATTTCCCCATCATACGCGAGCTGATCGCGGGCGCGGTGGGCGAGGGCACGGTGCTGGTGTCATCGGCCGAGGAGGCCGCGCACGATGCGCAGAGCATCCTCGCGCGGCGCGGGGAGCTCGCTTGCGCTGAGCGCACGGCGCACCGGCGCTTCTACACCACCGGAGACGATGTCGAGGATTTCGAGAGGTTCGGCGCGCTGGTGCTGGGCAGCCCGATGACGGGCGCCGAGCACGTGGTGCTGCCGGAGGTCTGACGAGAAGGGAAGAGGGATGAAGGTCCTGATAGCGACGAACAACTCCCATAAGGCCGACGAGATACGCAACGCGATAGACTTCCCTGGCTGGGAATTCGTGACGCTGCGCGAGGCGGGGGTGGAATCCGATCCCGTGGAGGACGCGGGCACGTTCGTGGGGAATGCGCGCATCAAGGCGCTTGCGGCGCACGAGGCGTCGGGTGGCATGTGCGTGCTCGCCGACGATTCGGGGCTGGAGGTGGACGCGCTGTCCGGTGAGCCGGGGGTGTGCTCGTCACGCTATGCCGGCGCCGATGGCGACGATGCAGCTAACAACGCCTTGTTGCTGGCGAACCTGGCCGATACCCCCGATTTCCTGCGCACGGCGCGCTTCTCGTGCACGCTCGTGTTCATAGGCGAGGACGGTGCCGAGACGGTCGCCCGCGGCAAGGTGGAGGGGCGCATCGGCTACGAGGAGCGCGGCGATGAGGGCTTCGGGTACGACCCGCTGTTCTTCCCGATAGAGCTGGGCGGTCAGACGACGTTCGCCGAGGTGCCGCAGGAGCGCAAGAGCGCCATCTCGCACCGCGGGCGCGCGCTGGCCGAGCTGAAAGAAAAGCTGAAAGTGGTCTATAATCCCGCATAGCGGTTCTGCCGCTCGCTACTGCGCCTGTGGCTCAACGGATAGAGCATCGGACTTCTAATCCGACGGTTGCAGGTTCGAGTCCTGTCAGGCGCACCAGGGTCTTACCGGTTCAGCGGGTGCATCTCGATCGTGCACTCGCTGGATCTTCCGAAGTCGGGGGATGCGGTCCCCCTAAGAGCCCCTTACGTGCATATGGGTTGTCTGCGGGTGGCTGCATCCGCGACACGGTGCTGCTGTTCTGGTGGGTCGCTCTCCATGGTTGTGGGCTGCCCGACGGCCTGCTGCGCGTTCGGCGCCCGTCGCTTTGCAGGTCTGCGGAGAAAGATGGTCGGGACGACAGGATTCGAACCTGCGACATCCTGCTCCCAAAGCAGGCGCGCTACCAGACTGCGCCACGTCCCGA
>CAJTXX010000027.1 GCA_910584145.1 uncultured Eggerthellaceae bacterium | reverse complement strand
ATAAGACATTGCTCGCGCCCTTTGGAATAGGTGGGTTCGTATGCTTGCCGGGAGAGAGGCGTATCAAGCCAGTTCTGTATGGTGGCAACGGCATCGACTCCGTGAACCAAGACATGCCCAGCAACATAGTCCAAATGGAAGAAATCGGCAGCCAAAATGTATACGCGATTGCCGGGCTGAAGGCCTCCGCTCAGTGGCTCCTGGATCATGTTGATTCGAAGGCAATTGAGGAAGATCGTTCGCATAGACTTTTAGAGATCCTGCGCTCTTATCCGAAGATCAGCATCGTTGCGGACGAAATGGCATGCGAGCGAATAGGCGTTGTTTCGTGTCTTTTCGAAGGGTATGCGCCAGATGAAATAGGGAGCGTTTTGAGCGATCTTGGCGTCTCCGTGCGTACCGGGTTGCATTGCGCTCCGTACGCTCACGAGTTCCTCGGGACGCTGCCTCTAGGCACCGTTAGGTTCAGCGTCAGCGCCCTCACAACGGACGGCGCTCTTGAACATCTTCGCGAAGCGCTCGACTACATTGATAGAAACAGCTAGGAGAACCATGACATTACGCGATCTTGAGATAAAGGCAGAGTATAGAACGAAGATTTCAAATATTCCTAAGGAATTCATCGTGCCCCTTCTAAATGAAGGAGTGCTTTACAGGCGCGCGGTCGGATTCTTCTCCTCTAGCGCACTTCTTGAGATATCTAAGGGATTAGGATCGCTTATCGCCAACGGTGGGCAGATACAGCTAGTCGCGTCGCCCAACTTGTCCGAAGGGGACATAGATGCGATAGACCGTGGCTATAAAACTCGGCGGGATGCGATAAGCGAGTCGCTTCTACGAGAGCTGCCTGATCTCGAAAGCCTCAGCCTAGAAGAAAGAGACAGATTCAACCTACTAGCCTATCTGGTGGCCAACGGTTTTATGGACATAAAGATTGCGGTCGTTGACGACAACAACGGCTTGGGCATCTACCATGAAAAACTTGGTCTTGTTGAGGACACAAGCGGAGATATAGTAGCTTTCACAGGATCTATGAACGAGAGCAAAACAGGCATGCTCGACAATTACGGTGCAATAGATGTCTTCAAATCCTGGAGCGATCCCGAGGGTCGGGTTGCTATGAAAAGCGCCGCCTTCGCCTCTATCTGGAACGGTTCGGAAATAGGTATTTCAACATATGAATTCCCCGAGGTGGCTGAAGCTATAAAGGCGAAGTATATGCAAGGAGCGCCAAAGGTCAATCTCGATCGGATTGATAACGGTCAGGATAGTTCGCCATCTAGGATGGTCGCCCAATTCGGTTATCCAAGAATGCCAGACGTTGACGGCTTTCAAGTGAGAGACTATCAGAATCTGGCAGTCGAGAGATGGCTGAAAAACAACGGGAGGGGCCTATTCGATATGGCGACAGGGACTGGCAAGACGATAACAGCCCTTATCGCATTGACCAGGCTATACGAAAAAGTCGGGGGCGCTCTCTTTGCGATCATTGCCTGCCCATACAAGCATCTCGTTGAGCAGTGGGTAGGAGATTTGGAACTGTTCGGCATCGATCCGATCGTTGCCCACAGTGAATCAGGGCAGCGCAACTGGAGGAAGACGCTGAAAGATGCAATTGTCGATCATAAGCTTGGCTTAGACAACGCCAAGTTCGTCTGCCTTATTAGCACGAACCAATCGCTCTCCTCGGATTGGATGCAGGATACCCTTTATAGGCTTAAATCAGACGTTCTTCTTATCGCTGACGAGGCTCATAACCTGGGCGCGCCGAAGTACAGAAAGATTCTAGATCCCAAATACTCTTACAGGCTCGCATTGTCGGCTACATTCAATCGTCATCATGACGATGAGGGTACAGAGGTACTTAGGAGCTATTTCGGCGAGACCTGCATCGAGTATTCCCTTGAACAGGCTATTCGGGACGGAATGTTGACGAAGTATAAATACTATCCGGCACCGGTCACCCTTGACGATGATGAGCTAGATGAATACCAGCGCCTTACAAAAGAACTGGGGAGATGTTTCAAGAGCACCGGCGGTCAAAGGGCTATAACCCAAAGAGGCGAGATCATAGCCCAACAAAGAGCACGCGTGGTCGCTGCTGCTAGGAATAAGCTGGAGGTCCTCAAGGATCTAATTACCGGCTACTCACAGGATAGGCATCTGCTTGTTTATTGCGGAGCAGCGAGTCTAATGGACGACGAAAACGGCCAGGATGATATGGACAAAGACATCAGACAAATCAGCGTGGTGGTAGATATGCTCGGGAACGACCTAGGAATGGCAGTTTCCAAATTCACGTCAGAAGAGGATATGTCGGAACGGGAAGTATTGAAAAAGGAATTCAGCAACGGGAATATCCAAGCTCTAGTGGCTATCAAGTGTCTCGACGAAGGCGTGAATATTCCAAACATCAGAACAGCGTTTATGCTCTCCAGCACCACAAACCCTAAAGAGTACATTCAGAGAAGGGGTCGATTGCTCCGTTTGAGCCCAGGCAAAGAGTACGCTGAGATTTATGACCTCATCACTTTGCCCTTTTCTGTTGAGGATGCGTCCAGTCTGCCCCTAGATGATATCAGGGGTATGTACACTCTAATTAACAACGAGGTTGAAAGAGGATTTGAATTTGCTAGATACGCTCAAAACTTTGCCGAGGCTCAAACTACCCTCGACGAGATAAGCGAGAGCTACAGAATGGACGAACTTAGGATGTTGATCGAAAGGCGCGAGAGAGAGGCGTAAGGTGGAGTCTGCAAATAGTCAAACAGAGATAGACTTGGAAACGGCGCATCGCATGATGGACAGAATCATCAAGCAAGAGAAGCGCAATATCCAGACAAAGCAATATTCAGATACCAAGATGGTCCAGAAAATAAAGGAAATCATACGTGAGGAGGCGGAC
Organism: uncultured Eggerthellaceae bacterium; assembly: GCA_910584145.1. GTDB lineage: Bacteria > Actinomycetota > Coriobacteriia > Coriobacteriales > Eggerthellaceae > Adlercreutzia_A. The sequence goes on along the minus strand of CAJTXX010000027.1, from coordinate 23,268 downwards.
GCTTATGCTGATTAAATCGATAGAGCTAACCAATTTCCGCATCTTCGCAGGTAGCCAGAAGGTAGAGTTTTCTGTAGACCCCGACAAGAACGTTACCGTGATAATGGGCGACAACGGCTCGGGTAAAACCACTTTTGCGCAAGCCTTTTCGTGGTGCTTGTACGAGACGACAACATTTAAGCGCAGCAACGACCTCTTATCGTTCAGCGCACGCGACGAGCTCCTGGTCGGACAAACGGCTCTTGTGAAAGTTGCACTTACCCTCATACACAATGATACGGAATATGCGATTACAAGAGCACAGGAGTACCGCAAGGATTCGGAGACAAAGCTGCGTGCGGGTGAGACGGTGCTCAGCGTTTTCTACAAAGCCAAAGACGGTCAGTCAGAGCCAATCGAAGACGAAGCATCCAAGAGAGACATAATCAACGAGATCATCCCCAAATCCATTTCATCGTACTTCTTCTTCGATGGCGAACGCGTCGAGAAGATGGGTAACGAAATACAAGATGGACGGAGCCAGGAATTCAAGGTGGCAGTGGGTAATCTACTCGGCTTGAGCGCTATCTCTGAGGCAATCAAACACCTTAAAGGCAGCCCCTCCATGGTCATCGGCTCGTACATGAAGGAATATAACGGTGACAGCGATGCGGAGTATCAAAAGGCCGAAAAGGAGATTCAGGGCGCTGAAGCACGCATATCGAAGCTGAAGGAGAAGCTTGAGGAACTTGAGCTTGAAAAGTCCAGGACTGCCGAGATGCGCGATGGCTATAAAGTAGAGCTAGAGAAGTCGAAAGAGTCCAAAGAGTGGGCTGAGAGACGATCGGAACTAGATAGTGCAATAGGTAAGGCGCGGATTGATCGAGAGCGTGAAGCAAGGGCCCTATGCGATAGGTTCGGGAAGAACGCCTGGAGCTTCTTCAGTGCCCCACTCCTAGACTCAGCTGTTCGTGCCTTGGATAGCTCCGATATTGAAATCAAGGAAGCGCCGACCGGCGTGAACCGGGACACAATCGAGGATCTTATCGAGAGAAAAGAGTGCCTCTGTGGCCGCGCCGTCGAGTTCGGAGATGATGCCTATAAGTCTCTTATGGCGTGGATCGATGTTGTGCCTCCGCAACATATGGGCGCGGCTATCAAGAATTACCGAGATGGCGTCAACATCATTCTCGATGAACAACCGCTGTCTCTCTTAGATGATGTGGAACTGCACACGGCCAATACGAGAAGGCTCGAAAACGAAATCACCCAAAGTGAGATTGAGATAGGAAAGCTGGACAAGCTCCTCGCCGGGGCGAAGGACATGTCGGATACCGAGAGGAAATTTCAGACAGCTGGCAAGCATCTAAGGGAGATTGACGGCCAGATATCCGAAGCCAACTTGGCCATGGGCATGGCGGAAGCCACGCTCAAGGAGGCTCAGATCAAACGCAATAGCCTCACCACGAACGATGAGACAAACAAGAGAGTGAGGCGAGATAAGGAGTACGCCGAGTGGATATACAACGAGCTAAACGCAGAGCACTCGCGTAAGGAAGCCGAGACGAGGAAAGACCTCGAAGACGAGATTAACAATATCTTCAGAGAGTTCTTCAGCGGCACGCTAAAACTAGAGCTTGACGATAAGTACAATGTTACGGTTCTGAACATGGATCCGGATCGCCAAGCTTACGATGTCGAGACGTCCGAGGGGCAGACCGTTGCGGTAATCTTTGCTTTTATTGCTGGCGTCATAAGACTTGCTACTGATGAAAAGCGAAAGAGCGATGAAATGCTGCTAACCGAGTCCTATCCTCTCGTCATGGACGCACCTATGTCAAAGCTAGACAAAAAGAGGATTGCCGCGATTTGCGAAGTGGTGCCACGCATCGCCGAGCAAACGATAATTATGATCAAAGATACCGATGGCGAGCTCGCCAAGGAGCATCTCAAGGGCAAGGTAGGCGTCGAGTATGCAATAGTAAGCATTGAACCAGAGCGCCTTTCTGAAATTGAGAGGGTTGATGACTAATGTATGAGGGTTACGGCCAGTATACTTTCACAGGTACGCATGCCTCACGCGTAAAGGAGCTCGTGGGCTTCGGCTTTTTTCCACGAAACGTCGACGTTCTACTTGTAGCCCCTATTGTGGGTTTTGAATACGGAAAGCGAGCCGATAAGAACAATCAGGACGATGACGACACCAAGGTCTTCCTCGAGCAGCTCCAAAAGGCAGACTCGAAGCTTGAGCTCAACTATAAGACGATAATGCTATTGGACAAAGAACACGAGCCAAGCGAAGAGGCCCGGATCAAGAAAGCATTCCAGATTTCTCCCAAGGATCGCGATCCAGCAGATCTTGAGAGATACGAAGCGTACGTTCGAGGCGGAGTAGACTTTCTCTATGACAGAATAATCGGCAAGGGTAATACCCAAGATGAGCGTATTCGCGAGCTCTACGACCTGGTTGATAGCTTCGCTTCACGCTATAACTAGGGTCGCATGAGTACGTCGATACGAGCTGTTAGATGACTTGTATCGATCCTTCGTCAGCCTCAATCGTTGAGAACGCATCGAAAAACTCGGGCTCAATGCCGCTATGTATTGAATGGGCTTTGCAAAAAGCAGCGAATTGGTCGAAGGAAGTCCATCCGTAGAACTCATTATCGAGCACCGCTCGGAAGAAGGACTCTGTATCCACGACGTCGGGGTTCTCTCGAAGGTCTACAACGCAGCTGCCATCTTCTCCAAACAGTCTGAATTCGTGGCTTTGCGTGAGCGCGGTGCGCAAGAGGACTGAATTCCAGCTCACTCCAGAAGGTTGAGGGAGGGCTGAAAGGTTCGGTATCACGACCTTACGAGGGTAAAATAGCTTCGAGACCTTGCGACTGGCGACTTTCGTAATTTGCGACGCTAGGACAGAATTGATGGAGTCGATGAAACTACTGCCCAGAGAGAGCTTCTCGCGTGACCAGTATCGACCATTGCCAACCTCGATGACATCCTTGTCTACAAGCAATGATCCGCAGATGCCACGAAGTTTCAGGCGCCGCTTTGTAATGAACTCCTCATATAGCTCGTCCTTGGAGACAGGTTTTGGAGCATCTTTGATATACATACGCATAACGGCAACTGCAGAAAGCCCTTTATGGTTAGATTTTACAAAGTGCGGTTTGCGGGTTGCCTCTATCGGCAGATTGTCTTCCATCATATCAACGAGGTAGTAGAGCATGTCATAGGACTTTACGCCGTATTTGAAACAGCGCTCGCGATGATCCTCAAAGACTCTCACTGCGGATACGATGTCGTTATCCCTCATCTTCGCGGCTATTTCCTCTGCCAAAGAGGCAATGCCTTCCATATCAAAACCGGCTGCTTCAACGTCGTACCATCCACCGTTTGCGTTGATGACAAAAGGCGAGTATTCTGCCAAGCCTCCAAGAGCAAACGACTGAGCCATCGTCTTCTCGGCAATCACTTTAGCATGCGCATCGGTTATGAAGCCATTATTGTCCTCAAGTACCGAATAGAAGTACTTCGCGAAGCTAGTCCGATCTCCGATGTTTTCTACATCACAGATCCACGGGTACTCTCGAAGAGCAAGCCGCTTGTCTCCGTACTTCCTCAAAAGGCTGTAAAGAGCGTGATGTGTTGGGATCCCCTGAGCTTGCAGTTGATCCTGGAACTCGGAGTATATACCCTCTACGCCTACAATCGGGATATGGTTGACGGCAAATACCTCGACAACAAGATCGGAGATTATGCTTAGCAACTCCCTGGGGTAAGGCGCATTCCTTTCGTGAATATAAGCGCCTCTTCCCCACAGCATGCAATCGGAAAAACTTCCCGCCTGGCTACCAATTTTACTTTTTGATGGCCTGTTCCCGGTTCTCTTGAAAATCTCGTCAATCATCTCATCGTAGGTAAGGGCTTTACCTGCTTCGTATAGAACTGCATGGAGAAGCGCCCTCTCGCTATTCGGTTTGAGTGCCGCCCTCATCACTGGATGCTCAGCTGCGCCGATCAGATCTTCGGCAACTCTCAGGCTGCCCCGCTTGTCGAAGACCGAAAGAATCGGTTCGCTTTCTAAGCCGCAGGACTCGCATCCAATGCTGCCTATGAATTCATCATGTGTTGTAAAAGAAGAGTTGGCGATAAGGCTGTCTATTTCCTTGGCGGCGATCTCGCATGTCGCGCAAGGGTACCCAACAAGCGTGTAAAGCCCCTCCTGTCGGTTTATTTCAAACTCTGGAAGCATCTCTAACAGACCTAGGCAATCTTCCCCTTCGTCGATGATGCCGCTCGACGCCAACGAGGCCTGAAGGGCATCGACGCTCCCGATCGCCCCAGCTCTCTTGGCGATGCTGAAGATCGCTAGACGGAGAAGCAATAAACGTTCAGAACGCAATGGGTTGAATCGCTCCATAGTCATCGATTCAATTTGCCTGATGCGCTCGCGCGTAACTCCAAGCTCATTGCCCGTTTCCTCAAGGGTTTTACGAGGCATTCCGAGCCCATTGCGCATAATGAAAATCTCTATCGCCCTCGTGTCGCAGTCACTGTTCAGCTCTATGAACGTATCCGTGAAAAATGCGCCAATCTTATACGGGATCTTTGTAATTGAGGTAAGCCTCTGAAGCGAGCTGCTGAAGCTGTGGGCAATATAAACCGATAGGAAGCTTTTGTTGCTTCCCAAAAGACCATCGACTGTGCCATATCTTTTTAGTTCTGGATCCAGGGACGATATCAACCACTCAATAGGTGTTGGAAGAAGTTCCGGCTGTATCGACCTTTTGACCTCTTCTGCATAACACTCAAGCACCGTTTCGATATGATCAACTCGATAGACTTGCTCCAGAATTATGTCCACCACTCGTGAGACAGCCCGGTACCCAAAGTCGGTTATCAAGTGTTCCAGACTCGAAAAGAGCAAAGTTGAGACAGGCTCTTCTTTACCGAGGAATTCGTTTTGGGGATATGGAAGGCTTTCGTAAAGTTCCGGAATCTCGCGAACAGGTACCTCGTCAAAAGCTTCAAGACTTAGCTCTCTGTTCTTGGGGAGGAAAGGAAGCTCTGCAATAGTATGTTGAACCCATCCATCGAGGGAGATAAATCGATCAGGGCCTTCCAGATAATCAATTTCGATTCCCGTTGGAAACGGTCTGAAGCGATACGGCATGTCTTGCGGAACGGTATTCATTACCCGAGGGAGCGCTTCGTAATATGAGAGAGTGTGCAGAGTAGGTAGGTTTCTGTCGCTCAGACCTCTCTCTAGTTCAGCGATAGCGGTAGCTCCGATCCCCTTGATTCCAAGTAGATCCTCAATATTGCGTCCGAAAAGGTCTCCTACCGTAATGACACCGCCGTCTTCAAACTTATTTGCCCACCTTAGATCAACATTGAGGTCTTCATATAGCCTCAAGGCTGTCTCCTCGTCCGATAGTGGTTCGGCGTCAGGAACTGAGCAGTCTTCTCCATGACCGTTATCTTCAAGTAGGTCTCCGAGCTCTGCAAGCATTGTTTCCAGGGTAACCCTATTACCCTCAGAGCCTTCTCCGAGGAACTCTTCGAACCCTATTTTTTCATCGTCTGCCATTGTTTGATGCCCTTAAAACTGCTCGATCTCGATGAGCGAACTCAAATAGTCGCAATAATCCTTCTTTAGGCTTTTCGGGCCGTGTATACGCACGGTACCCCCGAGGCCTACGATCCATCCGAAGAACTGCTCGGACTTGCGGACCTTGACGACGGCCTTCGCAGTCTCATCATCGTATTTGTACCACTCTGCCGAATCGCCGAAGCGGTCCATGATGATCTCGACCTTGTCTCCGTCGACAAGAAGCGTCGCCGTTACCGGCTCGCCCCCGAAGCGTCCGAAGAGCTCATGCTCTTCGCCTTCGAACTCACGATGAGTTATCTGCTCGTTCCTGGTTGACCGTTCATCGGACACCCTCAGCTTCTCCATGCGGTCGATGCGGTATTCGGTCATGCACTCGTGATCGTCGTTCCATGCGGTCAGGTAATAGTATCCGTCCGCGAACGTGATTCCCACGGGCGTTACCAGATGGGGCTTCCCGTCATGGGTAGCGAAGCGCTTCCCATCGAGTCCGTACTTGTAGTACATGAACTCCACCTTGAGCTTGCGCCTCATGGCGTCGTGCAGCGAGTCTATCGAGCTGAACACGGAGTCGCTCTTCGACGTTATCCTGCCCGGCACGTGTATACGGCGGTCCAGGAGCGCGCGCTCGTGATCGTTTGCTAGAAGCTTCAGGTTCGTGGTGAGGGCCCTCGACTGGCGCGAGGTCAAGAACTTGCAAGATTCCACCGCATCGACCAGCAGCATAAGCTCAGAGAGTGTGAAGTCGCGCCTCACGATGGCGTACTGCACCGGATTCCTCTGGAAGGTCTGGATGTCGAAGCCGAACTCCCGTAGCGCCTCGATGTCGCGATAGAGGCCCTTGCGCTCAGCCTGTATGCCGTAGTCATTTAGACGCTCGATGATCTGCCGAAGCGACAGTCCGTGTTCTGCGTCCGTCTCGTCCTGCAGGATGCGCATGACGTATAGCGTCTTGAGCTTTGCCTTGGGGTTGTTCGTCATCTTAACCCTTCGCCTTCTCGACCTTGACTGCATTACAAAGTCTTCCTCTGTTATTTTACGCTAGCTAGTCAGCATCTCCTAGCCGGGTGTCCCATGGTCGCACAAAGCCGAAACCCCAGCGGCTGCCACCGCACGCCCGCGTTGGCCCAGTTCCAGCATCCATGTGACCTCGCATCCGTGTCCCGCCGCTGCGCCTTTCCTTATTCGACGCACGTTCGCACGGAACCGCTCAACCTCCGCAAGGGCCGCGATACTTTTTCGATTTCTTTTGCGAGATGCATGCATGATTCACATCTCGAAAAACAAATGGAAAAACTAGCGCGAGATTGACGTTCTCTTCCACGTCTCGCTTCGCTTCCTCCCTTGCGCAGGCCGCGAACCCGTGCGCCCGCGATCTCACAAGGCAAGCCACAGGGGCGAGCCGCAAGATCAGGAGGTCTGAATCATGGAAAGCTTCAACACCAAGGTCAACAAGGCAGCAGCGATGTTCCTCAACCGCAGGGGCTACGACATCCTCGACGAGCCCTGGAAGCGCGACGGCGGGATGCTCCCGATCGACATCGTGGCCAAGGACGGGGACTCGGTCGTCTTCGTAAGAGCCAGGGGCCGCAATGCCGAGTTCGGCGAGGGCTTCGACGATGCGGGCCTAGACCGCGACAAGGCAGAGGCCTTCGCCGTCAACTGGTTCCGCGACAACATCGACGAGTTCGCAGACGCCCAGTTCCGCTTCGACGCCATCTCGATGATCGTCATGGGCGCCGACGCCAACAAGGCCCTTATCCGACACCACATCAACGCACTCTCCGAATCCTGCGCCTCGGATCTGCCCAAGACCTCCGAGCCGTCCGAGGAAGCCCGAGCCGCCCAGGCCGCCTAGGCCCGGGCCCTCCGGGGCGAGGTTGGCTGCCGGGTCGATCTGGCTCGGCAGCTCCCTCAACACAACGAACCCCAAACCCCCACTTGAAAGGAAGCATCGAAATGGGACTCGACATGTACCTCACCAAGCGCCGTCGCGGAAGCGATGCCGAGCAGGAGCTCGTGGCCTACTGGCGCAAGGCAAACCAGATCCACGGATGGTTCGAGCGCAACCTCGCCGATGGATACATCGAGAACTGCGAGCTGTACCCGGTGTGCTTGGAGAACCTCAACTGCCTCATGAGCGATTGCAGGCTGGTGCTCTCGGATCGCTCGAAGGCATCCGACGTCCTTCCCTGCGAGGAGGGTTTCTTCTTCGGCAGCCAGGTCTACGACGACTACTACTTCGAGAACCTGGCTGAGACCGAGCGGATGCTCGCGCAGGTCATCTCTGACACGACAGATGACGACGAGCTCTTCTACCACGCGTGGTGGTAGCAGCGAGGCAGCTGGTGCCTTGGAGCGCCGAATAGAAAAGATTTGCAAAACAGCACAGTTCTGTGCTGTTTTGTGCTATCATGGAAATGTAATACAAATCAGCCCGACCCATTCCACCTCGGGGTCGGCAGGCAAGACGCAAGGGAAAGGAGCAATTTCATGCGCACCATCGCCATATCCAACTACAAGGGAGGCGTGGGCAAGACCACCACTGCGGTGAACCTCGCGAGCGTGTACGAGCAGCAGGGCAAGAGGGTGCTTCTGATCGACCTCGACCCGCAGGCGAGCGCGACGGACTACTACGGGCTCTACGAGTGGGCGAAGTCGGAGGGAAGAACCTCCATCGAGCTGCTCTACGGCAACGCACCCGTAAGCGAGGTCGCATTCCCCATAGAGGGGACGACGCTCTCGGTGATCCCGTCGGTGATCGAGCTGGTGGACCAGAACGAGCTCTTGCTCCGAGAGCAGAGGCTCAAGTTCGCCCTCGATGACGCCGCAGAAGACTTCGATATCGCGATCATCGATTGCTCGCCGGTGCTCAAGCGCCTGGCCTTCAACGCCTATTTGGCGGCAGCGGAGGACGGCATCATCATCGTGCCGGTGAAGCTAGACTCGACGGTCATGCGCGGCACCGCCCTCACAGTCGAGGCTACGCGCTCGATCACGGAGGCCCTCCGCCTTCCCCGCCCCAAGTTCAAGATACTTCGCACTTGCGTCCCTGGTCGCATGACCAATGCGGAGCGCACCGGTGCCGAAGTCCTCGACCGCTACTTCCAGGACGTGCTATTCGACAGCGTCATCCATGCTTCCACGAAAGTCGCAGAGGGCAGTTGGCAATGGCTTCCCGTGACGGCCTTCGAGCCGGGAAGCCGACCTGCCAAGGACTACGCGGCCCTGGCCGAGGAGGTGCTCCATGAGCTCGCCTAGCGAAGTGGCAGAGTCCTTCACCCTCTCCGGGCTTTTGGACAAGAGCTCCAAGACGCGCGAGCGCTTCCCGATCGTGGAGATAGAGGTGGGCGCGATCGAGGGCCATCCGGCAAACGTCGCGTACTCCATGGACGGGAAGTCGATAGCCAACCTCGCGCGCTCCATCAAGAAGGACGGCCTCACGGACATCCCGCTCGTGCGCAAGCTCGACGACGGCTCCTGGCAGATGATCTCCGGGCACCGCCGCCTTGAGGCATTCCGCATGCTCGCGGCAGAGGACGACGCGTTCTCCCGCATCCCGTGCCGGGTCGTGGAGGGCATCACGGACTCGCAGGCGATCGTCCTCCTTCACACCGCCAACTACTTCGTCCGCGCCCTTACCGTCACGGAGCGCGCACGCGCGACCGAAGCCCTCGGCATCGAGGTGGAGCGGATCCGCGAGGGCAACGAGGAGCTCGCTGGTGTGCGCTCATGCGATATCAAGGCCGCCATGGTGGAAGAGCAGACCGGCCGAGCCGTATCCGGCAAGACGATCCTTCGCGAGGAGAAGCTCGCGAAGGTGATCGAGAACGACCTTTCCCGTCATTGGGCGAACGAGGCCGACGAGGGACGGCTCTCGGCTTCGAGCATCGACATGCTCAAGGAGCTTCCCCGTGAGAAGCAGGCTCGGCTCTACGTCGAGAGGCCAGCGGGGCTCTCCAAGAAGGAGACGACCGACTACCTCAAGCAGAAGCTCGGCGTCGAGTCCTCCACGGACAAGCGCCTGTTGCGCGTCCTCGACGACCTCAAGTCATACGCGTCCACCATGCCCGACGAGCCTTCCCAGGCAGACCGAGAGACCATCCTCGAAATCAAGCGTCTGAGCGCCCGTATCTCCAAAATGGCGGTATAGAAGTCCGCTTCATGTGAGATAGGCGCTTAGACGCGAATCCTAGCAAGTAGCCCATGGCGTATTACATCTTCGATTCCATGCCATGGCACTTGCCCCCGGAGGCGTTGGATCAGTTATGTCGCCGAGATAAGTAGGGTCTCGGCTCCGACGACTCCGGGGGATCAGACGGGAGCGATGCGCGCTCGCAAGCGAGCCCACATCCCTGCCCGGCGGGGGATCCCCCGCGCCCCTAATCGAGACAACTTCAGATGACAAGGAGGCCACGATGGCCGACAAGAACAAGACCCACACCCTGAGCTTCCGCCTCGCCGAGGACGACTACCAGAGACTCGCTGAGCGATGCCGCAAGGCGGAGCTCACGCAGTCCAAGTACCTCCGCTACCTGATCCGCACGCCCTTGGTCGTCGGCGAGGAGCTTCGCGAGGATGTCCCTTGCGTGATCATGGACAAGGTCGCGCTGCGCAAGATCTCGCGCGAGCTGACGCGCTGGGGCTACCACTACAACCAGGCCGTGCATGCGATGAACTCGATCAACTACTACTGCGCCCATGGGAAGGCTGACTCGGCCATCCTCGACGGGAAGGCGGAGTCGATAGAGGTCGAGCTGGCGGCTGTGAATGCCAACGCGGAGCGCCTCGTCTACGCGGTCGCCGAGCTTCAGGCGAAGCACCTCATTGAGGCGTAGCCATGCCGATCTTGAAGCCGATATCCGGTCACGGGACGGTCTCGAAGCTGCGCGCCTATCTTGAGAAGAAGAACAGGGCGCTTGGCAGGGACGTTCTCAACCTCCCTTTGCGTGACGAATGGATCTGCGAGGAGCGGGGCCAAAGGGCCATCCCGGTCGAGTGGGACGTCGAGATGGACGACACGCGCGAGGCGTACGGCACCAACAAGGAATGGCGCGGCATGAGGGCGCGGACCTTCAAGCACTTCGTGGTGTCCCCGGACCCGGACGACCGCATAACCCTGGAGCAGCTGAGGGAGCTCTCGCACAGGTGGGTCGAATCGAACTTCCCGAAGCACGAGGTCGCGATCGTCTACCACTCCGACAACGAGGGCAGCATCCCGCATGCGCACATCGTCGTCAACAACGCGAACCTTGAGACGGAGCGCAGGCTCCATACCGACCATCCCGAGGACCTCAACCGAGAGCTCCAGGACATAGCGAGGGAGATGGGCCTCTCCGGGCTCTCCAACCAGATGCCGAGCCGAGGCGAGAAGAGCTCATCCGGCAAGCAGCCCCGCACGAGGCAGTCGATCTACTTCGGGCGTGCCGAGAAGGAGCTCACGGCATCCGGGGGCTATTCATGGGTCGGCGACATCAGGGCGCGCGTGGCTCTCGCCAAGAACACCTCGCGAAGCCAGGAGGAGTTCTTCGAGGCATTGAGCCGCCTGGGCATCGAGATCGCGGACAACTCCGAGAAGGCGCGCCGGGACGACTGGATCTTCTCGCTCGCAGACGAGCCCTCCAAGAAGGTGTCCGGAGAGAGGCTCGGCTACACGTTCGGAAAGTCGATGCTTTCCGATCGCTTCCAAAGGCAGTCGGCCTACCAGCCGAGCACGAGGAGCGCGAGCGAGATCCGGCACCGCGCCGTGGACGCCGTGAGGCTGAACGACCTCAACGACTTGAGCAGGCTGTCGGCAGTCCTTGAGACATGCGCGAAGTTCGATGTGCGCTACCTGGAGGACTTCGACAGGCGTCTGGCCACGCTCACGCGCCGGGGCCACGAGGACTCCGAGGGATTCAGGAGGCTCGTTGCCGCCAGGGTCTACGTCGCCGAGAACGAGCTCATGACGCGAAGGAGCGACAGGAGCGAAGGTCAGCCGCAGGCCACGAGGCGTCGCGGCAACTCGGCAGAGCAGCCGAGGCAGAGGATCCAGGAGCAACAGCGCACAAGGGCGAGAGAGAGGGGCGAGCGATGATTGTGAAGATCACCTACGACGACAAGCGGCTAGACGTGTTCGACACCGCGACCTTCACCTGTCCCGCCCCGCTCGGCAAGCAGAACATGCTCACGAACTTCGAGGTGCGCTTCGACGAGATGGGTACCGAGGGGCTCTGGCTCGCGGCACACAGCTACCGCATCGACGATTCGACGGCAAGTAACACGGAGGCCGACGAGGTCCCGATCGCCCGGCGGAAGAAGGGATGGAGGTTTCTGCTGTCGTCTTCTGAGGAGCTGGATCACGTGGAGCTCGTGGTGGTAGATGGCGAGGCGATTATCAAGCGCGTCTGCGGCGAGCTCGTAGACCTCCAGAGCTTCGACGAGAAGGCCTACGAGTGCATAGGCGCCTCCTCCAAGGGGCTGCACGAGCGCATCTGCGACCTCTTCGAGTACCTCCAAAGGTTCACGGGAGAGGCAGAGCCAGTCATCCCAGGCGTTCCCTGTCATGTGGCACGTCAGCTCCTCGCGGCATGCGTCAACGCCGAGAGTGAGGAAGAGACCGAAGAGGAATGGGGCGATTTGGATGAAGTTGGTTGGTAGTTTCACACGTTGGCTTATCCGGGCAGTGTTCCGGTTCATGTAGAAGGGATTTCAAGATGAAGGCTACAGAGATCATCAAGGGCAAGAAGCAGGTATTCGCGATCGCAGGAATCGTGATCGCGGCTATCCTCCTGGCCTTCGCCGGGGGCATGGCTGCGTTCTTCTCCGGCCATGCCGAGGCAGGCGACATTGGCAGCGGCAACGCGGTCGGATTCGTGATGGGCCATGCGGCGGACGGCATCGAGCCTCCGGCCACCGAGGAGGCCGAGGCGGAAGAGGAGCTGGAAGAGGTTGTAGCAGAAGACCAAGAGGCTGCCGAGCCCGTGCAAGGCGAAGTCGTGGAGGCGCAGGCTGCTGAGCAGCGTAGCGATGCGTCGAGTGGACAAAGCGGTCCCGTCGCATCTAGCGTCCCTGCCCAAAGCTCCGGCGGATCGTCGGACTCCAAGAGTGGACACTCCGCTCCCTCAAACCCCGCTCCACAGAAGAAGTGGGTCGAGGACACGCAGCGCGTGTGGGTAGAGGATAAGGCGGCGTGGAGCGAGAGCGTGCCCGTGTACGGCACCAAGGAAGTCTCGATTTGCAACGTGTGCGGAGCAGACATCACCGGCAACACGGCGGCTCATTCCAAGGCCCACATGATGGCCGGTGAGGGTTCGGGGCACCATAACGAAGTGCAGAAGGTCGTCACCGGCTACAACACCGTTAACCATCCTGCAGAAGGACACTGGGAGACCAAGGTCGTAGGCGGTCATTGGGAATAGAGTCTGCTCGCATCACTAGGTTTTGTGAATGTGGTGCAAGGAGATGAATGGTACGGGATAATAAATACAGTATGGCCTTGAGGTGACAATCTGACACCTCAAAAAGGAGATGTGCATGGCTGAAGATTCGTCTTTGCAAGAGTTTGAAAGCAACCCGGAGCGGTTCATCCATGTAGTTCGGGATCAGCAAGTTATCCTGGACTACGACCTGGCTTGGTTGTACGGAGTTGAGACCAAGGTATTCAACCAGGCTGTCAAGAGAAACATCGAAAGGTTCCCTGATAGATTCCGCTTCCAGCTCACCGCCGAGGAGTTCGACAACTTGAGGTCACAGATTGTGACCTCAAGTCATGGCGGCCGCCGCTATCTTCCCTATGCGTTCACTGAGCAGGGTGTCGCCATGCTCTCAGCTGTGCTGAGGAGCGAGCAGGCAGTGAAGGTCAGCATCGGCATTATGGATGCTTTCGTCGAGATGCGGCGGTTCATCGCGAGCAACGCCGCCCTCCTGGATCGCATGGCGACCATCGAGTACAGGCAGCTGGAGTACCAGCAGAGCACCGACGAGCGATTCGACAAGGTCTTCGGCTATCTTGATGCCCATGCCTTGCCTAGCCAGAAGATCTTCTTCAAGGGCGAGATGTTCGATGCCTTCACGCTGCTCGTCGATCTGGTAAAGACGGCAGAGAAGAGCCTGACAGTTATCGACGGGTACGTTGACGAGAAGACGCTGAACATACTATCCAAGAAGAACGATGGGGTTGAGTGCCGACTGGTGACTTACCCCTCTGCGCCGCTCACTTCATCCGATGTCGCCGTATTCGAGTCACAGCACGGACCGCTCAGCATTTGCAGGACAAGCGATTTCCATGACAGGTTCCTGGTTGTCGACGATGAAGCCGTCTATCACATCGGCGCTTCACTGAAGGATGCTGGAAAGAAGACGTTCGCAATGACGCTGATCGGCGACGAGGAGCTGAAAAGCGCCCTGCTAGACAAGTTGGACGAAGCGAGCTGGACGAACTAGGCAAGCGGCTCCTTGGTATAACCTCGGCAATGAAGGCGGATGTGTTAGGGCTATGTCTTTTGAGACATAGCCCTTCTTCCTTTTTTGGGTATCTTGCAAGCGAAGGAGGTGTTCTGAATGAATACGGAAACATCTGAGCTCAGGGATGCGCTCTTCAGCGCAATACACAACCTAACGGGCGTTGAGCAGGCCCTTGGCCACGTGACCGACGTGTCCACCGACTACGACATGTGCCAGATGCTCAGCAAGGTTCTCCACGACGAGGTCGAGAAGATCCAAGATGCTATTCCTGAGGGGTGGTACAACTAGGGGACGGGGAGCCGGTAGTCCAGCTGGTCGCACATCCGGCTCCCTCGACGCGAATCATAAAGACTCCAGCCGCTTATTTCGTTAGCTGGCTACAAATATCGCATCTATTCGGTTTCGGTGACTCCGGGGTTTGCGTCCTCAGTGAGCGTAATGCCCTTTTCCTCGAGTAGCTTTCTTAGCTTTTCCTCAGCGACGGATGCTTGCGTACGCTTCTTCTTCACCTGATCGCGGATAAGTTTAACGAGTCCGCCTACCGCCAAGGTAATCAAAGTTGCTCCGATTGCACCTTCAACGCGTCCGTCTATCACGCCTCCGTAGCGTATGGTTGCTACATAAGCCTCGGGTCCTCCGCAAAGCGCGGCTTCATGTGCCATCTGTGCATAATCCCAATCCATATTAGATTCCTCCTAAGTCGATATGTGCATGTACGCCAAGGTGGTCAGCTAATCTGTTTTGTAGCTGCATCGCCTCCTCTTCTGTCAGTTTGAGCTTCTCCTCTAATCCCAGCTTGTCTCTAACCTCCTTCTCTTCTAGGAATATCAAGCCCGTCCACAAGCAGACCCATATGTAATCGAAGTATTCTTGAAGCGTGATTTCGCCCTGTAGCTCTTTGCCAAAGCTCTTCTGCATCTCACTCCAGAGTTCGCTGGTCGACTCTGGGGTATTTGAATTGATGGCCTTATGGGCAAGTGGAAGAATGCCTTTTGACCAATTGTTTAAACATACGAGCAGAAATGCGAACATGACCGATTCGTGCGTGTCAATTCCACCTATGTCATCAACAACAATGGAGAAGGCTCCGTCTTCCGAAAAGAACATGAAGGCAAGATCAGTCAGAATCCCCTCAGATACTTCGAGCCCGCCTATGTTGGCCAACGATTTTGCGAAATCTAAGACCCTGCACTCGATCTCGTCGTATTCTTCGATTTCGCCTACGGAGGCCAATCGTTCCAAGCTCCCACGCATATTCTTTGCAAGATCGTTGAGCTGAGTTTGATTCATCGACCGTGTATGCTCACGGGCTGTCTTGTAACCTTTGGCACTCCTGAGTTTCTTCGCCAGCTTATCGATTCCGGTCGGGGAGAAATCGCTTCCCGAGAGTAGCTCTGTGCCATATGCATGCACGAACTCAGCGCATGTGATGATGTTACTGAGGTGGCGGCGCTTGGCCTTTAGTTTCTCGATTTGATCTTCTAGCGACCTAGATCTGTCATAGCCTGGAGCCTGCATGATCGCCTTAATCTCCTTGAGGGGAACATCTAGTTCCTTGTAGATCATTATCGTGAACAGCTTTTCGATATCCTCATCCGAATAGAGTTTCCTATCATTGGAGATACCTTCGCCTGTTCTCTGGACCTTCAGTAACCCAATGTCATCGTAGTGCCTCAGCGTTCTGATTGTGAGTCCTGTCAGCTTGCTTACTTCATGAACCGTTTTCATTTCGATCACCTCCATGAAGACAGCCTAAACTATGACGTAACGACCGAGTCAAGCAGAATATGAATTAAATTTCAAAGTCCGGCATAAACCGTCGTCCTTGAATTCCCGGTCTGGTACGAGCAGGTGGTGAAGGCGAAGAGCTGACTATCATTTTCCGGTTCTCGCACGACCAGATCCGAACCCTCGATCATCTCCCTGAAATCCCTCTCCTGGTCTATGACGAGCCTCTCCCGGCTTGCGTTCACCACATCCACCGCGACGGGCTTGAGCTCAAGCGCCCCGCCCGTGCGCCGGTAGATGATGATCCGGTCGTGCTCCCGCGCGAAGCCCTCGTCGATGTAGCTCGCGAAGGGCGCGAATGCCGACCCGTCGGACATATGGTGGCCGTAGACCATGACGAAGCGCGAGTCGATCGAGCACTCGCAGTCGATGTACGGCGTGCCGTAAGCGCCCTGTCCCATCGCGTCCGCGTAGAGGTAGGCGTTCGGCGCGTCCGGGATCGCCTGTACGATGGGCTCGTCGATTTCCGTGCCCGGCACCTCGACCCAGGCAATGACCTCATCCGGCAGCGCGTCCCAGTTGATGGCCCTGCCTGTGGGGCTCTCCGGGTCGGCGTCTGTGGCCGCCTCGATCCCAGGCGGCTCCTCCTCGACGATCTCGGACAGCCATGTCGCGAGCAGGGACGTCGCTATGGCCGCGCAGAGTATCGCGGCGATGGCCAGTGGCCTCTTCATCTTCTTCATTCTCTCTCCTTTGCATAAAGAAAGGGGCGAACCGCGAGGCCCGCCCCGTAACAGGTAGTTGGCTAATGTTGCCAGTTCAAATAGCGAATCTTAGCTCGCAGCTAATCCTCGATGGACTCCATCACCTCCTCCTCGATGCCGCCGATCTCTGCGGCCTGTCGGCGGGAGCGGCGCACGTAGGCGTAGTAGGCCCCGCCAATGGCGCAGAGAGCGATGACCATGACGCTCGCCTTGACGGGGTCCATGTCGGCGAGGCCGCCCGTCTTCGGGTAGCCCTTGCCGGGCACGGGCTCCTCGGGGAAGCTCACGGTCTGGCCCTCGTCCTCGATGTCCTCGTGCACCGCAATCACGCTCTCGTCGTAGTCGGCGAGTTTCTCGAAGAACACGATGTCGTGGCCCTCAAGAGAGCGCGTGTCGATGGTCATTTCGATGTCGACGGTGCCGTTGGCCTCCTCCGGGGTGAACTCGGTCGTGCCCACGAGCGGCAGCCCGTCGGCTCCTGCGATGGCTGAACCCGTGGCCTTGTCCGTGAGCGTAGTGAACATGCGGTAAGTCTTGCCGGGGGTGAGCCCGGTGTATGCCACCGTGTCGATGAGCTTCATGCTCTCGCCGATGGTGCCGGTGCTCGTGCCGGATGCGGCATCGCGCGCCTGGGTGGAGATGTCGACGATGCTCACCGTCTGGCCAACGTCATCGATGTCGGCGTGCGCCATGTGCTCCTTGCCGTCCTGCTCCATGGACTCGAAGGCTACGAGCGATTTGCCCGCGAGGCTCGCGCCCTTGAAAGTGAACGTCACCTCCACGGTGCCGCAGCTCTCCTCGGCGGTGAAGGTCGCAGAGGCCTTGATCTCGTTACCATCGTCGTCGAGGGCGGGCTTGCCGGTTGTCTTGTCCATGAGGGTGCCGGATGCGGTGTACTCCTTTCCGGGGACGAGGCCGGTGTAGGCGATGGTGTCCACGATCGTGAGCTCCTCGCGCGCCTGGCCCTCGTGGGTTCCGGAGTCTGCGTCGATGGCAGTGGTCTTCATGGTCTTGGGCATATTCTCCAGCACGAACTCGTGCGAGGCTGCCATTGCCCCCGTATCGTTCCACTCGACCATGCCCTGGTCGTTCACCTTGAAATCGAGGATGGTCGGGCTGCCCTCCTCGTCGACGTCGGCGATGACGTAGCCCTCGGGGGCCTCCACCTCCTGCATGTGGTAGCTGCCGTGCTTTGCATAGGCGAGCGAGATCGCGCCCTCGGCATCGGTTGCGAGCTCCTCGTCGAAGGTGCCTTCGTCGTTCCAGATGTGGAAGCGCGCCCCCTTGACGGCCTTGCCGGGATCGAGCGCGTCGACCTTCTTGATCGAGGGGTTCGTGGGATCGTCGGTTACTGCCTCCTCGTGGTCGTAGACTGCGACGTCCTGACCGGCGTAGTCGAGCACGACGGTCTTCTCGGCCACGTCGAGCGCGTAGCCGTCGGCTGCCTTGGCCTCATAGACCTTGTAGGTGCCGAGGTAGAGCTCCGGCGATGTGGCCTTGCCCTCCTCATCGGTGACGAGTGTTGCTACGATCTCGCCCTCATGCGCCCGGATGGTGCCCTCGGGGGTCTGGATGGTCTCGGCCGCTACCACCAGGTAGGTTGATCCCGCGACGGCCTCTCCCGTCCAGGAGTCGGCCTTTGCCACGGTGACGGTCGCCTTCTGGGGCATGTTCTCGAACTCGACGACGAGCGGGTCGTCCCAGCCCTTGTACTCGGCGTCGACATGGAAGGTCTTGCCCTCCAGCGCCTTGACGTAGCCGTAGGGTGCCTGGACCTCGACGATGGCGTAATCGCCCTCCTCAAGGAGCATCGGCAGCGTCAGCTCGCCTCGCTCGTTGGCGATCCAGGTGTCGAGGGTCTCCTCCTCGGGATAGCGGTTCGTCCAGGTGACGAGCTCGCCGTTGGCGTCCTCAAGCTGGAAGCTGCAAGGGAGAGGGATCTGCTTGCCCGTCTCCGCATCGGTCTTCACGATCTTGAGAGGCGTCTGCGGGATGTGGTCGTTCACGAGCGCGGGAGGCTCGTACTGGCCCTCCTCGCTGATGGTGGTCTTCCAGTCCTCCACGGGCAGGAGCTCCTTGCTCCACTTCGCCTTGAAGGCGGCCGCCACGTCTGCCGGGATTACCTCGTGGACGCGGTAGGTGCCGTATGCCAGCGCGCCCGACCAGTCGGCGGGCTTGCTCCAGCCGTTGACGGAGGCATTGTCGTCCTTGGTGGTGGCCAGCCCGTTCTCGTCAACGGTGATGGTGCAGACGCGGTCGCCCGGCAGGACCTTGCTGCCGTCCTCGGGCGAGAGCACCATGTTCTCGGAGTCGTTGTAGAGCTCGAACTTGACGCCAGGGGCGAGCACGCGCTTCACCTCCTGGGGCATGTCCGGGTTGGTGTCGGAGTAGATCGTGACCGGGACCTCCTTCACGAGGCGGAAGTCGCCGCGCTTCACGGTGTCGGGAACCTTGGGCGTGTTGTAGGTGTAGACGGACTCGCCGACAGCGCCGTCCTGCGTGATGCGCACCAGGAACACCTTGGGCTCGCCGCCGTGACCGTCGTCGAGGTTGTAGCCCTTGGGCGCGCGGGTCTCCTGGACGAGGATGGTGCCCAGCGGGATCGAGGCGTCGCCGTTGGTCTGGTGGAAGAGGGGGTCGCCCGAGTACTTGTACTCCTCGGCGAGGTAGGCGAAGCCGTCGGCGTCTGTCTCGAAGACCCACGTGCGAAGCGGGTCTCCCGACGCCTCTGCACCGGCTACGGTCAGGTGGTCGCCGGGATAGAAGCGCACGGTGAAGAGCGCGCCTGCTAGCGTGGCGTCGCCCTGCGGCGCGGCGTCGCCCTTGGATGCGTCCACCTTGCCCACCAGCATGCCGACGGGGTCGGACTGCGGGATGTCGGAGATGGTGTCGCCGTTCACGCGGGTCGCCTCGTTGGAGATGACCTTAACCGGATAGGTCCCTGGGTCGAGGGAGTGCCCAGGGGCGGCCTTGGTCTCCTTCACCCAGTAGTCGCCCGGCTCCAGGTCCTCCAGCTTGCCGTAGCCGTCCTTGTCGGTCGTGATGGCGCCGACCTCCTTGGTGAGGCCCGAGTTGCCGTACACGGTGTATACAGCGCCCTCAAGGGAGTAGTGGTCGTTGCCCTCGCACATCTCCTCGATGGCGGTGACCTTCTGGAGGTCGATGTTGCCGTAGGGGATGTACTTGAACGACAGGATCAGCTGGTTGCCCTCGCCGGTGTAGAGCATGAACGCCTCGAAGTTCTTCGGTACCTCGCTCATGCGCGCGAGGATCCGGCGTCCAGTGGCGTTGTCGTTGATCATCGAGCCGTCGGTGCCGTAGCCGATGACGCTGTAGCGGCACCAGCTCTTGAAGTCCTCGTTGCAGCCGAAAAGGGCGTAGTCGCCGTTGGAGGAGAAGGTGTCTGAGAGCAGGATATGGGCGAGCGCCGCGTAGCGGGCGTTCGTCATGTCCGTGCCGTCGTACCACTTGTCCGGCCAGAGCGACTTCTCGAAGCCGGGGCTGCCGTAGGAGAACCAGAGGTCGGCCTCGGTCTCCGCGTCGCGCCCGGAGGTCGATGCGATCTTGTGCTTTGAGTAGTTGCCTTCGGGAGGGGTGGCGGCGGAGGGGTTGCCGCAGTAGGCCATCTCGCCGTCTGCGTACATCCAAGTGGTGTGGTACCCGGCATACTGGATCTTGCCCTGGATGTCCAGGTAGACGCTCTCTGCGGCCGAGGCGCTCTGCGCGCCCGCCGTGAGCGTTCCCAGCATGGATGTGAGGGCGATGAGCGCCGCGAGCACGCAGCGCATCGCCTTCGATCCGTTCGTCTTCTCGATAGCGTTGTCCATGCGGCCCCCTCTAGCGTGCGACGGGCTCGGCATGGCGCGCCTCGCGGGTCTGGTTGTCTGCTGCCTCGCGGGCGTCCTTGGCCTTGTCGTCGAGGGAAGCCAGGAACTCGGCGCGGCCCTTGTCCACGGCCTCCTTGAGTGCCGCTGGCATCACCTTGACGATGTCCTTGACCTCCTTGCCGGTCTCGTCGACCACGGGCGTGCCGTCCGGGTTCATGAGACCCTTCTTCAGCCACACCTCGCGGTCTGCCAGAAGCGGCATGTCGCGGAAGTTCTCGCCCTTGAATCGGGAGGGGTTCACGAACATGGGGCTGAACTGGTAGTAGCTGACATCGACGCCGTCGATGACGGTGCCCTTGGGCAGGGTGACGGAGTGGAAGGTCTTCTCCTCGCCGGTCTTTCGGTCGGTGTAGGGGATGTCCTCGTGCACGAACTTGCGGTGCAGGGTCAAATACACGTTCTTCTTTGCGTTGTCTTCCATTGGGAAGCCTCCTTTTGCGTCTTGTGTTTCCGGGCCTGAAGTGGAATGCCCGCTTGCCTTCGGTGCTCAGGGTGCGTCAGCCCATAGGCACCACCTCCTCTCGAATCTCCCTTATCCCTAGAAGCCGCTCACGATGTCGCGCGCCCAGCTTCCGCTCTTCACGAGCGAGAGCACGAGCAGGATGCACATTGCGAGGTACTGGAGCGCGTAGGTGAGGCCGTTGGCGATGGCGTCAATCGGCGTTCCCGTGCCGGGGTTCACGGCGACGATGCTGCCGAGGATCACGGGGAAGCTGATGAGCAGGATCAAGATGATGAGCCCGGCCAGGCACACCGCCCCGAAGCTCTTGAGGTAGCCGATGCCGATCTGGCGCGTCTGGTCGAAGCCCAGGAACGCGAGGGGTATGGGCGAGAACGCTGCCATGATGTAGAGCTGTATCGCTCGCGCCCAGCACACGACCAAGGCCACGATGTAGGCGATGAGCACGACGAGCCAGCTGATGACCGCGACTACGAGGAGCGCCAGGAGGGCTGACAGATCGTCATCCCCCGTGACTATCGAGACGGCCGCCATGTTGAGCGCGCCTCCCGAGCCGAAGAGGTTCTCCACGCGGTCTATGGCGAGCCCCACCACCTCGTAGATCGCGGCCATGAGGTCGAACGAGTGCTGGATGAGGAACAGGAACACGGCGAAGAAGACGAGCAGGAACACGACCTCCTTCACTCCGGGCATCGCCTGGTTGCCGTCCATGCGCTGGGAGATCTCTATTAGCTTCAATGTGAACACGAGCCCGAGAACGCCGCAGCCTATCGGCACGATGGCAACCTGCCAGACGCCTCGCGCGATGTCGTACATGGACACGTCGCCCGCGCTCGTGAGCATCGTCTCGAAGGGGGCGGACAGCACGCCGTTCGCCCCGAGGGACTTCATGACGTCGGTCTGAGCGCCGAAGATCCAGTTGCACCAGTCGCGAAGTACCCCGCAGAGCCATGCGTTGATGTCGTCTGCGATGGAAGCCCATGCGAACTGGGTAGGGACGAGCAGTGCGCAGAGCACGGCGAGCGTGGATGCGAACGCCGGCAGGAACGCCCTGTTGGATGCGATTGACTTGACCTTTCCCATGCCCATCAGAGCACCTCTATGGTGCCGTCGGGCGCGCGCGTCACTGAGATGAGCGTGGATGCGCCGTCGTCTAGCGTGAACGTGGTGGTGGCGATGTTGCCCGCGAAGTCGATCCAGACCTCGGCGTCCCATACCGCGCGCTCGCATGCTGGAGAGACTGCGGCCGCGCGAAGCGACACGGCCGACTCGATGTCGGTGAGCTCGCAGCCGAGGGACTCGGCGAGCTTGCTCGTGACCCCGGAGAAGTAGAGGGAGCGCGCCCCCGCCTGGACCTGCTTGTAGGCATGGGAGAGCGCGTCGCACCTGATGACGGTGGTCCCTCCGGCTTCCTCGATGGTCGCTGTGACAGGGCTCGCCGCCTCGGTCATCGACTTGGATGCGAGCAGCACGGCGGAACCAGCGTCCTCGGAGTCGATCGTCCAGTAGGTCACGATCGTGTCCTCGCCGGACTTCTCCACGAACGCCCCGCTCACGATGGAGAGCGTCGATGTCGGGTCGTCCTCTGCGATCCAGGAGGTGCCGACGAGCGCCTCGAAGGCCGAGCCCTGCGCCTGCTCTGGCGCGGAAGCGCCGCCCTGCCCTTCCGGCTCGCTGAAATCGGGGGAGCGCTGCTCCTGGGATTGCTGTTGCTGCGGCGCGTCCTCGGGCGCTGGGCCGTCCGCGCTCGCGAGCGAGCAGCGCGCCACGCCCGAGCCCACGAGCAGGACGAGCGCCCCTGCGGCGATTGCCGCCATGATCTTGTTCTTCCTTGACATGTTCTTCCTTCCTATCTGATCTTGACCGCGCTCGTGAAGTAGCTCGCCCCTGTGGCTATGCAGCAGACGGCACCGGAGTGCGGCTCGTGGATGTAGCGGTCGTCCCCGATGTAGATGGCGACATGCCCCGGACGCCACAAGATGTCGCCAGGAGATGCCTCGGACACGGGAACCTTGCGGCCCGCGCGCGCCTGGTCCTCGGAGTTGCGCGGGATGGAGATGCCCGCCTTCGAGTAGCAGTACTGGGTGAGTCCCGAGCAGTCGAGCCCGACGCCCGGCGTGGTGCCGCCCCACACATAGGGGACTCCGAGCTGGCTGTAGGCGGCCTGGACGATGGCATCCGACGAGAACGCGCCAGATTCGAGGTCGGAGACCGTCATGGAGTCGAACCTGCGAAGCCCGTAGGTGTCCATGGCGGACTTCAGCGAGTCCACGTAGGCCGACGAGGTGGCCCATCCGGCGTCCTTGAGCCCCTCGGCCATCTTGTCGGAGGACTTCTCGGATATCGCCTGCTTGATGAGCGCGTTGTTCTTGTAGTGCGATGCCTGGA
>CAJTXX010000026.1 GCA_910584145.1 uncultured Eggerthellaceae bacterium | reverse complement strand
TCGCGACCTCCGACGTGACAGGCCGGCGCTCTAACCAACTGAGCTAACACCCCGCTTTTTGCGGTGCCGCGCTGATCGCGCAGCCCGATAATTATACCAATAAGATCGGCTCGCACAACCCCCTATTCGTGCGAATTCTACGATATGCGGTCGATCGACACCATATGCAGGTCTTCCGGCACGACGCCAGCGGCTTTCGAGCAGCTCAGCGCTGCATCGAGCAGCACATCGGGGCGCAGCGAACCGGTAGGTTTCGCCTCCAAGGTGAAGGTGGCGGAATCGCCATCGATCGCGAACCCGTCGCGCAGGTACTCGGCCACCAGGAGCGTCTTGGGCTTCTTCTTGCGCACCACCTCGATGCTCTCAGGCGCCGTCAAACTCGCCGCGGGGCCGCTGAACCGCGCGCAGTAGGTGCTGAGCGGGCACGCCACCGAAGCAGCCGGCGCTTGCGGCTCGACATAGCTGCACGCGCTCGGCATGAGGTCGGGCGCGCTCGCAGCTTGCAATGCGGCGAGCGCCTTATCGGGTGCCACATAGCTGCGCATGAACAGGTCGAAGAACTCCGCCGTGCCGCCCACCCCCACCGGCAGCGCGGCGCCGAATGCGATGCGCATATGCGGCGAGAAGCCATTCGTCACCGCGAAGGGCAGATCGGCCCGTCGCACTGCGCGCTCCAGGGCGCGGGCTACCTCCAGATGCGACAGCATGGCCACGCGCCCGCGTTTCGCATACACCACACGCAACCGGAACAAGCGCGGATCAGCCATCTCAGACCACCTCCTGGGTCCGCGGCTGCGCCAGCTCGTTGCGCACCTGGGAAGCAGGGCACACGCCACATGCGGTGCACGCATCGAAGGTGCAATCGACCGTGGTCTGACCCCGTTCCGCACGCGCGCGCTCGCGCATCAGATACTCCTGCGACACGCCCGCCGATATATGCGACCAAGGCATGATATGCCCCGGCTCGTAGCTCGCCTCAGCGATGGCTTCCGGGTCGATGCCCGTCTGCTCGGCAGCGCAACGCCAGGCTTCCTCGTTGAAGAGCTCGGTCCACGCATCGAAGCGCGCGCCGCCACGCCACGCCGCCTCCACCAGATCGGCGCAGGCGCGCCCGCCGCGGCTCATCACCGCCTCCACGAAGCTCGCTTGCGGGTCGTGATAGCTCACCCGCACCGCACGGTGACGAACCGCGCTGCGCAACAGCCCCACGCGCCGCAGCGCCTCATCGCTCGATATCTGACCGTCCCACTGGAAGGGCGTCTGCGCCTTGGGCACGAACACGCCCACGCTCACGTTCATAGCCAACGCGCCGCGCTGCTCGGGCGGCGTCGCCTCTTTCATGCGCGCATAAGCGCGGTCGGCCAGATCGGCTATGCCGAGCACATCGTCGTCCGTCTCACCGGGCAGGCCGATCATGAAGTACAGCTTGCAGCGCCGCCATCCAGCCGCGCACGCTGCGTCGATAGCGCTGAACAGGTCATCCTCGCGCACGTTCTTGTTGATGATGTCGCGCAGGCGCTGCGTGCCCGCCTCAGGCGCGAACGTGAGGCCGCCTTTCTTCTGGCCAGCCACCAGCCCCGCCATCTTCACGCCGAAGGAGTCGAGCCGCTGCGACGGCACCGAGATGCGCACGCCGCGCCCTGCGCATGCCGCGTTCAGGCGCGTGAGCACCTCCTCGATCTGCGAATGGTCGGTGGTGGATAGCGACGTGAGCGACACCTCGTCGTAGCCGGTCTGCTCGAGCCCGCGCACGACCGCGCTCACGATGTTGTCAGCCGAACGCTCGCGCACGGGGCGGTACATCATGCCCGCTTGGCAGAAGCGGCACCCACGAGCGCACCCGCGCAGCACCTCGACGTTCAGCCGGTCGTGCACCGCCTCCACATACGGCACGATGCAAGGCTCCCATGCATCGGCCTCGGAGAACCCCTCGAACACGCGGCGAACCACCACCGGCGCTACCCCGTCCTCGACAGGGTGCGCATACGCGCCGCGCTCCTGGGCCTCCCGCTCGCCCACCACATCGTAGAGCGACGGCACATATGTCCCCGCCACCCCCGCGAGCGCTCGCACGATATCGGCGCGCGGCGCGCCCTCAGCGCGCATGCGGCGCACCGTCTCCACCAGCTCGGGCACCGCCTCCTCCCCCTCGCCTATCGAGATAGCGTCGAAGAACGGCGCATACGGCTCAGGGTTCATGGCGCATGGGCCGCCAGCTATCACGATGGGGTCATCTTGGGCGCGCTCGGCCGCACGTAGGGGTATGCCCGCCAGATCGAGCGCTTCGAGCACGTTCGTAGCCGCCAGCTCATGCGGCAGCGTTATGCCCACCACGTCGAACTCAGCGAGCGGTGCGCAGCTCTCCAGCGAGAACAGCGGCACGCCGGCAGCGCGCATGGCATCAGCCATATCGGGCGCGGGAAGGTAGGCGCGCTCGGCAGCCACGCCATCCATCTTCGCCACGGCGTTCACCAAGATGCGCACGGCCTGATTGGGCTGCCCCAGCTCGTAGGTATCGGGGTACACCATGCAGAAGGCGAAGCTCGCGCCATCCGCGCGCCCCGCAGCTCCCCACTCGCCCCCGATATAGCGCGAGGGCCGCTCAGCCTGCCGCAGCAGCGGCTGGACGCGCGGCCACAGGTCGGTCTGGATCATCGGCGCCGCACCTTGCCCGCGATCAGCGAGGCCGCACCGGCTGCACCCTTCTTCGCCGCGCTGATGATGCCCTTGCCGGCAGGCGTCGCCGCTGCCTTCTGCACGGCATCGGCCGCCTCGCCCGCCGCGCGCTTGGCCACGTTCGCCACGCCCGCCGCGCTGCCGCCCGCCTCGAAGTACTCGATAGCGGCGCGCCCCACCGCCTCGGTGGCGGCGAAGCCCACAGCGCCGCTGATGACGAGACCGGCCACGGGAATGGCCTTCGCCATGCTGCGCGCTATGCTGCGGCAGAGGAAGGCGTTGCCCACGAGCGCCGCCAGCTCGGGCAGGCGCTCCTTGTTCAGCGGCTCGCCGTATGCAGCGGCTATCTGCATGAGCATCTTCGCCTGGTTCAGCGTCATGATGGGCATGTCAGCTCCCGGTATGATGGGCAGCAGCCCGATACCGGCATTCTGCACCGCAGTGGAGGTGATGGCCTCTTGCGCGAGCGGCCGGCGCACGAACGGGAACGCATGCGCGAATGCGAGCCGCTTGTCCGGGCACGCCGCTATGATCCAATCGCCGATGCGCATGCGGAATTCCGCGCGCGCATCCTCGGTCAGCTCCACCGTCGCATCGGCCTCCGGCGCAGGCCCGCCAGCCTCCTCGTCGGCCACCTTCTTCAGAGCGAAGCGCTTCTGCTGAGGCAGCGGCGTTATCAGGTCGCCCGACGGGATGGGGAACCCGTCTGCCGCGGCCGCATCGCCCACGAGAGCCGGCAGGTTCGTCGCCACCATCACCGGCACGCCCGCGGAGCGCACCTCAGCCGCCGTGCGCCCGATGTCGGCGCGCGTGCCGGCTATGAGCACCGCCATGTCGTCGTGCGGGCGCGCGTCGGCGCCATCGTCGAGGTACGAGATGGAAACGCGAGCGTTAGCGCCCTCAGCGCCCGCGAACAGCCCGCGCACGAACGCGATGCACTCGCCAGGAGCCGTGTCGTCTATGTAGACCGACACCGCGATAGGCGCCTTCGCCTCTTCCTCGGTATTGGTCGCTGCCGCCAAGATGGCATGCAGATCAACGGGTAGAGCCATAGCGCATCCCCCTTCCCAGCCCTGATTCGTGGCTGTAAACGGAACCGATGAGCCCGAGCATGATGAAATTCACCAGCATGAACGACGAGCCGTAGCTCACGAACGGCAACGGTATGCCGGTGATGGGCATCAGCCCGCAGCACATGCCTATATTCTCCAATATCTGGAACAACCACATACCCACGATAGCGCAGACGGTCAACATACCGAAAAGATTGCCGCAGCGCCGCGCGATGCGCAGGCAGACGGCCACCAGCGTCGCGTACAGCGCGATGAGCACCACCACGCCCGCGAAGCCCAGCTCCTCGGCCAGTACGCAGAAGATGAAGTCGGTGGGCGCCTCGGGCAGGAAGCCCAGCGATGACTGCGTCGACGACCCCAGCCCCTTGCCGAACAGGCCGCCCGAGCCGATGGCGATCATGGCTTGCTGGAGGTTGTACGCCTCGGCGCTGTAGTCGGCATCGCCCTGGTTCATGAACACGAACAAGCGCGAGCGCTGGTAGTTCTTCAGCAGACGGTACTCCATCGTGCCGTCGCCGGTGTCGTATTTCAGGAACTCGTCGATGAAGAACACCGCCGCGATGGCCACCACCAAGAGCCCCACGGTGATGCCGATGTACTTCGCGCGCGCACCGCCCATGACGAGCACCGTGGCCGATATGAACAGGTACACCAGCCCCGTGCCCAGGTCGGGCTGCGTCATGATGCATAGGAACGGTATGGACAGCAGCCCTACCACCTTGCAATACTCGCGCACCTCGTCGAGCTTGCCGCCGTAGCGCGCCACCAGGCTGGACGCGAACAGCACCACGGTCACCTTCGCGAACTCGCCGGGCTGTATCTGCATGCCGATGTTGATCCACGACGTAGCGCCCATCGTGGTGACGCCGATCACCGGCAGATGCGGCGAGAGGATGAGCACCACGGTCACCACGAGCAGCGGCTTATAGGCCGCCGCCAGCTTGCGGTAGTCGAACGCCCAGACGATGGCCATGAGCACGAGGCCCACCGCCACGCCGCTCGCTTGGCGCATGAAGCTGTAGTTCTCGTTGCCCTGCACCGCCGACCAGCACACGAGCAGCCCGTAACCCACCAGCAGCGCCGCCACGCCCAAGAACGGCCAGCAGACGATACCCGACAGCGGCAGCGGCTTGCGCTCGGGCGCCGGGCGGGGCACATGGCCGCCACCGCGCTTGCGGCGCCGGGGCGCGCTCGGCGCGCCGATCCCGATGGTATCGATCTGGGGAAGCGGCATCAGTCCTCGCGATCGCTGTCGGCGGCGAAATTCAGCACCGAGGAATGCCCGGACGAGCCGGCTATGCGCCCTACCGTGCCCTCTTCTCCGCTATCGGCGCGCATGGCAGCGCCCAGCACCTTCGCCACGATGGGCGCGGCCACGCTGCTGCCCTGCTTGCCCTGCTCGATCATGCAAGCGACCACGTACTTCGGGTCGTCGTAGGGCGCATATGCCACGAACCAGGCGTCGTCGGCGCGGTCGGTGTGCTCGGCGGTGCCGGATTTGCCGGCGGCCTCCAGGCCCTCATCGCCGAACACCTTGGGCATCTTGCTGTCCTCCACGATCATGCCGCGCAGGGAATCGCGCACATACTCCAGATGCTCCTGGTTCACCTCGGGCTCGGCCAACACCTCCGGCTCGAAGGCCATGGCCACATCGCCCGCGGCGTTGCGCACCTCTTTCAGCAGGTGGGGCTTGTAGATGCGACCGGTGGCGATGCCGCAGTACCCCGCCGCTATCTGGAGCGGCGTCACCAGTATGTCGC
The DNA here is from genome assembly GCA_910584145.1 of uncultured Eggerthellaceae bacterium. Taxonomy (GTDB): domain Bacteria; phylum Actinomycetota; class Coriobacteriia; order Coriobacteriales; family Eggerthellaceae; genus Adlercreutzia_A. Next base: position 20,671 of record CAJTXX010000026.1, on the reverse strand, counting down.
CCTGGCCGATGATCATGTTCGTGTAGTCGCCGCCGCGCCACGCCGCCTCCGAGGGCACGTTGCGCCAGTGCTCCGCCTTCCATTCCGGCGTGGGCACGCGCCCGGCCGATTCGTTCTTCAGATCGACGCCCGTAGCCTTCCCGAAGTTGTACTTCTCCAAGTACTCCTGCAATGCGGTGTTCGACAGCTCGCCGGTGCCGGCGGGCCCGTGGTCGAAGAACGCCTTGGCTATCTCGTAGAACACGACGTCGCACGAATGCACGATGCCGCCATGCAGATCGAGCGTGCCGTGCCCGCTGTGGTCCCAGCACTTCTGCGGCGCGCCGGTGTTGAAGCCGTCCCAGCTGCCCGTGCACGTCCACGCGCTCTGCGGCGTTGCGAACCCGTATTCCAAGCCCGCCATCGAGGTGAACGCCTTGAAGGTGGACGCCGCCGCATACTGGCCGTTGATGACGCGGTTGAGCATGGGGGCATGCGATTCCTCGGTGTTGTACAGGTCCCAGATATCCTGCGGGATGCCGTCGGTGAAGTTCGATGGGTCGAATGTCGGGTAGCTGGCCATCGCCACGATCGAGCCATCGCGCGCGTCGAGCGCCACCACCGAGCCAGCCACGCCGCGCCCCGAGCCGATATCGCCCCCGGGGGCGATCAGCGAGGCGAGCGCTTTGTCGGCTGCATACTGCACCGCTGCGTCGATGGTCAGGTATATGTCGGAGCCCTGGGTCGGCGCTGTCTCGCTGGTGACCGACACCACGTTGCCCGACGCGTCCACCATCACATTGCGCTGGCCCTTCTCGCCGGCGAGCACATCGTCGTAGAACGCCTCGATGCCACCCTTGCCCAAGATGTCGTTGGAATCTATGACGCGCCCTTCCACGGTCTTGGACAGCTCGTCTTCGGTGGGGCTGCCGGTATAGCCGAGCACGTGCGCGCCGAGCGCTGCGTTGGGGTAGATGCGCATCGTGCGCGTCTCCACGCTGACCCCCGGGAAGGCGTCGGCGTGCTCGGCGATGAAGGCCACGTCGCGCAGGCGGGCATCGCTTGCCACCACGCGCTGGCTCTGCGCGCCGTGCGAGGTGTCGGCGAGCCGCTGGCGCACCACGCCCACCGGCAGCCCCAGCACCGACGACAGCCGGCGGATGGTGTCGTAGGAATCGGCCACTTCCGACTCGGCCAGCACCGTCTGGCTGGCCCGGTTGGTGACGAGCACGCGTCCCTGCCGGTCGAAGATGCTGCCGCGGGGCGCAGGCGTGCTCACGGTGGTGTAAAGGTTCCGCTCGGCCTCGCTCGAATACGCGCTGGAATCCATCACCTGCATCGACCACAGCTTCGCGCCCAGGACGGCGAAGATGGCGCCGGCGAGCGCGCCCAGCGCGCCGAAGCGCTTCGACAGGCCATCAGATGGCTTCGAGGCGGCGGCCTCGCCCGACTTCACGCGTATGTCGCCATCTTCGTCAGCGCCCACGCCCACGGTATCGAGCATCGACAGGTCGGTGGCCGCGCTGGCGTTCTGGTCGCGGTAGCGCGACACCAGCACCAGCACCACGCCCACGATGCACACCGCGATGACGGCAGCTATGATCCCAGCCAAGACGGCTACAAGCACGCTCTCACTCCAAACGATCGGTCGGCGCGCAGGGCGCCATCAGTGCACCCGCATCTGAGCGTCGCCCAGGCGCATCAGACGCAGCAGCACGGGGAACATCACCAACGCGAGCACCGCGTCATAGGCTGCGCACGGCAGCGCGCATCCCACGAGCGCCTCGCCTATGCCGATGCCGGCCCCGCATGCAAGCACAAGTATGCCGTATACGAGGTTGCCGAGCAGCGACCCGGCCACAATAAGCACAATAGGCATAAACAAAGTATCGTTATCCAACACAACCGACAGGCGCATACAGGCGAACGATAGGGCCGTGCACACGAACGCCATGCCCCCCACCGGCCCGTTGCCCATCAGGTCGAAGGCGAGCCCCAGCGCGAACGGCAGCGCGAGGCCGCCTTCGGGGCGCGTCACCGCGCATGCCAGCACGAACGCCAAGATGAAGTTCGGCAGCGCTGGCCCTATCTCCATCGCGGGCGCGATGGCGGCTTGCAAGAGCACTGCCACCAGAGCGCCGACGATAGCGACGATGCGGCGTGCGCTATTCATCTTGGCCCTCCGTCGCCTGCTCGCTCTTAGCATCGAACACCACCGTGACCTCTTCGAGCGCCTGCGGCGTCTCGTTCGGGGACACATAGATGGTGCGCGAGCCGTCGCCCGGCTGGCCTTCGATGCGCACGATAGTACCGATCAGCAGGCCCTTCACATAGCTGCCGCCGAGGCCGCTCGTCAGCACGACATCGCCCGTCTTGAGCTCCACCGCCGCGTCGATGTTCTGCAATGTCAGCTGCCCGGAGAGCGACCCGCGCACGATACCCTCGGCGCGGCTCGATTGCACGAGCGCCGCCGCGCCCGATTTCGGGTCGGTGAGCAGCCGCACGGTGGCCGAACCGCCCTGCACCCCGATCACCTGCCCGATGACGCCCGACGGCCCGACCACGGTCAGGCCCGTCTCCACGCCTGCGGACGAGCCCACATCTATGGTGATGGTCTGGTTCCAGGCGTCGGTGGAGCGCCCTATCACGCGCCCGGTCACCCCTTCGATCTGATAGGCATCCTTCAGGTCGAGCAGGCCCTGCAAGCGCTCGGCCTCTAGCCGGTATTCCTCGCTCTGGGTGAGCAGCTCGGTCAGCTCGGCGTTGCGCTGCCGCAGCGCCGAGAGCGTCTCCTCGCTAGCGCCGGCATCGCTCACAGCCTGCCCGGCATCCTCCACCGCAGCGCCCGCCGACGAGCCCACGAGGCCCAGCGGCGCGAATACGGCATGCGCGCCCGATTGCACCTGATGGAGCACGCCGCCCTCGCCCTCGCGCGCATACACCGTGACCATCGCGAGCGACGCGACGATGAGCACAGCGAGCACCACGCGCATGATGCGCGGGTCGTGCATATCTTGGAAGTTGAGCGCCATGCGAGCCGCCGCTGCGCGCTACTTGGAGCGCATCAGGGTCTGGCGCAGCGCCGTGGGCGTCTCGAGCACCTTCAGGCACCCCGACACCACGTTCGTGAGAGCCGTCTCGCTCACCCACACGGGGATCTCCAGCTGGTCGGTCAGGTAGCGGTCGAGCCCCGACAGCAGACCGCCGCCGCCCGTCAGCAGGATGCCATTCTGGATGATATCGCTGGCCAGGTCGGGGTTGGTGGTCTTGAAGGTGTCCTTGATGTGCAGCACCATCTCCTCGATGGGCGCCTGAAGCGCCGCGCGCACGTCCTCTGACTGGATGGTCACCTCTTTGGGCTGCTCGGTGTATACGTCCTGGCCCGAGATGATCATGTCGCGCTCGCGGCCATCCTCGAAGGGCAGCACGCTGCCGATCTTGATCTTGATGACCTCGGCGGTGCGCTCGCCGATCTTGATGCCGAGCAGGTCGCGCAGGTGCATGGCGATGGCCTCGTCGAGGCGGTTGCCCGCCAAGCGCAGCGACGACGACGACACGATGCCGCCGAGCGATATGACGGCCACCTCAGTGGTGCCGCCGCCGATATCCACCACCATGCTGCCGGTGGGCTCGGTAACGGGCAGGTCGGCGCCCATCGCCGCAGCCATCGGCTCTTCGATCAGGTACGCCTGCCGCGCGCCGGCCTGGATAGCGGCCTCGAACACCGCGCGCTTCTCCACGCTGGTGGCGCCGCACGGTATGCAGATGACGATGCGCGGCTTGGCCTGCCAGGGGTACTTCCTGTCGCTCGCCTTGCTGATGAACGCCGAGAGCATGGCCTCGGTCACGTCGTAGTCGGCTATCACGCCGTCTTTCAGCGGATGCTCGGCGCTGAACGCGTCGGGCGTGTGGTTGATCATGTTCTTCGCCTCATGGCCCACCGCGAGCACCCGATGCGTGCTCTTCTCGATGGCCACCACCGATGGCTCGTTGATCACGATGCCCTCGCCGGTTATGGCGACGAGCGTATTGGCGGTGCCGAGGTCGATGGCCATGTCGGTCGACATGTTCCCGCCCATATTCGCGAATCTATCGAAAATCGACATAGAGGGATTCCCCTGTTCGTCATTCATCTCTCAGCATTTACGTGCAAATTTAAATTCTACCATACACCATCTGAGCAGGCACCTTTCGCACATCTTCGGCAAAAGCGGCGCTCATCGCTGTGCTCCGCTCGACCCGCACGTTACGTTTGGGTGTACGCTTCTTTGCGAAGGAGGAAGGAGAACGCCATGAAAACGAGCGGCCAAGTTGCGAAGCTGATGGGTATCACCTCGCGAACCTTGCAGCATTACGACGATATCGGACTGCTCTGCCCCGCTCGGACGGACGAAGGCGTGTCGAACAATCGCAAGCTCTATAGCGATGAGGATATCGAACGCCTGAGGCAGATCCTCATCTACCGCGATCTCGGCTTCCGCCTGAACGAGATAGCCCAGATCCTCGATTCGGAGCCTGCACAGGTCGAAGAGATATCGAATGCCCGCATACGCGATCTGTGGGTGCAGAAAGATCGCGTGCACAACCTAGCCGCAACCGTCTCGCTTTCAAAGATCGTCAACCTCGACCGATTCGCGGAACGCACATACGAAACGGGCGGCCTAGATGCGTACTACTGCAATCGCATGCCCTCGCATGGTTTCATGGAGGCCATGCGACATGTGGAGAACATGACCGAAGAGGACATCCAAGCTGCGGATAAGGCTTTCGCAGACGTTGCGGGCAGATTCGCCTCGATGGGCGATACGCTCACTTATCACGAGATGGAGGAGGCAGGCGAAGCGCTGTGGGAATGGTACGAAGACCATTGGTTCCTGCTACCCGACGGAGGCTTCTTCATACTATGGGGGCTCTTCCAAGAAGACTGCCCCCTGGCGAAGGAGGCTGCCGCGCTCGGTGGCCCGGAGATGGTCGATCGCATAAGATTCTATCTGCATACGCTATGGGTTCAAGACGCGATGCTGAGCCTTTATCCGGTGCTTGAAGAGTTCGACAGCTTCCACGACGACGATGCCTCACTGGCCGGAAGCTATGAAGGACAGCACCTTCATCTCCAGCTCATCGAGGGTATCTGCGATTCTTCTGGCATGGACAACCCGTTCGTCAGCGTTCCCGACGATTGGGACTGCGATGATTTCATCGCTATCGGCGATCACCTTCTCGCAATGGTATTCACCATTGCGGGCGATATCGAGATGATGGAATTCCTCGGACTCGATGGTTTGATAGAGATAAGCGAAGCTGCCACTACCCGTGCGCGAGCAGGACTGCAACTGCTGTTCAAGGACACGGTAGAATCAGAATGAGACCAGATCGCGCACCGCTACATCCAGTGCTCCCGCGATACGGGAGAGGTCGTCTATACCTACGCCGACGCGCCCTGTCTCGATGCGCCAAATGTGCGACTTGCTGCTGCCCACCATGAGCGCCAGCACATTCTGAGAGAGCCCTTGCGCCTCGCGCCGCTCCCCGATAGCACGGCCCAACACGATCCTGTTCTGCTCGATATCCATCCGACCAGCGTATGTGCTATCATGCTGTATATGGCTTCATATCTATTCGCATAGCGCAACCTACCGAAGATAAGCCTTCCGCATCTCAAGTTGACCCCCCTTCTCAGCAGGAAGCCTCAGAACTCTCCACAAGCGAAGCAGCCCCTGCAGACGATACCGGTAAAAGCGATTTCAAGGCCGCAATGGACAGCTACGAGACTTTCATCGATGAGCATTGCGCATTCATGAAGAGATACAACGAATCGAGCGATCCCGCCTCGATGGTAGCGGATTATTCTTCGATGATGGCCCGCTATGCTGAGCTCTCTGCGAAGATAGACGATATCGCGGACGATGACCTTACACCCGACGAACTGGCCTACTATACTGAAGTGATGACACGCACCAACCAAAAAATGGCAGAGCTCCTTTAGCACGACATTCGTGTCAGCACCTGTTTCAGATGCTGACGCGAATGAGCAGATCGCTTCATCGAGCAGCCATCAGCAGATGATACCGACACGCTATCCGATGCTATCATCCGCAGATCAACGCTGAGATACCAAAAGTAGGCTCTGTTCAGTCGCACTGCTCGGCAAGATATTCTCTGAACCCGGGGAGCTCGAAGGCCACGGCACTGCGGCCGCGCTCCCCGATGATGCCCTGCTCGAGCAGGCGTCGCTTATAGGTGCTGACATAATTGCTCTTCTCGCCGAGTCGAGCTGCTATCTCAACCAACTGGCTCTCACGCACATCTTCGAGCATAGCCTTCAACATGCGCACATCGCCGTTGGAGAGGTCATAGAACGTAGCATCGAGGACGCGTTCGCGGAAATCGGTCTGCGCGAGCTGGATGCCATGCTCCGCATCTGCGCATGTGATGGCCTCTTCGGCAGGATGCTGCGCCCACATGCGAAATCCCACTAACTGCATCATATAAGGAAAGCCTTCTATCGCCGCTACCGCCAGATCGAGCGCGTCGTCATCGATTACCCGGCCACTCTCCTCAACAGTCGCCCGTAAGGTCGCAGATACGTCCGCACCAGAGATCCGGCCGAGGCGATGCCGGCATGCCCGGCGCAGGAACGATATGGAATCATTGCTAACGAGCGACGACACCTTACCGGGTAATCCTGCCATCAATAGCGCGACCTTCCTGTCCTCTCCTACGAAATGCTGATAGACCGATGCCAGCTGCACCATCTCATCGAGCTCAGGCTTCACCTCGTCCACCGTGATCAGCAGGCCGATATCAAAGGCAGCGAGCCCATCCAACAGATCGGTCATACGCGTGCGCCAATTCCCTGCCTGAGGAGCCGCATCGTCTATCTCGATATTGATGATCTGAGGGATGCCGACTTGCTTGATGCGCGCGTGCGGCTCCTCGGATACAAGATGCGCCGCTGCTTTCTTCGCACGCTCATAGATATCTTCTAGCATTCCCGGGACCGCGCTAACATTCACGGCTATCCATCCCTGCGATCCCGCGATGCGCGACAGATAGAACATGAGTGCTGTTTTCCCGGTACCACGTGCTCCGGAGAATATCGTCGAGAGGTTCGGATCACCGCTTCCATGCTCGAATGCTCGCGACATATCCTTAAGCAGCTCGTCACGACCTGCCATGATCGGAGGGATCTTCCCGAAGCTAGGAGTAAAAGGATTGGCTGATTCCATAGTTTGCCTCGCTTGCTCATATTCCATATCCTTTTGCAAGTTTAGGCGATTTTTGCAAGTTTAGGCAAATTTTGCGAGTTTCGGCAATAGGGCTTGAGCGGGGACGATGCGCCTGCGCTATCGCTTGGCGCGGGGGTGGGCGCTCAGGTATTCCTCTTGCAGGTGCGTGCGGTCTATGTGGGTGTAGATCTGGGTGGTGGATATGTCGGCGTGGCCGAGCATCTCCTGGATGGCGCGCAGGTCGGCGCCGCCTTCGAGCATATGGGTGGCGAACGAATGGCGCAGCGTATGGGGGTGCAGGCCCTCCACGCCGATGCCCGCGCCCGCGCGCGCCACCAGCTTATGGATGCTCTGGCGGCTCAGGCGCCCGCCCCGCGCGTTCAGGAACACGGCGCTGGCATCTTGCGGGCGCAGCTCGCGCGCCTTCATGCTGAGCGGCGCGCGGCCCTCTTCCAGATAGCGCGCCAGAGCCCGCACCGCCGCACCGCCGATAGGCGCGATGCGCTCCTTCGCCCCCTTGCCGAACACGCGCAGGAAGCCATCGTCGAGGAACAGGTCGGGCATATCGAGGCCGGCGGCCTCGCTGGCGCGCAGGCCGCACCCGTAGAGCACCTCCAAGATGGCGCGGTCGCGCAGGCCCGCGGGCGAAGCGTCGTCGGCGAGGTCGAGCATGGTGCATACCTGGCTGATGGTGAGCACGTCGGGCAGGCGCTGCGGCATCTTCGGCAGCGGGATAGCGGCTGTGGGGTTCGCTTGCGTGAAGTCCTCGCGCACGGCGAACTTGTGCAGCGCCTTCACTGCCGCCATGCGCCGCTTGCAGGTGGCCGGCGCGAAGCCCTGCGCCATGATGGCCGCCTCGAACCCGAGCACCGCGGCACGGTCAACCTCGGCGAGCTCCGTCACGCCCGCATCGGCCAGATGCTGCTCATACAGCGCCAGGTCGTGCTCGTAACCCTTCACCGTGAGCGGCGACGCCCCGCGCTCGATGCGCAGGTATGACAGGTATTCCCGAATGAGCTCGCGTATCTCCATGCAGCCAGTGTAGCAGGTGCGCACGCCCGCTCCAGCCTCGCCCGCCACCGGCCCATGCCAACCGCTCGCGCATCAGCGCGCGCAAGCGGCGCCGATGAAGCCGCGGAACAGCGGATGCGGGCGATGCGGGCGGCTCTTGAACTCAGGGTGGCCCTGGCACGCGACGAACCACGGGTGGCCCGGCACCTCCACCATCTCCACCAAGCGGCCATCGGGCGACCGGCCGCTGATGACGAGCCCAGCCCTCACGAGCGCATCGCAGAAGGCATTGCTCACCTCGAAGCGATGGCGGTGGCGCTCATGCACCACGGGCTCGCCGTAAGCCGCCGCAGCCAGCGTGCCCGGCACCAGCGCGCACGGGTAAGCGCCCAGGCGCATGGTGCCGCCCTTGTCCTCAACGCCCTCCTGCTCGCCCATCAGGTCCACCACGAACGGGCCATCGCCGCCGAACTCGGCCGAGGTGGCGCCCGCGATGCCAGCCGCATGACGCGCGAACTCGCACACCGCAGCCTGCAACCCGAGGCAGATGCCGAGGAACGGCACGCCCCTCTCGCGCGCATAGCGCGCCGCGGCTATCTTGCCCTCAAAGGCGCGCTGCCCGAACCCGCCCGGCACCAGCACGCCATCCATGCCGCTCAGCGCCGCTTCCGCATCAGCATCGGCGAGCGCCTCGCCGTCCACCAGGTGCACCTCGACATGCCGCCCATGCGCCACGCCCGCATGCCGGAGCGCCTCGATGACCGACAGGTACGCATCGGGCAGGCTCGTGTACTTCCCCACCACGGCGATGTCCACCACACCCTCGCAGCGCGCCGCCGCATCGAGATACCCGCGCAGGTCGCTCAGATCGGCGCGGCGCGGCGGCAGGCCCATCCGGTCGAGCACCATAGCATCGAAGCCCTGCTCATGCAGGATGAGGGGCACCTCGTAGATATCCGGCGCATCCGCGCACGCCAGCACCTCCTCGGCGCTCACATCGCAGAACAGCGCGATCTTCTCGCGCACCGCATCGCTCACCTCATGATCTGACCGGCACACGATGAAGTCGGGCTGCACGCCCAAGCTGCGCAGCTCCTTCACCGAATGCTGCACGGGCTTCGTCTTCACCTCGTGCGCGGCAGCTATGTAGGGCACCAGCGCAACATGGGCGAACAGCACATCGCCCGCCGGCTCCTCCTTCTTGAACTGGCGCGCGGCCTCGATGAACGGCAGGCTCTCGATGTCGCCGATCGTGCCGCCTATCTCGGATATGACGATGTCGGCGCCCGACCGCCGGGCGATGCTGCGCAGGCGCTCCTTGATGGCGTCGGTCACGTGCGGGATGACCTGCACGGTGCCGCCCAAGAAGTCGCCACGCCGCTCACGCGCGATCAGCGCCTGGTAGATGCTGCCCTGCGTGAAATTGCTCTCGCGCGTCAGGTCCTCGTCGATGAAGCGCTCGTAGTGCCCGAGGTCGAGGTCGCCCTCGTGGCCATCCTCGGTGACGAACACCTCGCCGTGCTGGAAGGGGCTCATGGTGCCGGGGTCGACGTTGAGGTACGGGTCCATCTTCTGCATGGTGACGCGGTAGCCGCGCGCTTTCAGCAGGTGCCCCAAGCTCGCCGCGGTGATGCCCTTCCCGAGCGACGAGACGACGCCGCCGGTGACGAAGATGTGCTTGGCCATTACGAGCTCCTCTCCTCCTCGCACTACGGCCGCCGCCGTGCGCGCACCTGCCTCGTGAGGTATACTCTCACTGGTTTGTTGCATGGATATTACGGACGGCCCGATCCTAGCCGAACGCCGGAGCCGGCCTTCATTTCCGCAGGTAGAACGCTATTTCCAGGAGGGACCATGCGCGAAGGGTTCGATAACGCGAAGTATATCCAGATGCAGGCGGAGCGCATACGCGAGCGCATCTCGCAGTTCGGCGGCAAGCTGTACCTGGAATTCGGCGGCAAGATATTCGACGACCTGCATGCCTCGCGCGTGCTGCCCGGGTTCGAGCCCGACAGCAAGATACGCATGCTCCAGAGCATGGCCGACGACGTGGAGATCATCATCGCGGTGAACGCGAACCACATCGAGGCGAACAAGAAGCGCGGCGACCTCGGCATCACCTACGACGAGGACGTGCTGCGCCTGATGGACATCCTCCAGAGCATGGGCTTTTTGGTGAGCAACGTGGTCATCACGCACTACGCGAACCAGCCCGGCGCCGATGCGTTCTGCAGGCGCCTCGATGCGCTCGGCATCGCGCATGCCCTGCACTATCCCATCGCCGGCTACCCCTACGATATCGACCACATCGTCAGCGACGAGGGCTACGGCAAGAACGACTACGTGCCCACCACGCGCCCGCTGGTGGTGGTCACCGCGCCCGGCCCCGGCTCGGGCAAGATGGCCACGTGCCTCTCGCAGCTCTACCACGAGCACAAGCGCGGGGTGGAGGCCGGCTACGCGAAATACGAGACGTTCCCCATCTGGAACCTGCCGCTCCAGCACCCGGTGAACATCGCCTACGAGGCCGCCACCGTCGACCTCGACGACAGCAACGCCATCGACCCGTTCCACTTGGAGGCCTACGGGCAGACCACGGTGAACTACAACCGCGATATCGAGGTATTCCCCGTGCTCAAGACCATGATGGAGAAGATCATGGGCGAGAGCCCGTATCTGTCCCCCACCGACATGGGCGTGAACATGGTCGGCTACGCCATCAGCGACGATGACGCGGTGCGCGAGGCGGCGAACCTGGAGATCATGCGGCGGTTCTTCCACCACGCGGTTGAGGCGAAGGAGACGGGCTGCGACGACAAGGCGGTGAAGAAGCTTGAGATGCTGATGAACCAGTCGGGCATCGCGTCGAGCAGCTTCCCTCCGCGCACGGCGGCCATGCTGAAAGAGGAGACGACGGGCACGCCCGCTGGCGCGATGCTGCTGCCCGACGGGCGCATCGTCACCGGCAAGACATCGAACCTGCTGGGCGCTGCCAGCTCGCTGCTCATGAACGCGCTGAAAGCCGTGGCCGGCGTCGACGACATCGACGTCATAACCGACGAGGCCATCGAGCCCATCTGCCACCTCAAGACCGATCATCTGCGCAGCCGCAACCCGCGCCTGCACTCCGACGAGACGCTGATAGCGCTATCCATCTCATCGGTGACCGAGCCGCTGGCCGAGCGCCTGATCGACCACCTGGACGACCTGCGCGGCTGCGACGCGTTCTTCTCGGTGATCGTATCGCACACCGACCGCAAGCTCTACCGCACGCTGGGCATCAACCTCTGCTGCGAGCCGAAATACGAGCAGCACCGCTTCTACCACAAGTAGGCCCCAGCAACGCAGCGAGCAGGCTGAATCGAAAAGCCCCAGGTCGTTCGTAACGGAGCGAGAAGGCTGTCAGACCGCCGGAATTCACAGGAAGAAGGTCTTGGCAGCGTAGGCGTAGAAATGGCCGGCTTCGGCGTAGAGGAGGCAGGTCGGGGCGCTGCCGCGGCTCACGTACACGCGGCGCACCGGAGCATCGAACTCGAGCAGGTCGCCGTCGGCGAATATGGTGGCAGCCTGCGCGTCCACCTCGCGCGGCAGCGTGACGCACACCACATCGTTCGGGTCGGTCAGCACACCGCGCGCCGACAGCGTATGCGGCGCGATGGGCTGCGCGATCAGCCCCGTGAAGCTGGGCGCCACCAAAGGCCCGCCGGCCGCGAGCGCATACGCGGTGGAGCCCGTAGCGCTCGCCACTACGATGCCGTCGCCGCCGAAGCGCCCGATGCAGCTATCGGCCACATCCAAGGTGAATTCCAGCGTGCGACCCATCGCGCCGCGCGTCACCGCTATCTCGTTCAGGGCGAAGAAGCAGCGCTCGGGCGCGCACGCCTCGAAGCCGTCCGCATCGTCTGCATAGGGGTCGGCCTCGCCTTCGCACACCACGCGGCACGTCAGGTTCGCGCGGCGCTCCATCAGAAGCTCGCCCGCCAAGGCGCGAGCGGTCAGCTCCACCACGCCATCTTCGGCGCTGTTCGCCAAGAAGCCCAGATGCCCGAAGTTGATGCCGAGGATGGGCGTCTCCTGCCCCGCCAGCAAGCGTGCGGTGCGCAAGATCGTACCGTCGCCGCCGAGCACCACCGCGAGCTCGCAGGCGCGGGCAGCCTCGCGCGCCTCCAAGCGCCCCTCGGTAGCGAACGCGCGGCTGTACAGCTCGTCTGAGGACAGCGACGAGCACTCCACCCCCTGCGACATGAAATAAGCAGCCAGCAGCATCGCCGCATCGGCCGCTTCCTTGCTGTTGCTGTTCCTGACCACCAAGACGCGCATGGGCCCGCTCCTCCTCGCGCGGTCGCGCCGCGCCCTCGTTTCCGTGCGCACTATTATAAGCGCGCGCAGCGGTCGGCGCTCGCGCTCGGGTATCATAAGAGCATGCCGCAAGACGACCACATACGCGCAGATGTAGGCACCTCAGCGGCCATCATCAGCATCTGCACCATCATCTCCCGCATAACGGGCTTCGCCCGCACGTGGGCTATGGCCTTCGCGCTGGGGGCCACGTTCCTGTCGAGCTCCTATCAGGTGGCGAACTCGCTGCCGAACATGCTCTACGAGCTGGTGATGGGCGGCATCCTGGCCACGGCGTTCCTGCCGGTGTACATGTCGGTGAAGCGCAACCTCGGCCGTCGGCACAGCCGCCGCTATGCGTCGAACATCTTCACGCTGGCTGTGCTGTTCATGGGCGTGCTGGCCGCCCTCTGCATGCTCTTCCCCGCGCAGATCGTCTACACGCAGACGTTCTTCTCCGATCAAGGCGAGATGGAGACATCGGTGCTCCTGTTCCGCTTCTTCGCCATCCAGCTGGTCTTCTATGGGGCGTCAGCCATCATCTCGGGGCTGCTGAACGCCAACCGCGACTACATCTGGGGCGCCATCGCCCCGGTGTTCAACAACCTGATGGTCATCGCCACGTTCATCGTCTATGCGTATCTGGCGCCGCACGACCCGACGCTCGCGCTCTACATCATCGCCATCGGCAACCCGGCCGGCGTGCTGCTGCAACTGCTCGTGCAGCTGCCCGGCCTGCGCCGCAACGGCATCCTGCTCTCCTTCCGCATCGACCTGCGCGACCCGGCGCTCGCCGAGACGCTGCGGCTGGGCGTGCCCGCGCTGCTGAACACGGTCATCGGGTTCGTGGTGGTGTCGGTGGGCAACGCCGCCGCCTATACGTTCGCCGACAACGGCCCTAGCGTCATCGCCTATTCGCGGCTGTGGTTCACGTTCCCCTACTCGTTCTTGGCCATCCCGGTGGCGACGGCCATGTTCACCGAGCTGTCGGCCATGCAGGCCAACGACGACCGCCCGGGCGTGGTGCGGGGCATCCTCGACGGGTCGAGCCAGATATTCTTCCTGATGATCCCCTTCGCGCTGTATCTGATCGTGTTCGCGCAGCCGCTGGTGGGCCTCTACCAGATCGGCGCGTTCACGGGCGATGCGGTGGGGCAGATCGCGGTGTACCTCGCCGTGCTGGCCGCGGCGCTGCCGTTCTACGGCGTGAATTCGTACCTCCAGATGGCGTTCTCAGCCATCAGGCGGATGATGGCCTGCTCGGTGATGATATTCATCGCCAGCATGCTCCAGATCGCGCTGGTGGTGGGCTCGGTGCTGACGCGAGACAGCATGGGGCTCGGCATGGAGATGGTGGCCGTGGGCACCATCGTGTCGTATGTGGTGGCCGACATCATCATGTTCGCGTACCTGTGCCGGCAGTACCGCGCCGAGCGCATGAGCATGCGCAGCGTGGTGGTGGCGTGCCTGCGCGCGCTGGCGACGGGGCTCGCGGGCGCCATCGTGGGCGGCGCCATCTACTTCGGGCTCGACCTGCTCGTGTGCCCGGCGATGGGCAACCTGGCGCTCACGCTGGCGTATCTGCTCGCGGGCGGATGCGCCGCGCTCGCCATCACCTTCGCGCCGGCCATCCGCTTCGACTGGCCCGAAGCCGCCTTCGTCACGAACATCTGGGGCAAGGCGCGCCGGCTGCTGCGGCGCAGATAGCAGAACGGCCGCCCGAAGGCGGCCGCGCTCGCATGGTGCTCCGTTCGTAGGGCGCTTACAGCTCCTTCACCCACAGGCCGTGGATGTTGCAGAACTCGTAGACCGCCACCGCCTTCTCGCCTTCGCCCAGATAGAAGTCGGCGTGGGGCTGGTCGGACGGAGTCAGCGGATGCACCTCGTAGCTGGCATCCTTCACCAGGCAGATGAACTGGATGTAGTGCTCCGGCGTCATCGGATGATCGACGCTGCCGATGTTCACGTGCACATGGTTGCCCTCGATATGCACGTCGGGCACGTGCTTCTCGAGCGCCGCATCGGTGGTGTCGGGCACCAGCAGCACCATCTGCTCGCCGCAGCACACCAGCGGCACCCCGCTATCGAACACCTTCACCGCGATGTTGCCGCAGTGCTCGCACCGGTAGAACTTCACTTCCATCGTAACCTCTTTCCGTCGATCTGGATGATATGCCGATTCTAACGCCCGCGCCGCTCTGGCGCCACGCGCAACTGCTTTTGTTCACCCCGCGTTGACTTGCGGCGCCACCCTGCGCCCATCCGCTCCGTCCCTTTGGCGCGTCAGGCTGAGGGCTCGCTGGTGCGGCCTTCTTGGGGCAGATGCTTCTTGTGGGCGTATATCAGGAAGGCGATGCCGGCCAGTATGAGCGGTGCGCTCAAGATCTGGCCCATCGTCACCCAGCCGCCGAACAGGTAGCCGAGCTGAGCATCGGGCTGGCGCACGAATTCGATGAGGAAGCGGAACACCCCGTACATCACCAGGAAGAGCCCCAGGAAGGTGCCGCGCGGCCGCGGCGGCACACGGCGCGACAGAGCGAACAGCACAGCGAATATGACGAGCCCTTCGAGCACGCCCTCGTAGAGCTGCGTCGGGTGCCGCGGGATATCGCCCGCCGCCCCGCCGAACACCACGCCGAGCGGCCAGTCGGTGGGAGCGCCCCACAGCTCGCCGTTGATGAAGTTGGCGAACCTGCCGAAGAAGAGCCCGAGCGGAGCCGCGATGACGCCCAGATCGGCGAGCGTCAGATACGGGATGCCCGTCACCTTCGCCGCCACTGCACCGGCCACCAGAGCGCCGACGAGGCCGCCGTGGAAGCTCATGCCCCCCTGGTTGAACGCCAATATATCAAGCGGATGCGCTAGGTAATACCCATCGCCGTAGAACAGGCAATAGCCCAGCCGCGCGCCCACGATGACGCCGACCATCACGCAGAGCACGATGACGAGCAGGTCCTCTACGGCGAGGCCCAGCTTCCAGCGCTTCGCCACGCGATAGATGATGAGGCCCGCCAGCAAGAACCCGAGCACGTACGCGATGCCGTACCAGCGCACCGCGACCGGGCCGATCTGGAAGGCGATGGGGTCTATGGCCTGATAGAGCGCGTCGAGCATAGGCTAACCTTGCGCGCGCTTGTGGCCCATGCCGGCATTCGCATCCTCGGCCGCATGCGCCACCTCGCCTTCAAGGCAGGACGGGATGGGGCGCAAGAGCGAGGTCCGCTGCCCGCACGCCGGGCAATGCACGCAGAACAGGCCGAGGTCGGCGCGCAGCACCATGAGCGACTCGTAATCGAGCATGTTCAACCGCGCCGAAGCGCAGTGCGGGCACATGAATGAATACAGCTCGTCTCTCATCGCACACCCCTCTCTCCTGTGCAGATCGGACCTGATGATGGCGGATGCCATGCCCCAATTCTAGCAGAGCATGCGCGCAGCGGCCCCGGCGCGCCGAAGCGTCGCCTAAGCGAGACGCTCCTGACACCTAGAGCAAGAATCGGTTCGGATTGCCGCGCCGCACATAGCCGGCCGGTCGGTCGGCTATGTCGGGGCCGTTCTTCAAGAAGAACTCGCAGAAGCGGCATATCTCCTTGTTGGCGCAGTCGTAATCGCGGTCGGGGTTGAGCAGCAGGTCGAAATCGCCGCAGACCACGTGCGCAGGGCGCATGCAGGCGGCGAAATGGCAATCGGCCGGGCACGGCTCGCCCGGGATGTTATGCGGGCACCTTCCCCGCATCTCGTCGTCGCAGCCCCGCTGCTCCCAACAGGCAGCCATCGGATGCGGCTACGCTCCGAAGAAGGCAGCGCTGTCGAAGTCCTCGGGCACATCCGCCGAGCGCACGCCCTTCACCTCGGGGATGCGGTCCTTCAGGATGCGCTCCACGCCATTCGCCAGCGTTATCTGCGACATGGGGCAGCCCTTGCAGGCGCCTTGCAGCTCCACGATCACCATGCCATCGTCGGTTATATCCACCAGCGCGACATCGCCGCCATCGGCCTGGAGGCTGGGGCGGATCTGGTCGAGCACCTCGGATACTTTCTCTCTATCGAGCATCTTGAACTCCATTCGTCTGTGCGGTTTTCGCACGAATCATACCACAGGGGCCTCAGGCGGCAGGGGTCCAATCGGTTCCCACGATGGAAATCACATCGGCATCAGAATGGTAGAAATCGCCGCCGTTCACCACGCGCCCGCACCCGAGCGCATCGACGATGGCCTTCGCGGCTCCAGCGTGCTCGGGCGCCATGTAGACCACCAGCGTCTCGCTGTAGATGGTGCTGTCGTCGGTGTTGCCCACCGCGGTGACGTCGAAGCCAGCCGAGCGCAGTATGTCGGCCATCTGCGTGGCCGCGCCCGAGGTCAGCGTGCCGTTTCGCACATCGACGGTGGTCTGCGCCGCATCGACATCGAGCACGGCCTGATCGGGCGTGTTCGGGTCCTCGCCTGCGCGGATGTGCTCCATCATGGCCTTCCACTGCGTCGTGCTCGGGTTGTAGGCCGCACCGTCGTCGGTGGACATCTCGTAGCCTGGCACCACGCAGCGCCAGATGGTTGCGCCATCGAGCGGGCGCAGCGCGTCGGCCATGCCCATCAGCTCAGAGGCCGTCAGGTCGGTGGAGATATAGCGGCTCGCGTCGCTGACGGCTGCGGCCAGATCGAGCCCGCTGCCCGAGATGGCCTTTCCCAGTAGCGCGCAGGTGAAATCGACCCGGTTCGCAGCCACCGTCGGAAAGCCGCCCGGGATGTTCATAGCGCGCAGCAGCAGCAGCGCACGCGCGCCGTCGAGCCGCACCTCGCCCGCAGAGAGCACCTGCGTGCCCGCGTAGGGGTCGTCTATCCCGCTTGCGAGCTCCATCTCCACGCCGCCCACCAGGCCCACCATCGCCTCGATGCCCGCAGCGATGGTGGAGACGTAGTGGTTCACCCCGACATCGGCCAGCGCGGCGACGCGGCGCACGAGCTCAGCCTCGCCGCCCACGTCGAGCGCATGGCTCAGCGGATGGTATTCCCCATCGTCGAACATGACGAGGATGTTGGCCGGTATGGTGGCGAAGATGACGCTGCGCGCGCCCTCGTCGACCCGCACCAGCATGTATGCCGAAGCGTGCGCAGGCGTGTCGTAGCTCACCGGCGCGCTGGCGGAGATGCCCAGGTCGGCGGAGCAGAGGATGTAGCGCGGCTGGCCCTCCTGCGCCTCCACCAGCGCCTCCGGCGCGTTCGAGGGCGCCAGGTCGAGCTCAGCATCGGTGTTGATGAAATACGCGTAGACGCCGACCGCCACGGCGATGGCGATGACCGCCACGGCGACGAGCGCGCCCATCAGCAGATGGCGCTTGCGCTTGCGGCGGCGCACCTCCTCGATCAGCGTGGATGCGGGCCGCTTCGCAGAGACGCCCGGCCCGGCGGAATGCTTGCCGTGCGCGCCCCTTGACCTGCCGTGCCTCATGGCCGCGCGCCGATATCCTTGCGCATCACATCAGCACCGAGCGCGCGCAGCTTGCCCACGTAATCCTCGTAGCCGCGGTCGATGTGGCCGATGCCGTGCACGGTGGTGTAGCCTTCCGCCACGATGCCCGCGAGCACGAGCGCCGCGCCAGCGCGCAGGTCGGTAGCCGACACGGGTGCGCCCTGCAACCCGTCGACGCCGCGGATCACCGCGTGGTGGTCCTCAAGGTCGATGTTCGCGCCCATGCGCATCAGCTCGGCAGCGAACATGAAGCGGTTCTCGAACACATTCTCGGTCACCACCGAGAGGCCCTCGCCCAGCGCGCACAGCAGCATGAACTGCGCTTGCAGATCGGTCGGGAAGCCGGGATGCGGCAGGGTCTGGATGTCCACCGCGCCGAGCGGGCCGGTGCGCTCCACGCTGACCCAGTCCTCGCCGGTGCGCACCGTGCAACCGAGCGCCTCCAGCTTCGTGATGGCCATGCGCAGGAAGGCCGGGTCGACGCCCGTCACTTTCACCGGGCCGCCGGTGAGCGCCCCTCCCGCGAGGAACGTGCCCGCCTCGATGCGGTCGCCCACCGTGGTGTGCTCGCATGCGTGCAGGCTCTCCGGCGCCACGCCCTCCACCGCGATGGTGGACGTGCCGATGCCGCTCACGCACGCGCCCATCTCGTTGAGCATGGCGCACAGGTCGGCTATCTCGGGCTCGCGGGCGGCGTTGTCGATGATGGTCTGCCCCTCGGCGCACACGGCGGCCATCAGCATGTTCTCGGTGGCGCCGACGCTCGGGAACTCCAGCGTCACCTGCGCGCCATGCAGCCCATCCGGGGTGCGCGCCACGATGAAGCCGTGATGCACGTCGAACTGCACGCCCAGCGCCTCGAGCCCCACCAGATGCATGTCGATGTTGCGCGCCCCGATCTGGCAGCCGCCCGGCATGGCCACGCGGGCCTCGCCGAAGCGCCCGATCAGCGGCCCCAGCACGGCGATGCTCGCGCGCATCTTGGTGACCAGCTCGTAGGGCGTCTCGTTGCGGTCGACCGCGGCCGTGTCGATGGTCATGGAATGCCCATCGCGGCTCACGGTAGCGCCCAGGTGCTCCAGCACCTCGCACATCACGTCGATATCGGCGATGAGCGGCACGTTGTGCAGCGTGGTAGCGCCGCGCCCCAGCACCGATGCCGCCATCAGCTTCAGCGCGCTGTTCTTTGCACCGGAAACGGCAACCTCGCCAGCGAGATTGCCGTTTCCGTGGATGACTATGACCTCATTGCTCGAACCCATGGGTCCTCACATGAAGGGTATGCGCCTACTCGCCCAGTGCGAAGCGCAGGAAGCCGGCGATCTTGATGGTACCGCCCAGCTCCTTGGCGCACGCGTCGACGTACTCGCGCACGGTGATGTCGCCGTTCTTCACGAAAGCCTGCTCGGAGAGGCAGTTCTCCTTGTAGAACTTCTCCATGCGGCCCTTCGCGATGTTCTCCTGGATGTTCTCGGGCTTGCCAGACTCAGCGGCCTGCGCCTTGTAGATCTCCATCTCGTGCGCTGCCACGTCAGCCGGCACGCTCTCGCGCGTGGCGGAGACGGGGTTGATGGCAGCCACTTGCATGGCCACGTCGCGCCCGCAGATCTGGAACGCCTCGGCCTTCGGGTCGATGCCCTCGACCTCGAAGTTCACCAGCACGCCGATCTTGCCGCCGCCGTGGATGTAGCTGGCCACAGCCGGCGCCTCCACGGTAGCCACGCGGGAGAGCTGGCAGTTCTCGCCCATCACGTGGATGCAGTCGGTGAGGATGGCCTCCACCGTCTCACCGTCGAACTCGCATGCCTTCAGCTGCTCGGCGTCGACGCCGGGGTTCTGGAGCGCTGCCATCGCCATGCGCTCGGCATAGCCCTTGAACTTCTCGTTCATGCCCACGAAGTCGGTCTCGCAGTTCAGCTCGATGACCGCGCCCTTCGTGCACGCTTCGTCCACGATGGCCATGACGGTGCCCTCGTTCGTGGCACGACCGGCCTTCTTAGCGACCGCAGCCAGACCGCGCGTGCGCAGCACGTCGACGGCAGCCTCCATGTCGCCGTCAGCCTCGGCCAGGGCCTTCTTGCACTCCATCATACCCGCGCCGGTCATCTCGCGCAGGTCCTTCACCATAGCGGCGGTGATGTTCGCCATGTCGTCTCCTCCGTATCGGTCAGGGGAGCCTCCCGGCTCCCGGGGTCGTCTTGGTCGGGTATGAGCCCGGTGCTAGTTCGCGCCATCGGCGGCGTCGATAGCGGCAGCCTCGGCGTCAGCCAGCTCGGCGTTGATGGTGCGGGCGTCCTCCTCAGCGGCGAGAGCGCTCACGACATCGGAGCCCTGGGCGTCGTCGGCTACCTTCTGCTCGTCCTCTTTCACGAGCTCGGCCGTGGCGGCGTCCTTCTGGGCGTCAGCTGCCATGTCGACGGCGCTGACGTCGGCGCCGGTGCCCGCGATGACGGCATCGGCGATGAACTCGCACAGCAGCTTCACGCTGCGGATAGCGTCGTCGTTGGCCGGGATGCCGTACTCGACATCGTCCGGGTCGCAGTTCGTATCGAGCGTGCCGACCACGGGGATGCTCAGGCGATGAGCTTCGTGGACGGCTATCTCCTCACGGCAGGTGTCGATGATGAACACGGCATCGGGAACGCG
>CAJTXX010000025.1 GCA_910584145.1 uncultured Eggerthellaceae bacterium | reverse complement strand
GAACTGCAGGGCCTCCTCCTTGTCCAGCGTATCCGAGTCGACCAGAAACTCGTTGCAGTAGCGGTAGGCCGAGCCCTCCCAGTCGTTGATCTGCTCGATCTCCACCTTGGGGGCCACGCCGGCGCGCACCATGAGCATCTCGTCGGCCAGCTGCCCGTCGCGGCCCAGCAGCGCCGCGGAGAAGGCGTCGAACAGGATGGCCAGGCCGAAGCCGCCGGCATCCACCACGCCGTTCTCCTTCAGCACCGGCAGGAAATCGGGCGTGCGCTGCACCGACGCATACGCCTCGGCCACGATGGCCTCCAGCGCGTCCTCCACCGTCAGGTGGTCGGCGTGCGCCTGTGCGGCGGCCGCGGCGCTGTCGCGCAGCACAGTGAGGATGGTGCCCTCGACGGGCTTGCGCACCGCCTGGAACGCTACCTCCTCAGCCTTGGCGAAGGCCTTGTTCAGCACCTCGGCATCGAGGGTGGTGTGCCCCACGGTGCCCTCGCAGAAACCGCGCAGGATCTGCGAGGTGATGACGCCGGAGTTGCCGCGCGCGCCCATCAGCGCGCCGGTGATGATCGCCTTCAGCACATCGGCGTTCGGCGCATCCGCAGGCAGGCTCTGTATGTTGTCGACCACGCTCTTGATGGTGAGCGACATGTTGGTGCCCGTATCGCCGTCGGGCACGGGGAATACGTTCAGCCGATTCACTTCCTCCTTGCGCTCTTCCAGCACCCGGCTAGCGAACGCGATGGCGGCGAGCATCTGCTGCGGTGAATAAGTGGTGGACATCTCTCTTCGCTGCTCCTCTTGGATGGATGGCGGCCGTGGCTAGCTGCGGACCTTCACGTCCTGCACATGCACTTCCACATCTTCTATGGGCACGCGCGCGTATTCCTTCAACGCGAAGCGCACCTGGTCGCGCAGGTTCTGCGAGACGGTCTGGATGGTGGTGCCATATTCGATGACCACGTACAGGTCCACCTTCACGCCGGCGTCTCCCGGGGTGACCACCACGCCGCGGCGCAGGCGCGATTTGGGGAGAATCTTGGCGATGCCATCCACGGCGTTCGGAGCCGTCATGCCCACTACGCCGTAGCATTCCATCGCAGCGTTGCCCACTATGTCGGCGAGCACGTCGTTGGCCACGTGCAGATTCCCTTGGATGTCAGACATGCGTATCCTTTCGACGGCATCGCGCGGCAGCGAGAGCGCCGCGCGTCGCTTTTCGATTAGTATAGCGGATAAATCTCGTGCCGTTGCGCGTTTTGCTGTGCTATAGTTATACGGCTATCGACGAGACGGCTCAATAGCCATGCGCTTATAGGAGAAGAAAGATGTCACAGGTTTGCGAGATTTGCGGTAAGCATCCGGTTGCAGGTCGCAGCATCAGCCACTCGCACAGGGTGAGCAACCGCGTGTTCCGCCCGAACGTGCAGAAGATCACCATCCGCGACACGAAGGGCAAGGTGCGCAAGGCGCGCGTCTGCACGAGCTGCATGAAGGCCGGTAAGGTCGAGCGCGCATAAGCGCCGCAGCATACGCGAGATGAAAAGGGCCGCAAGGCCCTTTTTTGCTGCCCCGATGCGCATCGGCGGATGCTCTCTTGCGGGCATCGCGCCGCATCGCGCGCACGGCACGCGCGATGCGGCCGCGCAGGCCGTGCGCTATTCGGGACGGATGATGAGCATGCGGGTGCAGGAAGGGCAGGTGCCGAGCGGGGCTTGGTTGCGCAGGTCTATCAGACGGCCGCCGTCTATGACCGAGCGGCACACGCTGCACCGGTCGCCGTCGAGCTCCCCCACCGCGACGCTGCCCAAGCGGTCGGCGATCTTGCGGTAGGCCTCCACCAGCTGCGCATCGACGCCGGCTAGGATAGCATCGCGCTGCTGCTCGAGCACGGCCATCTGCTGCTTGAGAGCGCCCCCTTCGCGGCGGTAGTCGGCTATCGCCTGCGCCTCGGCGCTGTCGAGCTCTTGCAGCGCTGCGGCCACCTGCGCGCCCAGCCCGGCGATCTTCGCCAGCTCGGCCTCTATCTGCTCGAGGTTCTCAGCTAGGGCGCTGCGGCGCTTCGCGATGCCCGCCAGCTCCTTGGTGCGCGCCTCCACGTTGCGGTAGTCGCCGCCGGCCGCCTCGATGGCCGCCTGGACGCCGCTCTCCTTCTTGGCGAGCGAGGCATCCTCGTCGTGCGTGCGCGCAAGGCGCTTCGATGCGTCCTTCTTCAAGGCCGCTATCTGCACGGCCTTCTTCTGGAGCGCAGCGCGCTTGGCCCGCACCTCGGCGATGGCCTTGGGCTGCGGCAGCTCTTCGAGCTGCTTTTCGAGGTTGCGGATCCCGAGGTCTATCTTCTGGGCGCCGAACAGGCTGTCGAGCTCGTCGAGTCTAGCTTCCATATGCGCATCCTCCTCAAGGCTGTCGATAGCTCCACTATACGCCAATGCGCGCGCGATGCGGCCCTGGCAGCCCTCAAAGGCGGATGGCCTCCGGGTACGACCAATTCTGCGACTGGTCGATGATGACGATCGCCTCGCGCGGGACGCCCGCATGGACGACGGAATCGGCCAGCACCGCGGCGAGCGGCAGCTCGCTCAGGTCGTGGCCGAGCTCGATGATGGCGAGCCCGGCCTGCGAGAGCGCGAGCGCATCGTGGTACTTCACCTCGCCGCAGATGAGGCACTGCGCGCCCGCGGCCAGGCAGTCGGCCCCGACGGAGCCTGCGCTGCCCGTCGCTGTCACCACCGTGCCGATGTCGGCGCCCATATCGCCCCAGACGCGCGGCGCGCGCCCGAACACCGACGTGCAACGGGCCCCCAGCTGGCCGAGCGTGAGGCGCCCATCTTGCTTCGGCACGCGGCACAGCTGGCCGTAGCCCTTGCGCTTGCTGCCCTCCACAGGCGATACGACCTTGCCCTTGTAGTCGAGGCTGAGCATGGCCGGCAGCACCTTCTGCGCCTTCTCGCTGACATCGAGCGCGGTATGGAAGCACATGAGCGCCACCCCGTTGCGGATGGCCGCGAACACGGCAGCCCCCGGCGAGAGCGCCCCCATCGCCTCAGGCGCGAATGCCGCCGGCGGCTCGAGGTAAGCGGGATGGTGCGTCACGAGCGCCTGCGCGCCGCAGGCCGATGCCTGCGCGATGGCCTCCACCGTAGGGTCGAGCGCCACAGCCACCTTCGACAGCGGCACCGCGCTCTCGCCGACGTATAGGCCGGTGGTATCCCAGCTCTCGGCGTCCTCAGCGGGGAATTCCCGCAAGAGCGCCGCTTCGAGCGAGCCGACGGTCATGCGCTTGGACGCTCTCGCGGGCAGCGGCGCCTTGCGCTTCTGGATGGCTTCTGTGCTGGTGGCCATAGGGCAGCTCCTTCTCTGGCAAGCTTCGTCGATGGCTATTCTAGCGCGATGGTGCGCCTCCCGCCGCCCCGGCACGCAACGGTGACCTGACGGTATCCTGCGTCGTGCATCAGCCGGTAGCCCCGCTCGATGTCGCGCGCCACGTTCGCCGGTACGTGCGCATCGGTGCCCACCGTGCACGGCACGCCCGCGCGGCAGAACGCCGCGAGCAGATCGGGCGCCGGGAACGGCTGCGCGCATGCGTAATACGAGCCCGATGTGTTCAGCTCCACCATGCGCCCGCCCGCGCGCGCCGCCTCGGCCATGCGCTCATAGAGCGGCATGAGGTCGAACGAGGGGTAATAGGCGAATTTCTTCGCCAGGTCGGGATGCGACATGACGTCGAAGCGCAGCGACGGGTCGCCGGCCGCTTCGCACCACAGATCGGCATAGCGGCTCCAGATGCGGTCGACCTGACCTTCCTGCTCCCAGACGCCGCGCTGCGCCGGGTCGTCGAAGGGCCAGCGGTCGACGAAATGCACCGACCCCAGCACGAGGTCGAACCGATCGAGGTCGGCCGGGTCGATAGCGCGGTCGTCGTCAGCGCCGAGATAGTCGAGCTCGATGCCGAGCAGTATCTCCATCTGCGGCTCGGCAGCGCGCGCCTGCTCGACCGCCTGCTCGTAGGCGGGCATATCAGACGCCGGCACCGAGAGGTATCCGTCCGGGTCGAACGCCGAGCTCAGCGGGTAATGCTCGGTGAATGCGAGAGTGGTCAGGCCCGCCGCGCGCGCCGCGCGCACGTATTCCGCCACCTCGCCCTCGCCGTGCCCGCAATACCTCGAATGGCAATGGGTGTTCACCAGTTCCATGCAGATGCCGCCTATCCTCTCTTCCAATGGATGACCTCAGGGAGCGCCGCGATGAAGGCGTCGATATCGGCCTCGGTGGTGCCACGGCCCATCGACACGCGGCAAGCGCAGCGCGCCTCGTCGTCGCGCAAGCCCATCGCGCGCAGCACATGGCTCGCCTCGAGCGAGCCCGACGAGCATGCGCTGCCCCCCGACACCGCGATGCCGAGCGCATCGAAGCGCAGCACCAGCGTCTCGCTCTCGATGCCGCGCACCAGCAGATGCGCGATGGTGGGCAGGTAGTCAGCCGATGCGGGCGCCGCCTCCACCGTGGGCACGACGCCATCCATCGCCGCTGCGGCGTCGTAGATGCGGGCGCGCAGGCGCATGCAGCGCGCAGCCTCCGACTCCCAGCCGTCCACCGCAGCCGCGCAGGCCGCCGCGAACGCCGCTGCGCCGCACACGTTCTGCGTGCCGCTGCGCCGGCCGCTCTCCTGCCCGCCGCCGAGCGCCTGGGCCTTGAAGGGAGTGCGAGCGCGCAGGTACAGCGCGCCTGCCCCCTTCGGGCCTCCGACCTTATGCGCCGAGAACGAGGCCGCATCGCAGCCCCATGCCTGCACGTCGACGCGCATCTTGCCGAGCGCCTGCGTGGCATCGGTATGGAAGAGCGCGCCTGCATCGTGGGCCGCCGATGCCAGCTGCGCCACCGGCTGGATGCTGCCCACCTCGGAGTTCGCCGCCTGCACCGACACCAGCACCGTGTTGGGGCGCAGCGCCGCTTCGAGCGCGCGCACCTCGATGAAGCCCGCGCGGGTGGGCCGCAGGTAGTCCACGTCGAAGCCGAGCCGCTCGAGGCGCGCCGCCGCCTGGAGCACCGCATCGTGCTCTATCGCCGAGACGATGACATGCCCTTTGAACGCGCCGCTCTGGGCTTGGTCGCGCGCCGCTGCCGCCGCGCTCGCCAGGCCGAGCAGCGCTGCGTTGTCGGCCTCGGTGGCCCCTGATGTGAGCACCATCTCGTCGGGCCTGCGCGCGCCCACGCTCGCCGCGAGGCTGCGGCGCGCGTCCTCGAGCGCGCGGTACGCGGCGCGGCCGGCCGAATGGAGCGCGTTCGCGTTCGCGTTCGCCGGCATGCCGGCCATGCCCGCCCGCAGATAGGGCTGCATGGCTGCGAGCGCTTCTTCGCAGAGCGGGGATGTCGCGGCCCAGTCGAGGTATACGGCGTCGCTCATGCGGCGAGCGCCTCGCGCCGGGCCTGATCGGCGACCTGCTGTATCCGCTCGAGCGCGGCGGCGGGATCGTCTTGCGCATACACGGCGTTGCCGCACACGAGCAGATCGGCACCCTGCGCGCACACGAGCGGCGCGGTCGCATCGCCGATGCCGCCGTCGACCTGGATGAGCGGGCTCGCCCCCGCAGCGCGCGCCATGCGCACCACCTCGGCCACCTTCGCCTCTGAGCCCTCGATGTAGCTCTGCCCCGAGAAGCCCGGCTCGACGCTCATGACGAGCACCATGTCGAGCGCGCCGATGACCGGCGCCAGCACGCTCACCGGCGTCGCCGGCTTCAACGCCATCGCAGTCGCCACGCCGCCTGCGCGCATCATCTCCACCGCGCGCACGAGGCCGCCCTCATCGAGCACCTCGGCATGCACGGACACCATGTCGGCGCCCGCATCGATGAACCACGGCAGCTCCTCGAGGGGGTTGTCTATCATCAGATGCACATCGAGCGGCAGTGAGCAGGAGCGCTTCAAGCTCTTCACCACCGGCACGCCCATCGTGAGGTTCGGCACGAAATGGCCGTCCATCACGTCGATGTGCACGTAGCCCGCGCCCGCCTGGGCCACCATCTCGACATCGCTGCCCAAGCGCGCTAGGTCGGCCGAGAGGATGGAGGGGCATATCTTCACAGGTTCGAACACGTCATACCTTTCCACGGCGTCAGCTCTGCCCATTCTAGCCCAACTCGCGCGCATCGGCAGCGTGCGCGGGTGCGCTATAATCCACTCTCGAGAGCTGAGGAGGGTGCATGGCAGGCGCTCTTGATCTGAATTCCTTCATCTACCGGACCGCATATGGGCCGCTCTCCATCGGCGCGCGCGGCGAGCGCATCTGCCGCGTCGCCTTGGGCAGCGCTCCCCTCGCAGGCGACGAGCGGCCGAGCGCGGCCACGAATGCCTGCGCGAACCAGCTCATGGAGTATTTCGCGGGGAAGCGCACTGTGTTCGACGTGCTGCTGCTGATGGACGGCACCAGCTTCCAGATGCAGGTGTGGGAATGCGTGCGGCAGATACCCTATGCGCAGACGCGCACCGCCACGGAGGTGGCCGAGCTGATCGGGCATCCCGGCGCTGCGCGCGCGGTGGGCGCCGCCCTGCGGCAGAACCCGCTCGCAGTGCTGGTGCCCGCGCACCGGGTGATAGCCGCGAACGGGCGCGTGGATGCCGCCGATCGCGCAGCCCAGCTGCGCCGCGCCTTCCGCGAGCTGGAGCAGCGCTTCGCCTGACGTGCACAACCGCCGCACCCGCGCGCCCTACGGCACGGCCGCATGCGGCGGTTGTCAGGCGCGTAACGGGCGCGAGTCCTCCCGGAAACCGACACCCTACGCAGCAGACGCGCCGCCGCCGTGCGAGCTACCATGGCCTTGCTGATGCGGTAGAGATGCCGCGCAGCGCATGAGGTCGATGCTCAAGGACTGCGAGCGCGTATAAGAACGTGAATCCTCTTCTCCTCCCGAACCTCGTGCAACGCAGTCCGGCAGCAGGTGCGCATCGCGCACGAGAAGCGGGCCCGTCGGCATTCCTCCCTCTCCCTGACGCCGACGGGTCCCGCATCCTCACAGACCGTATAGCTCGTCTTTCAGCGGGCGCCCGACGAGCTCCCGCGCTTCGACCACCGGGTCGGCGCCATCCCAGATGATGCGGCGCACGGCATCGGTCAGCGGCAGGTCCACCCCGAAGCGCTCTTGCAGCACGGCGAGCGTGCGGCACGCCTGCGCGCCCTCCACCACCATATGGGTGTCGGCCTCGAAATCGGCCAAGGTGCGCCCGCACGCCAGGTAATGCTGCCCGAAGCGGCGATTGCGCGAATGCTGCGAGGTGCAGGTGACCACCATGTCCCCCGCCCCGGCGAGCCCCATGCAGGTGAGCGCATCGCCACCGCACGCCACCACCATGCGGCTCATCTCGGCCAAGCCGCGGGTCATGAGCATGGCGGCGGTGTTGTCGCCGTAGCCGAGCCCGTAAGAGATGCCCACCGCGATGGCGATCACGTTCTTGAACGCGCCGCACAGCTCCACGCCCACCACATCGTCGGTGGTATAGGTGCGGAACGCCTCAGTGGCGAACAGGTCGCGGAAGAAGCACGCCGTCGCCTCGCTTCCCGAAGCGACCACCGCCCCGCTGGGGATGCCGCGCACCACCTCCTCGGCATGCGTCGGGCCGGAGAGCACCGCCAGCCGGCTCTCATCGCCGAGCACCTGCGCGAGGATATCGACTGCGAGCAGGCCGCTTCCCCCTTCGACGCCCTTCGAGCAGACCACGATGGGCAGCTCCCGCGCCACGTGGCAGGCCAGCTGCTCCGCCGTCTCCCTCAGATAGCTCGACGGCGGGACGAGCACCGCGGCGATGGCGCCTCGCAGCGCTTCCGCTTGACTGGTGGTGGCGACCACGCGCTCGGAGAGCCGCGCTTGCAAGTAGCGTGCATTGGCGTGGTCGCGGTTCACCTCGTCGGCCTGCTCCTGGCGCCGGCATGCCAAGACGGCCTCATAGCCCTTCTCGGCCAGCAGCTGCGCGAGCGCGGTGCCCCAGGAGCCCGCGCCTATGACGGCGATGCGCTCCATCGGCTAGCCCTCCTCGTGCGCGGCATCGGCCTTATCAGGCCGCGCGCCCTTGCTGCCGAAGCGCGGCTCCTCGCCCGCGCACAGGCGCTTGATGTTGCCGCGATGCGCCCAGATGACGAGCAGCGCCGCCGCGGTGATGAGCGCGATGGCCGGCCAGCAGCCCCAGCATATCCAGAGCGCCAGGAACGGGCAGAGCACCGCCGCCGCGATAGACCCCACTGACACGATGCGCGTCGCCAGCGTGAGCACCGCGAACAGCGCGAGCTCGATCAGCGCGCCCACAGGCGTCAGCGCGAAGAACTCGCAGCCGAACGCGACGGAGATGCCCTTGCCGCCATGGAAGCCGAGCCACGGGCTGAAGATATGCCCGGCCGTGCAGCCGAAGAACGCCACCGATGCGCACAGCATGCTCACCTGCCCCGCGCGCACCGCGGCCTCCGCCGCAGCCGCATCACCCGTGATGAGCTTGAACAGCTCGACCATGCCGAGAGCATGCTCGCCCGCGAGCAGCGGCGCGAAGACGAAGCACGCGAGCGCACCGGCGAGCGCGCCCTTCCCCGCATCGAGCAGGAACACCGCCGCGCCGCCCGCAGCGCCCATCGAGCGCACGGCGTTCGTCGCGCCGATGTTGCCGGAGCCCTGGTCGCGGATATCGGTCTTGAAGAACGCCTTCGACACGATGAGCCCCCACGGGATGGACCCGAGCAGGAAGCTCAGCGCGAGCAGGGCGAGGAAGAGCGCAGCGATCATGAGGTCAGTCTTTCTTCTTGAAGCGGAAGCGCACCGGCGTGCCCGTGAGGGGGAACGTGCGGCGCAGGCGGTTCTCGAGGAACCGCTCGTAGTTGTCGGTGACCACATCGGGGCGGTTGCAGAAGAACGTGAAGTCGGGCGGGCAGGTGGAGGTCTGCGTGACGTACTTGATGCGCAGCACCGTCTTGCCCTTGGTGACGGTGTGGCCGCCCTCGCGTATCTCGGCGAGCCATGCGTTCAGCTTGCTCGTCGATATGGTGCCGGAGTAGTCGGCATACGCCTCGTCGATGGCGCCCCATAGGCGCGATGCGTTCTTGCCCGTCAGCGCCGAGAGCGCGACCACGGGCGCGTAATCGACGTATTGCAGCTCCTCAGCCACGCCGTCGCGCACCGCGAGCTTCGCTTCGGCGCCCTCGACGATATCCCACTTGTTCAGCACCACCACCAGCGCGCATCCGCGCTCGGCGGCGTAGTTCGCCACGCGCTGGTCCTCGTTCGTCACGCCGAGCGTGCCGTCTATCACGAGCAGCGCCACATCGGCGCGGTCGATGGCGCGCATGGCGCGCACGAAGCCGTAGTACTCCACCGACTCGTCTATCTTGCTCTTGCGGCGCAGGCCGGCGGTGTCCACGATGCGGTAGCGCACGCCGTCGTGCTCCACCAGCGTGTCGATGGCATCGCGCGTGGTGCCCGCAACGGGGCTGACGATGGAGCGGTCGTTGTCGGTCAGGCGGTTCACGAGCGACGACTTCCCCGCGTTCGGCCGCCCGATGACAGCCACGTTGATGATGTCGTCATCGGGCTCGGGCTCTGCGTCGGCCGCGTCGCGTATGGCGTCCACCACCTCGTCGAGCAGGTCGCCCGTGCCGTGCCCGTGCAGGGCCGATATGGGCCACGGCTGCCCCATGCCGAGCTGCCAATATTCCCACACGTCGTCTTTGCCGGGGTCGTCGAGCTTGTTCACCGCCAGGAACGCGGGCGCATCGGCGCGCAGCAGGATGCGGGCCACCTCCTCGTCGTCGGCCTGGATGCCGGTGCGGCCATCGACCAGGAAGATGATCGCGTCGGCCTCCTCCGTGGCGCGGAACGCCTGCTCGCGTATGGACGACTGGAAGTCGTCGTCGGTGGCCATCTCGATGCCGCCGGTATCGACCAAGGCGAAATCGACGCCGTTCCAGTCGGCGTCGTGATATGACCTGTCGCGCGTGACACCGCGCATCTCGTGCACGATAGCCTCGCTCGTCTGGGCTATGCGGTTCACCAGCGTCGATTTGCCCACGTTCGGGCGCCCGACGATGGCGACGATCGGTTGCGCCATGCGCCACCTCCTTCGAGAGGAACATCGTATAGTCTAGCTGATTGCGCGCGCAGCGCCGCAGCGCAGGCGCGCTACATCTGCTGGAGGGCGCGCACTACCTCGGTTATCTGGTATTCCGGCGTCGATGCGCCCGCCGTCACGCCGGCGCTCGCGCATCCGGCGAACATCGACGGCGCGAGCTCGGCGGCCGATTCCACATGGTAGGTGCGCTCGCACACCTCGGCGCATATCTCGGCCAGGCGCGTGGTGTTCGACGAGTTCTTCCCGCCGATGACCACCATCGCATCCACGCTGCCCGCCAGCTGCTGGGCGGCCTCCTGCCGCTCGCTGGTGGCCGAGCAGATGGTGTCGCGCACCTGCGGGCGGATGCCGCGCGCTTCGAGCGCCTCCACCACCGCGCGCAGGGCGTCGGCACGCTGCGTGGTCTGCACCACCACCCCGACCGGCTCGCTGACATCCTCCGGGATGTCCGCTGCGCTGCCCACCACATCCACGCACGCGCCCTCGATGCGCGCATGCTCGCGGATGGCGCACACCTCCGGGTGGCCCTGCTCCCCTACGATCAGCACGCGGCAGCCATCGCAGGCGAGCTGCTGGGCGGCCTTCTGCGCGCGCAGCACATACGGGCAGGTCGCATCGACGATATCGAGCTGCGCGTCGGCGAGCTGCGCGCGCACCTGCGGCATGATGCCGTGACTGCGCACGATGACGGTGTCGGTGCGCACATCGGCCGCGCCTTCGGCCACCCGCGCCCCGCGCGCCTCCAGGTCGGCCACCACCTGCGGGTTGTGGATGAGCGGCCCGAGCGTATCGGCCGCACCCTTGCGCGCGAGCACCTCCTCGGCCATGTCGAGCGCGCGCTGCACGCCATAGCAGGCGCCAGCATGCTGGGCGCAGACGACCCTCACGCCGCACCCTTCTCGGTGCGCGTCGCGCGGTAGCGCTCCACCACCTCAGCCGACGTATGCGCCGGGATGGGATGGTCGCTGAACACCTGCGCATAGTCTTTCGCATCGGGGAAGAGCGCCCGCATGTCCACCTCCGCCGCCGGGATGCGCTGCGACAGCGCGAAGCACTCGCGCATGGCGTACCACACGCAGCCGTCGAGCCGCTCGTCCTTGGGCAGGAAGTCGAAATCCTCCAGCAGGATGGGCGTGCCGTATTCCACGGTGATCTTCGGGAAGCGGATGCGCTGGCCCTTCTGCTTCACATATTCGGCGTTGCGCACCGTCATGGGCAGGATAGGCGCGCGCCCCATGCGCGCGATGAACGCAGCGCCCGAATGCAGCTTCGGTGCCAGCGTGCCCTTCCCGCGGCGCGTGCCCTCGGGCAGGATGCCCACCAGCTCGCGATCCTTCAGCATGCGCGCAGCCCGCTTGATGGCCACGCGGTCGGCCGAATCGCGCTTGATGGGGAACGCGCCCACGCGCGAGAGTATCTGGCCCACGAGGCCATGCGCGTTATCGAAGAGCGACTCGCGGCCGATCAGGCGCACCCACTGCTCAGCGCGCGCCGCCAGGTAGATGAACGCCACGTCGAGGAACGACGTATGGTTGCACACCACCACCACGCCGCATTCGTCGTGGAAGGTGCGCAGGTTCTCGCGGCCGTCCACCCGGTAGCGGAACAGCACCTTGCAAACGCCCCCGACCACCGCGTAGGCCAAGTTGCCGAACCAATGCGGTATCTGCTTCTCGTCGGATACGCCGCCGAGCGGCATATCCCACATCTTCTCGTATGGCAGGAAGAGGCCCACGCTATCGCCCCGCTTGCGGCATGCGCGAGCGCGCCAGGGCGCATATCTCGGCGATGATGTCCTCGATGTAGCGGTCGGTGGAGTCGATGGAGAGCGCATCCTCGGCTGGGCGCAGCGGCGACTCGGCGCGGTTGGAATCGTATCCGTCGCGCCGCACGATGTCGCTCAGCACCTCGTCGTAGTCGATGGAGCCCACGCCCCTGTCGGCGTTCTGACGCACGCGGCGATGCGCGCGCTCCTCCGGTGATGCTGTCAGGAACACCTTCAGCTCCGCATCAGGGAACACCACGGTGCCGATATCGCGGCCCTCCACCACGTAATCGCCGCTGCGGCCCACCGCGCG
Source organism: uncultured Eggerthellaceae bacterium (assembly GCA_910584145.1). GTDB lineage: Bacteria > Actinomycetota > Coriobacteriia > Coriobacteriales > Eggerthellaceae > Adlercreutzia_A. The sequence goes on along the minus strand of CAJTXX010000025.1, from coordinate 14,435 downwards.
CTGGAGCTCCACCATCGCTTCGCGCACCTCGGGCGCCGCCGATACGGGGCTGACGGCCTTGTCGATGCGCGCCGTGCGTATGGCGCTCGTCACGTCGGCGCCGTCTATGCTGACCGTCTTGGGGATGGGGTCGCCCTCGACGTGCCCGAAGCGGATATCGCACGAGCGCGCGAGCTGCCCGAGCGCAGCGCCATCGTCGAGCGGCACGCCGCGCTCGAGCGCGAGCCACGCGATGGAGCGGTACATCGCCCCGGTGTCGAGGCAGGAGAAGCCGAGCGTCTTAGCGCACGCCTTGGCTACGCTCGATTTGCCCGCGCCCGAGGGGCCATCTATCGCCACGATCATCAGGCCACCAGCTTCCGCACGTCGTCCAGGAAGCCCGGATAGCTCACCGCCACGCACTCGAAGCCCTCCACCTCCACCGGCACGCTGCCGCAGAGCCCGGCGAGCGCCCAGGTCATGGCGATGCGATGGTCGCCATGCGCATCGAAGGCGAGCCCGCGCGGCAGTTGCAGGGCAGGGTCGCCCTCCACGAACAGGTCGCCGCCCTCTTCCCACGCATCGACCCCCATGAGCGCCAGGCCGTCTATAATGGCGCGCACGCGGTCGCATTCCTTGTTGTGCAGCTCGGCGACGCCGCGGAACACCGTGACCCCGCGGGCATGCGCGGCCACCAGCGCGAGCACCGGCACCTCATCGAGGATGGAGGCGAAATGCTGGGCGGGTATCTCGCAGCCGCGCAGCTTCTCGGTGAAGGCCACATGGATGGTGCCGTAGGGTTCCTTGCCCTCGTAGCCCTCGATGTGCTCGGCTATATCGGCGCCCATGCGCTCGAGCGTGCGCACGAACCCGATGCGCGCCGGGTTGAGCGACACGCCCTCGACGGTGATGTCGCTGCCCCGCTTCAACAGCGCCGCAGCGCACAGGAAGGCTGCCGAGGAGGGGTCGCCGGGCACCGCGAGGTCGCTTGAGCGCATGACGGCCGGGCCGGTGACCTCGGCCATGCGCGTGCCGGCCGTGGTGGGCACGCCGTACTCGGGCAGCATCAGCTCGGTATGGTTGCGCGAGGGCGCGGGCTCGTTCAGCGTGGTGGTGCCCTGCGCATACACGCCAGCCAGGAGCACCGCGGTCTTGAGCTGGGCCGATGCCATGGGCGCGTCGTAGGTTATGGCGCGCAGCTCGGGGCAGCCGAGCTCGGTTATGGGCAGATGATCGGCCTCGGCCGGCTTGAAGCGCACCCCCATCTTCATGAGCGGCGCGGTGTTGCGCCGCATGGGCCGCCGGCGCAGGGAGTCGTCACCGGTGAGCGTCACCTCGATGGGCCACGGCGCCAAGATGCCCATCAGAAGGCGCGCGGTGGTGCCGGAGTTGCCGCAGTCGATGGGCGCGTCGGGCTGCACGGGGCCTGCCTGGCCCCAGCCTTCCACCGTGCCCGCGAGCGAGCCGTCCGCCTGCACGGCGAGGTCGGCCTTCGCACCCAGCTGGCTGACCGCCTGTATGGACGAGCGCACGTCGTCGGAATCGAGCACGCCGCTCAGGTGCGAGGTGCCCTCGGCCATCGCCGAGAGCAGCACCGCGCGGTGCGAGATGGACTTATCGCCCGGCACGCGGGCGCTCCCCGCGAGCGGGCCTGACAGGGGCTCTATGATCGTCGCGTCATTCGACATGGCTATGCTCCTTCAAAGAGAGCGGGCTGAACGAAACGGAATATCCGGCGCTCACCAGTTTATACGATAGCTGGCCGATATCGCCCTCGTCGGTGAGCACGAGGCTGAGCACCGCGTTGCCCTCCGACACGTGGTCGATCTCGATGGATTGTATGTTGCACCCCACCGAGCTCGCGATGGTGGTCACCTCGGCCACCACGCCGGTGCGGTTCACCATGGGGATGCGCACCTCGACCAAGCGGTCGCTGCCCGGCACCCACGCCGCCGGCAGCTCGCGGCGCGCGTCGGCGGCGCTCGCCAGCATGCGCGTGAAGCGCACCCTGTCGCCCGAGGTGAGGGCCTCGCGCAGCTCGGTCAAGATGCCCGCCGTCTCGTCGAGGCCATCGGCCAGCGCATGCGCGTTGTCGAAGGCGATGCCGCACCAGAGCTCCGGCGAGCCGGCCGCCACGCGCGTGGTGTCCTTGAAGCCGCCAGCCGCTAGGCGCATGAGCGAGCGGCTCTCGTCCACATGGGCGAGCGCGAGCTGCATGAGCGCCGAGGCCACCATGTGCGGCACGTGGCTCACGATGGCCACCGCCCGGTCGTGGTCTTCGCGCGGCAGCGACACCACCCGCGCGTCCATGCCGCAGATCAGCTCGTGCAGCTTCTGGAAGGCGTCGGGGTCGGTCGTCTCGTCGGGGCAGAGGATCCAGTTCGCGCCCTCGTAGAGGTCGGAGCGCGCGGCATCGACACCGGTCTTCTCGGAGCCGGCCATCGGATGCCCCGGCACGTAGATGGACGCATCGGGCAAGATGGCGAGCGCGGACTCTATCATGTGCGCCTTCGTGCTGACCGTATCGGTGAGCACGCCAGCATACCCGGCATCGGCCAGCATGCGCATATAGCCATCCACCGCCGCAACGGGCACCGCGAGCACCACCAGGTCGGCTTCGTCGCGCAAGAAGGCCGCGAAGGCCCCATCGTCGGGCCGGCATGCCTCATCGACCCAGCCGTGCTCCTCAGCGACCACGCACGCGCGCCCATCGACATCGACGCCGAAGATGCGCATGCCCGGCCACGCCTTGGCGAGCGCCGCTGCCAGCGAGGCCCCGATCAGCCCGAGCCCTACGATCGCCACCGCATCGAACGGCGCCCGGCGCGCTCCCTCCTGCAAACCGTCTCCCAAACCACGATCCTCTCTATCGCATCGTCTTGCGACCATTGTATCAAGATGCGCCCGCACGATGCCCCTCTCGCAGCAGGCGAACCGCAGAGCGCCGCTCAGCCGGCGGCCTCCATGAGCGCGCGCACTTCCCCGTCGGTCAGCTGCCGCCATCGCCCCTCTTCGAGGCTACCGAGCCCAAGCGGGCCGAACGATGCCCGATGGAGCTGCTCCACCCGGCAGCCGACCGCTTGGAACATGCGCTTGACCTGGCGCTTCCTCCCCTCGTGGATGACCACCTCCACGACCGGCAGCCTGCCCTCCTCCACCACGCGCACCTGCGCGGGCGCGCACGGGCCGTCGTCGAGCACGATGCCGGCGCGCAGCCGCTCGGCCGCCGCCTCGGTGAAGCGCCCCGACACGCGCGCCCGGTAGCGCTTCGGCACATGATGGCTGGGATGCAGCAGCGCATGCCCCATATCGCCATCGGTGGTGAACAGGAGCAGGCCCGTGGTGTCGGCGTCGAGCCGGCCCACCGGGAACAGCGACGGATGCTCGCGCACCGGCACGAGGCTGGCGACGGTGGGGCGCCCCTGCGGGTCGCTCATGGTGGTGACCACACCCGCGGGCTTGTTCAGCATGATGGTGAACGGCACATCCTCGATGCACACGGGCGCGCCGTCGAAGGTGACCGCATCGGATGCCTCGTCCACCTGCGTGCCCAGCTCGCGCACCACTTGGCCGTTCACGGCGACGCGGCCGTCGAGTATCAGCTGCTCGCTTGCGCGGCGCGACGCGACGCCGGCGCGCGCTAGGTACCGCGACAGGCGCATCATTCCTCGTCCAGATCGAATTCGAGCGCGTCGAAGTCGATCTTCTCCACCACGCCGAGCGCGCCGGCGATGGCATCGGTCACCTGCTCTGCCAGGTCCTCGTCCATCATCTGCTCGGCCATGAACGCAGCGGCCTCGTCGGATACCTCCGGTGCTTGGCGCGTCGCGCTCAGGCGCTCGCTTATCAGCATCCGCGTCTCCTCGTCGGGCGCGAACTCGGCCAGATCGGGCAGATCGGCCACCGAGCGCAGGCCGAATTTCTCCAAGAACGCCTGCGTGGTGGCGTAGAGCGTGGGGTTGCCCGGCGTGTCGGCGCAGCCCGCCTCGCGCACGAGCCCCTTCTCGACGAGCGAGCTTATGGGGCTGTCGGAGTTGACGCCGCGCACCGCCGCCACGCCCTGCCGCGTCACCGGCTGCGTGTAGGCGACGATAGCCAGCGTCTCCATCGCCGCCGCCGAGAGCTTGCGCGTGTCCCACGACAGCACGTAGCGCTCGATCACCTCGTCGTAGGCCGGATGCGTGAACAGCCGCCAGCCGCCAGCCACCTCGCGCAGCTGCACGCCGCGCTCGTCGTGCACCAGCCGCTCGCTCAGCGAATCGAGCGCCTGCTGCACGGCCATCGGCTCGCATTCGAGCTGGTCGGCCAGCGTCAGCACGCCCACCGGCTCGTCGGTGACGAACAGCATGGCCTCTATCGCGCCCTCCAGGTTCCGGGCGCCCGCGTTCTCGCTCATCGATCCTCTCCTACCGACGTCAGGGCATCATCGCCGGACAGGTCGAGCTTGCCCGAGCCCTCTATGTAATCTATGGCGATATCGCCGAATTGCTCCTCTTGCTGCAAGCGCACCATCTGGCGCTTGTACAGCTCCAAGATGGCCAAGAACGTGACCACCACGATGGCCGGGCGCGCGTCAGCCGCCACCAGCTCGCTGAACCGCAGGTGCTTCTTCGATTCGATGCGCGCGTGGATGGCGCGCACATGCACCTCCACCGGGATGGGCTTAGCGGCGATATGCTCCGATTCGAGCAGGAGCTGCTCGCGCCGTGCGAGCGCGGTGGCTGCCAAAAGCCCCAGCGCATCGAGCGTGACGCCTTCCAGGAAATCGGGCATCAGCCCGAGGAAGCGCGCATCGGGGCCGAACGGGCGCGGGTGCATGCGGCTCTCGGCCGCCAGGCGCGCGTCGAGCTCGGCGGCGGCGTTCTTGAACTGCTTGTACTCGATCAGCCGCCGCACCAGCATATCGCGCGCGTCGCCCGGTTCGAGCTGCGCCACCTCTTCGGCCACCTCGTCGCGCACCTTCGGCAGCAGCGATTGCGCCTTCAGCTCCAACAGCGTCGCCGCCACCAAGAGGAAGTCGCTCGCCACGTCGAGGTCGAGCCGCTCCATGCGCGACACCTCGGCGAGGTACTGGTCGGCTATCTCGGTGATGGAGATGGACCCGATATCGACCTTCTTGCGGCTGACGAGGTACAGCAGCAGGTCGAAGGGCCCCTCGAAGCTCTCTATGGAAACACGGTACGCCATGCGCTCACGATATCCTGAACGGGAATATGAGGTTCGCCAGATTGCCCGCCGTGACATCCAGATACCACGAGAACGGGTTGAAATGGAACAGGTACGGCAGCGCTATCACGCAGAGCATGAACACCGGGAAGGCGTAGTGCTGTATGGAGTACCACTGCGGCAGCCATTTCACCGGGATGACCAGCGCGATGATCGACGAGCCATCGAGCGGCGGTATGGGGATCAGATTGAAGAACATGAGGTAGAGGTTCACCAAGCAGAACGTGGGCAGGAACATCCCGAGGAAGTACGCGCCGAAGGTGTGCGCTCCCGCAGCGGCGTACAGGGGCAGGCACGCCCACGCCACCGCCGCCGCGATGAGCGCCATGCCGAGGTTCGCCGCAGGGCCTGCCAGCCCCGTTATGCAATCGCCCCGGCGCGGGTCTTTGAAATAGCTGGGGTTGTAGGGCACCGGCTTCGCATACCCGAAGATGGGCCAGCCCATCACCATGAGCAGCAGCGGCAGCACCACCGTGCCGAAGGGGTCGATGTGCTTGAGGGGGTTCAGCGACAGCCTGCCGGCGCGCTTGGCCGTAGGGTCGCCCAGCTTATACGCAGCGAAGCCGTGCGCCACCTCGTGCAAGACGAGCGCGGGCACGAAGCTCAGTATCGCGCATATGTAGTAGATGATCGTCGTCGCATCCATAGCGACATAGTGTACCACCTAAGAAAGCGAGCCCCGGCGGGATGTTCCGGGGCTCGCTCAGGGAAAAGACCGCGCGTGGCGCTACGCCATCGCAGCCGCAGGATACGCGGGTATCACCGTGGGCGCTCCTGTCGGGATCGCCGCACCGATGCGCAGCAGATACTCGAGCTGAGCGCGGTCCTCGAATGCCACGGGCTCGGCGTCGGGCGTCTCCGTGAAGCGCACTTCGCCCTCCCAGACGCCGTCTTCCAGATTGAACTTGTCGGTGTAGACGATCGCCTCAACCAGCGGGCGGACATGGCCGGTCATCTCCTCGGTGGCGAAGCCGTATTCCAAGTCGTCGAGCAGCATGGCCGCCTCATCGAGCACATCGGCCTCGCCGATCTCCACCAAGCCGCGCTCGGGGTTGAACATCATGCTCTCGCCGATGAACAGGGTGCGCATGGCGCGGCGGCGCTTCTGCTCGGCATACGCGATGCCAGCGACCGAAGCAGCCAGCACGACCCACCAGATGATCGAGATGATCAGGTCGAGCGGCGCGTCGACGTAATTGAAGCCGAGCACGTACCACAAGGTCAGAAGCAGCGCAGAGGCGATAGTGGCGGCCGCGGTGCCTATCCAATTCTTCTTCTTCATCTCAGAACACTCCTTATCCTCACCGCAGATACGGTTCGTTGCATATATATAGTGTCGGTGCCTGCCCTGCTCATATGCTCTTATATATGAGCAGGGCCTCGGGTCGTGCGGGTCAGCTCCTGCTGGCGCTCGCCAGATCGGCGCTCTCCATCACGTCGCCTTCCATCGAGCCGATGCGGCGGATGCACTTGATGCGCCTGAGCACAGCGCCCGCGGTGCCGAAGATGGTCAGCAGCAGCCCTAGGATCATCCACCAGTGCACCCAGCAGCCATGATCGTGCGAGGGGGCGAAGCGCGATGCCAGCGGCGTGCCATCGTCGCCGATGGTCTCTCCCCCGCCGAGGATGCCGCCCAGGAACGGCTCGTTCTCAGTCGGAGAGATGTGCAGCGTGCCGCGGCTGATCGTCACCTCATAGTTCGGGTTCTCGGTGTAATGGGCCGTGATCGCCTGCGGGTAGGTGCCCACTTCCTCGTCGGCATTAGTGCGGCTGAAGCTGATCTCGCCCAGATCGCCCTCGTTCACGAGCTCGGGGAGCGTGCCGGTGAATGCGGGGTCGGTCTGGCCATACTGCTTGGAGACGCTATCCACCACGATGGTGACCGGGCGCTTCGCGATGGTCATATCGACCTCCACCGGAGCGGTATCCTCGTAATCGGGGTTGGTCGCCTTGATGGATACCTTGTAGTCGCCCGCTTCGGTGAATCGGGGGTTCTCCGGCGTCCAGGTCAGACCGCCGTTCACGGAATACAGGAGCGTAGAGCCTGGCTTCTTGGCGGCGGCGTTCGGGGATATCCCGTGGCCGTCGTAGGTCTTATGGTAGCCGAGGCCGCCCAGATCGTTCGCATCGGTATGGGGCGTGCCGTCGCTGCCGAAGATGATGACGGAATTCTCCTCCTCGGGTGCGTCAGGGCCTTCGGGGTCGGGGTCGACCACGGGGTCCTCACCCTCGCCATCGGGCGCCTCGGGGCCCTCTGGGTCGGTCGGCGTTGGCGGCACAGGGTCGCCCTCGCCGGGCAGCGGGAGGATGGTGAAGGTGCCGTTCACGACCGTGTAGGTGTAGTTCGCATTGGCATCAGCCACCTCAGCTGTCAGCACATCCTCATACACGCCCGCATCTTCGATGCCCGCATTGGTGCGCTCATACGATATATCGCCTAAGGAGTCGTCGCCGATGAGGCCCTCGACCGTGCCGCCGAACACGCGACCGGCTGTCGCATCCTCGTCAGCCTCGCCGACGTATTTCACAGCATCGTCAACGTAGATGACCGCGGGCGCCGGGGTTATCCGATAGCTCTCGCCGCCCTCGCGCGCATCGTTTCTGATGGTCAGGGTGCCGGTGTAGTTGCCCTTGCCGGCCACCATCACATACACGCCGCGCTCGGTCACGTTCGTCGTATCGCCATCGTAGACGGCCACGAAGTCCTCGTTGAGCTTGAGCTGCGGGGCATCCTGCGCGCCGTCTGCCTTCATCACCGGCACGCGCACGGGGATGCTATCCTGCCCGTTGTACGGTATGTCGGCGAGCGGGTCGGCCACCACGGCCAGGTATCTGCCATCCTCGCGGTCGTTGCCCGCATCCTCCGGGTCGATGCTCTGCGGCCAGATGGTGAAGTCGGCCGTGTCCACCACGATGCGGTAGTTCGGGTCATCGGTGTAGCCGACCTCGATGACATCGGGGTACGCCACCACGTTGCCGTCAGCGTCGCGCTTCACATCCTCGGAACCATCAGCACGGAACACGGTGATGTCCAGGTCGTCGCCCTCCACGATGGCCGGCTTGCCGTCATCGTCTGAGAGGAGCTCGACAGCGGGTGCGGCGAATGCGGGGTCGGGCTCGCCGTAGGTCTTCTCGGCGTCCTCGGGCGTGATGGCTATCTCGCGCGGCACCACCTCCATGCTCCCCAGGTCCTGCCCGATATCGAAGATGTTGGTCACCTCCGGGCCGCCCTCGCCCTTGAAGATGTGCACCTTCGTCATATCGAGGACAGGCTCGCTCTCGCCCACCGTCGTCTGGGAGCCGCTGAGCGCGCCCTCGTCGAGCGTATAGGTGAAGCCGTCAGGCAGCTCGATCACGGGCTCTGCGGGCAGGAGCGCCTCGCCATCGTAGACCTTGACGACCGGATCGGAGCTGATCTGCGCATCCTGCACATCGGCATCGAAATACAGGTTCAGCACATTGCCTTCCAGCACGCGAGCATACGGGTCGTTGTCATAGCAGCCCGCGTAAGCCTCCGGCAGCGTCAGCGGCACGGTCTGCTCGACATCGTCGCCGTTGTACGACAAGACGCTCTTCACCGTCAGCTCTTTGGCGGTCTCGTACCCGGCGGCGTCCCAATCGTATGCGCCGCTGCTGGCCACGCTCACGGTCTGCGAGCCCAGCTGCACGGAGCTGTCCTCGGTCTTGCCGCCCCAGTAGTTCACTGTGATGCTCTGCTCGCCTTGTATGCCGCGCACCATGATGCCGACCCCATACAGGCCGCGATGCTCAGCGGTGCACGCGCTGTGCGCTTCGTGCTCGCATGCCGTCTGCGTCAGGTCGATGGTGAACTTCGGCGAGGCCTCCTCGTTCGCGAGCATCGAGAACTTCTGCGGTATCTCGAAATCGGGGCATGTCTCGGTGTAGAGCTTGCTGCCAGCGATGTATTCCTGATAGTTGTCCCAGCTGACCTTCGCTATCTCATACTTATCGGTCAGCTTCGAGCTGAGCGACACCACCACTTCTTGCGGGTTCGCATGGCTGAAGTAATACGCTTGCGAGGCGGGCATGTCGATCTTGTTGCCGTTCTCGTCGTAGAGCTGATACAGGAAGCACACCGCGTCCTGGTTGTCGCGACCATAGCCGGTGTTGTTCTTCCAGGCATCTGCGCGGCGGTAGTCGTTGTCGTTGGTCAGGTTGACGTTCTCGTCGAGGAAGGCGATCTGCTTGTAGTAGAACACGAGCTGATTCGTTGAGCTGCCCACCTCGAATGCGGTCCACGTCGAGCCGTCGGCGGTGCACTCCCAGCTGCCGCGCCCTTCGTCGGCGCTCGCGTTGTAGCGGATGTGCGAGATGTTCTGGCCGCTCTTGATCTGGCTGGAATTGTTGCCCAGCGCCTGCGACGAGCCGACCGCGGAGCTGAGCAGGCTCGCCTTCCAGAACACATAGTGGTTCCCGAAGGAGTCCCCATACGATGGGTCGAGGTTGTTCGGGCCGGGCTTGGCATCCGTCCGGTCGACATCAGCGGCCACGATATCGGCTACCGCCACGCCCTGCTCGGCGGCGAAGTCAACGCCTGAGGCGGGCTTGGTGCCATGCGCCGTTATCTGCGGCAGGTCGATCAGAGTGGATGTGCACGCCTGCATCACCGGATAGGTGTAATAGGTAGAGACGCCCGTCTCAGAGACGAACCGGCTGTTGTCGCGAGTAAGCGGGATGCTCGCACCCTCTGCGGGGCGCATCCAAGCGTTCTGCGCTTCCTCTTCGCCGTCCTCCTCGCCTTCGTCTCCATCCTCCTCGCCGACGAGAGCGGCAGCCTCTGCTGCGCCGGCATCTTCGGAAGCCTCAGCGCCATCGGCGTCGGCATCGGCAGCGTCTGCGGCCTCACCCTCGCCTGCCGCGAGCTCATCGTCTGCGGGAGCGCCGTCGGGCTGCTGCGCGCCGGACGACGTCGCGTCGTCAGCATCGGCAGCCGGCGGGGCATCCGGCGCTCTTCCGTCATCCGCATCAGCGGCAGCACCAGCACCGCCCGGCGCAGCGAGCGCCGCGTTCTTGTCGTATCCGGCTTGGAGAGCATCGCTTCCCTCGTCCTCTGCTCCCTCGTCGGTCATCGCCAGCGCCGTCATCGGCACTGAGGACATGGTCAGCGCCGCCGTCAAAGCGGTGGCCAACATCCTGCTTCCCATCCCCTGTTTGCTCTCAGCTACATGCTTACCATGCGTTTTCATCGTCAGTAACCTCCTGCCGCCTATCCCTGTGGCGGCTCCTGCCTGTCTTTTCCCTATTCCCCGATGCGCAAAGCCGTTCCCTCAGCCCATGCGCATCGTCGACGCTAGAGCGCGTCCTTCAGCCGATACAACGTGCTGCGCCCACCTCCTTCTGCGCTGATGATCCCGTCTGAGACGAGCGCGGCTACGACGGCCTTGGCCTTCGTGGAGCCCACGCCCAGGAGTTCTTCTACGTCAGAGCGCCTGATGCGCTTCTTATCACGGAACAGCGCCAGCGCCGCCCGAGCATCCGGGTCGGATGCCTGCGACATCGCGCGCGTCACCGCGGCCTCGCTCTCGCCGAGCGTCCGTGCGGGCGCCGGCTGCGCTTGCAGGTGCTGTTGTGGTTGTTGCTGCTGTGGTTGCGTTGGTTGCGGTTGCAGGGGCACGAAAGCCGCCTGTATCACCTGCACCTCGCCAAGCCCGCTCTCCCCCTCCGCTGGTGCGGGTGGCGAGGCTTGCACGGCAGCCACCGGCTCGGGCGGCTTATCCGCGAGCGGCGGCGGCTCTGGTCCTGCCGCCTGCGCCGAGCGCTTAGGCGGCGATGCCGGCGCGAACACGACGAGCGTCGTGCGATCGGGCGCCGATTGCTGCGAGAGCACCGGTTCAGGAACGCCCGCTCTCTCGCTCGCGCGGCGCACCATGCTCAGACCCCGCCCCGCACCAGTGCAAGCACCGATGAGAGCGAGCATCTTCATCAGATAGGGATTCCTCGGGTCGCTGATGCCTCCCCCGAACGCGTCTGAGGCGCGAACGCGCAGACCGCCCGGGTTCGAGAACTCGATGCGATCGGCGCGCTGCACCACGACGAGATGCCTGCGGCCGGCATAGTCTGAATGCGCGAGAGCATTCGCTAGCCCCTCCCTGGCCGCGGCAGCGAGGGAATCATCGTCGGCCTTGGAGCGATCGGGCGCACGTCCCCCCATCGCTTCAGAGAGCAAGGGGGATACCTGCCGCCAGAAATCGAAGAGGCAGCCGCTCCACGACCCGTCGTTCGAGACGATCCGCTTGGTGACCGAGCCGTTCTTCGACTCGCGCCGGTAATCGAGGACGTATCCGGGATACAGCTGCGCTATCTCATGCTCGTAGCCGAACATGAGCACGCCAGCGCAGGTGGGACGGATATCGTCCGAAGCGGACGGCCGATAGGCCGCATTGAGGCGCATGAGGAAATCGTCGTCCGGAAGGCGCGTCCACGGATGGTCGTCGCCTATGCGGTCGAACGCTTCACGATACGCTGCGACCGCGCCGTAGCAGAGCGCGTCCATATCCATCTGATCGGTGATGGGCGGTGCTTGCACGGGCCAGCGATACCGCATGTCCTCGGTGCTCATATGTGAACGTTGTTCGAGCATGTGCGTACCTCTTGTCTCTGAGTGCTCTGATGGAGATGAGCTGTTCAAGTCCGTCAGATGAGCAAGGACAAGATAACACGCATTCGGACGTTTTTGGACGTATTCGGACGTTTCTACACATTTTTCGGACGCTATTCGGTCGTATTCAGTCTATTTCCCCTGTATTCGGACGCTATTCGGTCGTAACGCATCTTATTCGGTCGCACCGCATTCCTCCACAATTGACCGCCCATCCACCCTCATGACCGTCCGATAACCCTCTATCGGACGGCGCCAGAACCCAAAGGGACGGAGCAAATGGCACCTTTTCCCGGACGCGCGACCATAAAAGAGCGCTCTCCTGAAAAGGTGGCATTTGCTTCGTCCCTTTGGGTTCCTTTGGAGCCGGGATATGAGAAGCGGCCCCGCAGGGCCGCTCGTGGTGGGTATGATCGGGGTAGAGCGCTTACAGCGCGAAAGAGGAGGCTACTTGCCGCTCTCCTGTTCGGCGAGGGCGGCTTCCAGCTGCTCGTTCAGGTCGAACCATTCCGCTTCCGCCTGCTCGATGCGCTTCTTCAGCTGCGCATGCTCGGCGATGGCATCAGCAGTGCCCTCTTCCTTCATATAGAAGCTCGGGTCGGCCATCAGGGCCAGCAGCTCCTCCATACGGGCGTTATCGGCCGCCAGCTGAGCATCGAGCGCGGCGATGCGCTTGCGCACGCTCTTCGTCGCAGCATGGGCGCGGTTGCGCGCCTCGGCCTCAAGCCGCTTCTGCTCCTTGGTCTTGGGCGCGCTGCCCTTTTGGGAGCCGCTGGCGGCAGAGGCGCCCTTTGCGGCCCCAGCGGCCGCAGGAGCGCCCTCTGGGGGGAACATCTCGTCCACCATAGATGGGCCGCTCGCACCCTTTCCCTCGAGCTGGCCCGACTTATAGAGGTAGTAGTCGTAGTCGCCGGCGTAATCGGTCAGCTTCCCGTCGGCCACCTCCACGATGCGGTTCGCCACGCTGCGTATCAGATGACGGTCGTGCGTGATGAACAGCAGCGTGCCGTCGAATGCCTGCAACGCCTGCTCGAGCACGTCCACGCTCGATATATCCAGATGGTTGGTGGGCTCGTCCAGGCACAGCAGCGGGCTCGGCGCCACGAGCATCTTCGCCAGCGCCAGGCGGCTCTTCTCCCCGCCCGAGAGCACCGAGACGCGCTTGTCCACATCATCGCCGTGGAACAGGAACGCGCCCAAGAGCGACCGCACCTGGGAGATGTTCCACCCCGGCGCCGCATGGTCGAGCTCTTGGAACACGGTGTTGCCGGCGCACAGCTCCTCGAGCTGATGCTGCGCGTAGTACGTGAGGCTCACGTTCACACCGTACTCGATCGTGCCCGCATCGGGCGCTACCACGCCCGCCACCATCTTCAACAGCGTCGATTTCCCGGCGCCGTTCGGGCCCACGAGCGCCACCTTGTCGCCGCGCCATAGCTTGAAGTCGATCCCGTCGTAGACGGCATGGTCGCCGTAGCGCTTCACCAGCCCCTCGCCGCGCACGACCTCTTCGCCGGTGCGGGGCGGCTGCTGGAAGTTGAAATGCACGCTCTTGCGCTGCTCGGGCAGCACGATGCGCTCCTCTTTGATGCGCTCGAGCTTCCGCAGCCGGTCTTGGGCCTGCTTGGCCTTCGACGCCTTGTAGCGGAAGCGCTCGACGAACGCTTCGAGCTTGGCTATCTCCTCATCCTGCTTCTGCTTCTCTATGCGCAGGCGCTCGAGGGCCTCCTCGCGCGCTTTCATATAGGCGGAATAGTTGCCCTTGTACAAGCTCAGATGGCCGTTCGCCACCTCGGCCACGCGGTCCACCATGTTGTCCATGAACGCGCGATCGTGGCTGACCACGATGACCGTGCCCTCGTAGGTGCGCAGGAAGCCCTCAAGCCACCGCACCGACTCAAGGTCGAGGTGGTTCGTAGGCTCGTCCAGCAGCAGCACCTCGGGGTTGCGCGTGAGCAGCTTCGCCAGCGCGACGCGCATCTGCCAGCCGCCCGAGAACTCGCTCACCGGGCGCGCCAGGTCGTCCTCGCCGAAGCCGAGACCGAACAGCACCGCGCGCACCTTCGCCTCCAGCCGGTAGCCGCCCAGCATCTCGAAGGCGTCGCGCGCGCGGCCGGCGGCGGCCAGCTGCTCGGCAGTGGGGCTCTCGCCCAGCGCCTCTTCCAGCTCGCGCAGGCGCCGCTCGGCATCCATCACCTCGGCTTGCGCGGACATCACCTCGTCGAATACGGGCTCGGCGCCCATCTCGATGGCTTCCTGCTCAAGGTAGCCCACGCGCACGCCGCGCGCGAGCACCACGCGGCCCTCGTCGGCATCCTCCTGCCCGGTTATGATGCGCAAGAGCGTGGTCTTGCCCGCTCCGTTGGGGCCGACGAGCGCGAGGCGGTCGCCCGCTTCCAGCTTGAACGTCACGTCGCTGAACAGCTCGCGGCCGGGATAGGTCTTCGATATGTGCTCTATCTGCATGATCATAGGGTTGCCATTCTAGCGCATCGCGCGCTTCGGCTCCGCCCACGGTGCGCCCGCTGAGCGGCCGCCGGCGCCGGCAGCGGCTCCCGGAGCGGTCTCGACATGGAAAAGGCCCGCAGCGGTGCGCGGCGGGCCTCCTGGG
>CAJTXX010000024.1 GCA_910584145.1 uncultured Eggerthellaceae bacterium | reverse complement strand
GTCGGCAGCTATATGGTGTACAACTTGCTGGCGGTGGCCGCAGCGGCGCTGTGCGTCGATGGCGTCAAGCCTCAGGACGTACAGCGAGCGATAGACGCGTTCGACCCGCAGAACGGGCGCCTCCAGCGATTCACCGTGGGCCAACACGACGTGCTGCTGAACTTGGCGAAGAACCCCACCGGATTCAACCAGAACCTGCGCATCGTAGTGCAGCAGGCCACCGCCACTGCGCGCGGAGCAGCCGACAGCACCCACCCGCTTGACGCTGCCGATAGCGCAGCGCCGCTGCCAGCCGATGCGCCCGAACGTGAAGGCGGCGCATGCGCCATCGCGTTCTTCATCAACGACAACAATGTGGATGGCAACGACATCTCGTGGATATGGGATATCGACTTCGAAGAGCTGCATCACCTGCCGCACGCGCGCGTGTTCGCCGGCGGCGTGCGGCGCAACGACCTGCAAGTGCGCCTGCGCTATGCCGGCATCGAGGCGCAGCTGATCGACGGCATGGCCGACGTGCTCGCCGCCGGAGCAGCAGGCGGATTCCCCGCCGATGCCGCGGCGTACGCCATCGCGAACTACACGGCGCTCGCTCCCGTGCGCGCCGAGCTTGAGCGCCTGCAAGACCCATCCGCGCTGGCCGCAGCCATAGCCGATGCGACCATCCCGCAGCCCACCGTCCCCCTTCCGCGGCCTATGAGCGCAGAGGGAAGTCGCACCACCGAACCGCTCTCAAAGGTGAACCCGCAGACGCCTTCGGACGCCGACCGAACGGCCGACCAGGCCCCGACCCCAGCGGCGGGCAAGAGCACGGCTGCGCCGGTGGTCATCGCGCATATGTTCCCCGACCTGCTGAATCTGTATGGGGATGGCGGGAACGTGCGCATCTTGGAGCAGCGGCTGCGCTGGCGCGGTATCCCGGCTGAGGTGCGGCGCGTCGAGCACGGGCAGACCATCGACTTCGCCGACGCTGACCTGGTATTCCTCGGCGGCGGCCCCGACCGCGAGCAGGCGCTGGCAGCCGAGCAGCTGATGAGCATGCGCGACCAGCTGACGGCCTACGCAGAAGACGGCGGGCCTATCTTGGCTATCTGCGGCGGGTATCAGATCTTGGGCAACACGTGGCTCGCAGCCGACGGCGAGGCACCGGGGCTGGGCATCCTCAACATAGAGACGCACCGTGCCGGCGATGCCACCGACCGCCTGATAGATGACATAGCCCTGGAAAGCCCGCTGGCCGAGCACCCGGTGGTGGGCTACGAGAACCACGCCAGCCGCACCTATCTGGGCGCCGGCGTGAAGCCATTCGGCCGCGTGGTGAGCCGCACCGGCCACGGCAACAACGACACCGACCATGCCGACGGCACCGTGCAGGGCAACGTGCTCGGCACCTACCTTCACGGCGCGCTGCTAGCGAAGAACCCCGAAGTGGCCGACTGGCTGCTCGAGCGCGCGCTCGCCCGCCATGCGCTGCGCACCGGGAGCGCCACGCCCAGGCTCGAGCCGCTGAACGATGCCGTGGAGCTGGCCGCGAACGCTGCCCTGATGCAGAGGCTGCGCTAGATGCTGCGCATAACCGTGGTCGCCGTGGGGAAGCTGAAAGAACGCTTCTGGACGCAAGCATGCGACGAGTACCTGAAACGCCTGCGGCCCTACGCCAGCATGCAGGTAGTGGAGGTGCCCGACGTCGACCCATCTCAGCAAGGCGCCGACGCGGCGCTGGCGCGTGAGGCCGAAGGCATCCTGCGCGCGGTACCCGACGACGCCTTCGCCGTGCTGCTCGCCATTCGTGCACGCGAGCTCTCGAGCGAGCAGTTGGCCGCCAAGCTGGACGACCTCGCCCTCGGCGGCACCAGCAGCATCGCCTTCATCATCGGCGGCTCGCACGGCGTAGCGCCCGCCGTTGCCGCGCGCGCGAACATGCAACTCTCATTCGGTCCCATCACGCTGCCCCACAACCTGGCCCGCGTGGTGCTGCTCGAACAGCTCTACCGCGCCTTCAAGATAACGCGCGGCGAGCCGTACCACAAATAAGCTCCGGAAAAGCTGCGGAGCATCGCACCGAACCCGACAAAGGCCGGTGAAATCTATACAATAGAGCGCAAAAATCGACCGCCAGACCGCCGGGCCACCGGCGCGCAGCGGGAAGGAGCGCGACATGTTCAGAGCATACGAGATACAGCCAGACATCTACTGGGTCGGCACCATCGAGTGGAACGAGCGTTACATCCACGGGTTCAGCATGCCGCTGGGCTCCACCACCAACGCCTACCTCATCATGGACGAGCACATCACGCTGATCGACACCTGCATGCCCGGATTCGAAGACGAGCTGCTGCAACGCATAGCCAGCATCGTCGACCCGGCGCGCATCGACTACATCGTATCGAACCACAGTGAGAAGGACCACGCAGGCGGTCTCGCGCGCATGCTGGCCGCAGCGCCGCACGCGAAGGTGGTGACCAGCAGCCCGAAGGGGCACGCCATCTTGCAGACCTACGTGGGCGACGAACGCGAATTCATCCCGGTGAAGAGCGGCGACACGCTCACCATCGGCACGCGCACGCTCAGCTTCATCCATACGCCGATGGTGCATTGGCCCGACAACATGGTCACTTACAGCGCCACCGACCGCATGCTGTTCTCGAACGACGCGTTCGGGCAGTTCTTCGCCACCTCGCAGCGCTTCTGCGACGAGGTCGATCAGAGCGTGCTGTTCGCGTGCGCCAAGAAGTATTTCGCGAACATCATCATGCCCTACGCGAAGCAGACGGCGAAGGCGGTGGCGGCGGTGCGCGGGCTGGATATCGAGGTGATCGCGCCGGCGCATGGGCTGATCTGGCGCGGCGAGGGCGTGGGGCGCATCCTTGACGCGTACGAGCAGTGGTGCGCGCTAGAGCCGACCGATTCGGCGGTGGTGGTGTACGCCACCATGTACGGTGCGACCGCGCGCATGGCGGCGGCCATAACCGAGGCTTTCATGGCCGCGGGCATCAGCGTGCGGGCGTATGACCTGGATGTGAGCGATATCTCGGACATCATGACCGAGGTGATGGACGCGCGCTACGTGGCCGTGGGGTCGTCCACGCACAACGGCACGGTGCTGCCGCCGATGGGACAATTCCTGACGTACCTGAAAGGGCTGGCGCCGAAGGGGCGCCGCGGGCTCGCGTTCGGGTCGTTCGGCTGGGCGGCTACGGGCACGAAGGAGATCGACACGGTGCTGCAAGGCGCCGGCTACGAGCCGCTGCTCGACCCGCAGACGTGCGGCTGGAACGACACCACCGCAAGCGAGGAAGCCCTGTTCCAAGCTGTGAGCGAGGCGCTGCGCTAGCGCTCGCCGCAGAGAGCGCGCAGCACAGGGAAGATGCAGCGGATGGCGCAGGCAGCGGCGGAATTGGTGCTCGCCTCGCGGAATGTGTTCACCGGCGAGGGTGACGGAGCGCGCCCGGCAGCTATAGGCATCGCTGGCGACCGCATCTGCTGGGTGTGCGCGCCCAAAGATGCCGGCACATCGGCCTTCCCACTGCGTGCCGATGCAGAGGTGCGCGACCTTGGGGGTGCCTTCATCATGCCCGGGTTCCACGATGCGCACCTGCACTTCTTCCACTCGGCACTGTATGCGTCGCCCTTGGCTGAGCGGTTCGTGGGCGCAAGCGAGCAGGACTGCGTGGCGCGGTTGGCGCCCCTGGCGACGCGGCGCCCGGCGGGCGGGTGGCTGCTGGCGCAGGGTTGGCGCGAATACCTGTGGCAGCCGGCGTGCATGCCATCGAAGGCATCGCTTGACGAGGCGTACCCCGACCGGCCCGTGGCCATGTACTCGGGCGACGCGCACACGCTGTGGCTGAACTCTTGCGCGCTGGCCGAATTGGGATTGGGACCGAGCTCCCAGCCGCCTGCCGGCGGCGCATACGAGCGCGACGAGCATGGCGAGCTGACGGGCATCGTACGCGAAACGGCTGCAATGGAGCTGATGCCGCGCATCATGGGCACATTCAGCGAAGATGAGCTGCTAGACGCCTATCGCAGCTTTATGGCAGACCTGAACGCGCACGGCGTCACGGCCGTGTGCGACACAGCGCTCGCCGCCACACCCGGGCTCGACTTCGTGCGCGACGACCTGTTCGAGCGCTTGGACGCCGCCGGCCAGCTGACCGTGCGCACGCACCTGTTCCCCACCCTGCTGCCGGGAACCAGCCGCCTCGCAGAGCTGGAAGCGCGACTGCACAGCCCGATGCTGCGAGCCTGCGGGTTCAAGCAATTCTTCGACGGCGTATCTAGCCAGCACACCGCCTGGCTGCGCGAGCCCTACGCGAACGCGCGCTTCGACGGCGACCGCGGACGCCCCACTGTCGAGCCCGCCGACATGACGAAGATGGTGCGCGAAGCCGCAACCGCCGGCAAGCGCGTGCGCATCCACGCCATCGGCGACGAAGCCATCCACCAAGCACTCGATATCTTCGAGCACGCACAGAAGAATGCGGGCGAACGGCTGCACGGTTCCGGGCCCGGAGGTGCCAGAGGGATGGAGCACTTGGAGAACTTCCAGCCGGGGGATATCGCGCGGCTGGCGCGGCTCGGCGTGGTGGCTTCGGTGCAGCCGCGGCATATCACGCTCGACCCGGGTGGGCCTGAGCGCGATCTGGGCGAGGCGCGCGTGCCGTACATGTGGCCGTTCCGCTCGCTGCTCGACGCGGGCGCGACGCTGGCGTTCGGCACCGATTCGCCCGTCACGGGCATCGACCCGCTGGCAGCTGTCTACACCGCCGTTACGCGCAAAGATGCCGACACGCGCCAGCCGGAAGGCGGATGGCTGCCCGCCGAGCGCATAACCGCAGCCGAGGCTCTGCGCGCCTACACCCTCGGCAGCGCCGCAGCCGCCGGCCGCATACACGAGCTGGGCACCCTCGCCCCCGGCAAGCTAGCCGACCTGACCGTGCTCGCGCGCAACCCCCTCACCTGCGACCCAGAGGACATCCCAGCCATCGAGGTGCAAGCCACCTACGTGGGCGGCGAGCAGGTCTACTGAGCACAGCTGCGCATATGCCATGAATCGCGCTCCTGCGGAACGGCGATGCATCTTCCGACAACAAAGTAAAAAAGCCGCGATGTGTGACAAAATCTAGTAAGAATAAGCCGATATGTGACATATTCGCCATATGAAGAGCCGGGTCCAAGCTTTTTCGCCCGAAACCGGCCCCATTTTGTCACACATCGCGGCTTTTTTACTTCACCAGCTGAATCGGCTGAAATCTCGCAGGAGCTGCGCTCGCTTCCGGGTTCGCCAGCCAACTATTGCTCGTCAGCCTCGCGCTTCGGGCGACGGCCTATCATGAACAGCACACCCAGCGCGCCGCAGGCGAACGCTGCCAGCACAAGAGCCAGCGGCAACGTCGCGTCACCCGTCTGGGCCAGCGACTGCAAGCGATGTATCGGCCGCTTGATGGGCGCGATGGAATCCTCTTCCGTACGCGTGGTGAACGTGACGCGCAGCTCGGTATCCTCCTGGATATCGCGCAGCAAGTAGCTGTCAACATGGCCCTCTACCAGGCGCTTCCCGTTAGCGGTGACCGCCTCGACCCGATACCCGTTATCGCATTTGAACGAGAAGCTATACGACTCGCCGCGCGGCACGCTCACCGGCGAGCCGGGCGATATGCTGCCGTGCGCCTTCCCATCAGCCCCGGGCACAGCCACCGGCGTAACAGTGAACGTCACCGCAGGGGTGCTGGGCCCGGTCGGCTTGTCCGGGTCGTCAGGCCCAGGGCCGGGCCCAGGCTTGTCGCCATCGCCGCTGCCATCGCCGAACGAGAAGTCGAACGTCCACTCCTCGTCATCGGTCGAATCAGGGATCTCGAACGTATCGTTACCGTCGAGCACGTCCTTGTCAGCGATGCCCGTAACGCCAGTAGTGTCCTTGGAAGCGCCCGTAAGATCGACCGTCGCACCCGCCTCGGCCCGTTGGCCCTGATTCGACGACACCACGCCCGACACATACGCCCCATCGGCGCGGATGATCGTCACCTGTACCGACTTGCCCACCGGCACGCGCAGCGGCGGTTTACCCACCGTGTTCGGCGACACCGTGCCGCCCTCGCCGGTGACGTTGATGCGCACATTGCGCGTCGGCGTGGGCTCACGCACCGGGTCGTCGGGCCGCGCGTCGCGGAAGATCGCGCGCACGAACGTGTCCTCACCCACGTTGCGCACCGCGAACGCATAATACCCGCTCGACGTGGCACCCGCAGGCTTCTGCGGCCACTCGACCCACACCGCCTGCGCCGTAGCATCACGCCACGCCAGCTCGCTCGCCCCCTTCACCAGCACGCGCGAGAGCACGCTCTTCGAGCTCGCGGGGATGATGGCGAAGCTGTCATACGAGCCGCCCTTCGGCAGGATAGCCGACGGCGGCGTTATCGTGGGAAGCTCGGTGAACGCCGACCCTGGCTCCACCGACGCCTCCACGTCAACGGTCACATACTTGTCAGCGGGGATGACCGGCGGCTTCTCCTCCATCTTGCGGAACGTCACCCATATCTGATGGTCGCGGTGCACATCCGGCAGGCGCAGTATCAGGCCGCTCGCACTGCTCGCCAGCAGACCGCCCAGCTCCACGGTGCCGTCCATCACCGTGTAGACCGCGTAGCCGGCCTGCGGATGCAGCGCGAATGTGGCATCGTCGCCTTCGGCCACCGTGCGCGCAACGGAAACCTGCGTGCTGCCGTTGCCGTAGGGCGCATCCACCGAGCCGTGGAATGGACCCCGTTCTCCGCACACAGAATGAAGGGATGCGAAGCTCCCGGAAAGGCAAGGAATGGCCGCACAGAGCCTATCCGATGAGGAGGCCGACCATCCGGAAGGCCCCGATCGCAATCGCATTCTTGGCACCCAGGAGATCACTCCGACCTTGAAGCAGGCAGGCTCGCTCCCTTCCGGGCGTTGCCCCCCAGGCTCGGTCATCTTTTTCGGCAGCTCCGTGTCACAAATGAGGGGTTTTCCGGGTTCTGGCGCGCTCGGATCGCGAGAACAGACCCCTCGGGGCATTCCGATTGTGGAGGACACGGGGCGAAGAGTCCCATGAACTCGTGGGCGACGAGAGTGGAACCCGGAAAACCCCTCATTTGTGACACGGAGCTGCCGAAAATGATGACCGAAACAGGAAAATACGGGCGCACCAGGAGAGCAGTGTTTCCCGTCGCGCGTTCCCGCGCTACGCGACATCAATAGCCCCTCTCGCAGCCGACCGCAATGAGGTAAAGCATCTAAGGTTGATCATTCTTCTCAGCAACGAAAGTTTGCTGCAACTCGGCTGATGCTCGATTCCTTGGTCGCTCATCACAGATAGGATCCCCGTATCGGCATCCTCTGCTCAGTTGATAATACCGCTTGCTCGAAAAGGAACAGGAAGCAAAAGGGCGCAGCTATGCGCTTGAGACGTTCCGGATGAGGACCTTTGCTGGTCGGCTTCACTCAGTGGACCATCCGCTGAAGAGATGCCATTTGGGGCATCTCTTCGGTACCTTCCTTCGGTATCGGAGCATCCCTTCGGCGCCTGCGCCCTCAATGCCTTCAGCGCACGGTGGGTTTTCGCCGGAAAACAAAAACATCGAGATGTGTGACAAATCCTAGTAAAAAATGGCCGAAGTGTGACAAATCTCCCACGCAAAAGGACGTTTTCAGGGTATTTCGCTCCAAACCAAGCTTATTTTGTCGCACATCGCGCATTTTTTACTTCGCCAAGCTGATCGGCCGCGTTGTAGGTGCTCCATCAAATGCATCTTTGCTTTTAGCGAAAAGCCGCTTGCTGGAGAGAGGCCAACGGGGGGAAGAGAAGGAGCCGCAACTCGCATTGCGGCTCCTTGCGGTGAGGGGGCTGCGCGCCTGCGCGGCATAGACATCGATGCGTCCTTGGTCGATCGGGCATATGCGCAGGCAGTCGAAGGGCTGTGTGTCTGCGCGGCATAGCCGTCGATGCGCCACCTCGGCCGGGGTCGGCGCCTACGGGCAGTGCATCCGCCTTCAGCGCGCCAGTTGACCGATGCATCCCTTCAGTCGGGCTCGGGGCCTGCGGGGGCCGCCGCCCCTATCTCGCATCGTCGGCGTAAGCAACCTGTTGGCGCACAGCACCCCGTGGCCGCAGCTGACAGCCGCAGTCGGACGGCTCTTCGTTAGCAGCGGCGGTGGATCGGCTTCTTGCGATTACCCATCAGCAGGGCGATGCCGCCGGAGAAGAGCGCGCAGGTCAGCAGCGCCATCGTGCCGCCGAGCGCGTAGCGGATATCGTCGCCGGTCTTGGCGAGACCCTTGTCAGCGCCCTTCTTGTCCTGCTTGTCGTTGATGCCTTTCTGGGTGCCGTCGTCCTTCTTGCCGCCTTCGTCTTTCTTGTCGTCCGTGCCTCCGCCGGGCTTCTGGTCTTCCACAGGCGGCTGCGTCGCTCCAGGCTGCTGCGGCTTGTCGTCAGTCGGCGGGGTGTCGGTTTTCTTACCCAAGACCCCTACGCCGAATATCGAGAGGTCCGTCACAGTGATAGAGACGATCTTATTCTTCGGTGTCATATCTTGGTGTGTAACACTGCCATCTTGATGCTTATGCCAAATTCGCACCGTAACATCATCCGTGAACTCCGAAGATTCGAAATCGATCTTCATCGACCCGAAGCCATCGTGAACCTGCTTGCCGTTCGCGAAAAGGCGTACATCGTTTACGCAGAAAGCTTCCCTCTTCACACCGGCGCCTTCTGCCCCAAATTCTTTATAGAGCGCATCCCTCTCTTTGAGCGTGTAACCAATAGCAGCCATTAATGAGGCACCAGCGGGCACTTCGCTCCCTGTCAATGTTCCCTCGATAGCATTCTTCGTATAGAGATTGGCATACAATCGACTTGCATAGGAATCATAGAAAGAGACATTTGAGCCGTTTTTCTTCCAACTTGTCGCCAAAACCCTGGATGCATCATCAGGGAGCGCATCGAGCGGAGTGCTGGCGGTCACCCGATTGCCCGTGCCCAAATCGATCCAACCTTGAAAAGTGAACTCAGGAAACGCCGGATATGGATCTCCGATAGCAAGCACCTTATCCGTCCCTAAACAGTAGAAAAGATTTTCGCCGCTAGAAGAAAGAACTCCCTGCTGCTTTGCCTCCTCGAAACTCAAACCACTCGGGAAATAAACATGAGCCGAAGGCGGAGAAGAGCTCGTGCAACCAGCAGGGGTATCAACAAGCAGGCTGATACGGACCTCGGAGATATCACGCGAATCGGACGGCTCGTCAATCTGCTAGGAGCTCTCCCCAGGCGTAACAACCGATGGGACATCATCAGAAGCATCAGGGTCAACCGATTCATCAGCGTGGGCGGATGCGA
Organism: uncultured Eggerthellaceae bacterium; assembly: GCA_910584145.1. GTDB lineage: Bacteria > Actinomycetota > Coriobacteriia > Coriobacteriales > Eggerthellaceae > Adlercreutzia_A. Next base: position 17,399 of record CAJTXX010000024.1, on the reverse strand, counting down.
TCAGGCAATCATCATCTGCGGTGCTGGCATCGAACGCCCATGGATCGTTTTCCACGAATCCAGCACCTTCGCTCTCTGTGGTGATCGCTTCCTCAGCTGGTTGCTGTTCGGCGCTCACAGTTGCATCCCCTGCCGTGGCGGCTGGCACGTCGCTCATGGGTAGCTGTGCGGCCTCTTCTGGGTCGGCGCTCTGGGCCACTGCTACCAGCGGCAACGCCATGCTCGCGGCGAGCGATAGGGCGCATACGGCTGCGGATACCGCACGCAGGCGCCTTCTCGTCGTTTCTTTCATCCTCCTCTTCTCTCTCCTCTCCTGCTCTTTCGGAAGGGGCCACATCTGCGCAGGTATGGCCAAGGGTGGCCGGCAGCCACCCCGGCCTTCTGGGGTTACCGAATGACCTACTCCTCGTCCTGTTTGCGGCGGCGGGTCACCAGCATCAGGCCTGCTCCAGCGCAGGCGAGCGCTGCCAGCGCCAGCATGCCCACCATGGCGTTGTCGCCGGTCTGCGCGAGGCTCTGCAACGTATGCACCGCTCGGTTCACCGGGTTCGATGTGCCCGGCGCCGCCACCGCTGAGAAGTTCGCCACCAGCTCGCAATCTTCCTGCACCTTCATGGTGAAGGTGCGCGCAGCGTTCGCGATATCGGTCTGACCCTGGGCGTTCTTCAAAGTGACCGACGCCGGGAAATAACCGAGCGCAGGCTTCAGCTCCAACGTCAGCGTGCTGCCCTTGGCGATGCTCATGGTGCCTGCCGGGTTCACCTCGCCGTGCCCCGACGAAGACACCTTCACCGTGCATTTCTCCGCTGGTGTGCCGGGTTTGTTCGGGTCGTCAGGCCCCGACATCGCCGCCCTGAACACGCCGTGCACGCTGCCTGAACCAGCCACCGCGAACGTATGCAGCTCGCCCGTCGCCCCGGCGCTCCCGCCGAGCGACTCGACGCGGTCGATCTGCCCCTCGTCATCCACCGCCTCCTTGTCGTGCACGACAAGGCCGCCGGTAGAGATGCTCGCTAGCTCGTGCGCGCTCTCGGCCTGGGCATACAGCCCCAGCCGCTGGCCCTGCCGCACCCCGATACCCGTGCCCTCGACATTGAACTTGCCGCCGTCGGTAGAGGTGATATCCACGTAATAGAACGCCGCGACGAAGTTCGCCATGATGGTGGTATCGGCATCGATCCCGTTCAGCAGCACCTCGCGGTTCGCTATCTCCTCGGCGCTCAACATGCGCACCTTCGCGTCGGCGCCCGAACCCTCCACGATGCTCACAGAATCGACCACGTAACCGCGCTTCGGCTTGAAGCAGAACAGCTGCGAGCCCGTGCCCGCCACCATCCACATCTCGCCCGCGGGCTCGATGGTGCCGCCGGCGCCGCCGGCCGCGCCCTCAGTGGTGGTGCCCGCAACCACCTTCACATAGCGCGTCTCTTCCCACATGGGGTTCTCTTCGTCACCCTCGGCGAACTCGACGCTCACCCGCAGGGCTGAATCGATCCCGTATTCGTAGTACGACGTGTCGAACTTCCATATCCATCCGTCAGCCGCGAGGTCTTGCCGCGAACCATCGGCGCGCTCGACGATGAGGCTCTTGATATAGGTGTACTTGGTGTCGAACTTGAACGTGAACCCTTGCGTCTCGCCCTTCTTCACCTGGAAGCTGCCGGCGGGTGATATGCTGCCCGGTCCCGTGCTCGACGCCGTCACGTCGATCATCTCCACCGGAGTGCCCACCTGCTCGAACGACACATAGATGCTCGTCATGTCGCCCGTTATGGTGATGGGCATGCGGCCCGGCTCCACATCTTCGATGATCTTCTTCGTGCCATCAGCATAGGTGATGACCACCGCGACCGGCTCCCACGCCGCCGAATCCGGCTCGATCAGGAATGGATAGGTGCACCCCTCGGGCAGGGTCATGGTGCCCGAAGGCGATATGAAGCCGCCCTCGCTCGACCCCACGGTCAGCTGCACGCGTTTGCCGCCACCGTTGATAGCATCGTCTTCCTCGGCATCGGCATAGGTTATGAAATCGACCTTCACGTTCACGTTGCCGGTGATGTTCTGCAACTGGAACAGATAGTAGCGCGCGCCACCGGTCGCAGGCGCACCCGCATCGCCGCCATCAGCCCCGCCGCCCGGGCCATGCACCGCACCCGAACCGGCCAGTATCGCCGACACGTCGTTCACCGCGCCTTGATGGCTGTTGGTCGAGTAGTCGAGGTCCACCGGCGCCCCGCCATCGACCGACGCCGTTATGGACGCCAGCTTATACCCCTCGTCAGGGAACACGTAGAACTGGTACACCTCGCTGCTGCCGAACGGCACGCGGATATTCTTCGGCGACACTGTACCACCAGCACCCACCTCTATGCCGCTGCGCTGGCCGCTTTCCACGCTCGTGTTGACATCGACGATGATGTTCACGTAGTCGGGGTTGGCTGGTATCTTCTCGAATGTCACCTCCAGATCGGCGGTGGCCTTGTCGGCCCCTACCCGCAGCAGCTCGGCATAGCGCACATACAGATGTGTCGCGCCCACCTGCACCAGGTTCGCGCCCCCGTTCAGCGTCGCGCTCTTCACGCGATAGCCCGGTTTCGGCTGGAAGTTGAACAGTGCGCTGCCGCCCTGAACCACGCTCACCACCGTGCCGGCCGTAGGCGATATGCCGCCCATATCCTGGCTACCCGGCGCGAAGCTCGCCTTCACCGTCGCCGTTCTCACAACGGGTACGTTCGGCCCTGCCTCCTTGAAGGTCACATGCACCCCCACCAGGTCGGCCGTCACCGCTACGTTGTAGTAGTTCATGGAGCCTTTGATGGTCTTCGTCCACGTGGAGCCATCAGCGTTCATGTACGTCAACTGCACCGACTCGGTCACCATGCCCGCCTCGGGCAGGAAGCTGACCGGCAGCGTCGTGCCCACCGCAGGCTCTACCGTGCCCGCGGGCGATATCTTGCCGCCGGGGCCGCTGGTCAGCTCTATCTTGCCGCGCACCACCGGGTTCTTCTCGAACACCGCACGCACCTCGTCGCCATCGTGCGCATCCTTCGCGAGCAGCGTGTAGCGACCATCGCGCACCTCGGCCGTCACGTCGCGCCCGCCCACGGTCAGCTGCACTAGCTTCGCACCCGCATCGGGGGTGAGCGTGAAGGTTATCTTGCTGTTCTCCTGCCCAGGACGAAGCGTCTGCTCGCCATAGGGGTTGATCTTGCCAGCACCCACGCTGACAGCGGTTATGGTTATCGTATCGTCTGGGCCTGGCGGCACCTCGCCCCCGTCTTCGACGAACGCGCATTCTATCCACGTCTCACCCTTCACGGTGAAGGTGTAGGAGAGCCCGCCCGCGATGGCTGCCTGGGTGAAATCGCCGTTCGCGAGCACCTCGCCCTTCTCGTTGACGAACCGCGCGTACTCGAGCCGGAAGCCTGCATCCGGTGCGAACGTAACGGTCTGCTGCGCTCCCAGGTGAGCGACCGAGTCGCCCGGAGGCGATGCCTTGCCGCCCGTGCCGTTCACGTTCACATGCAACGCGACCTCAGCCGGACGCGGGGCGAACGTGACATGGAAGGTGCCGCCGCCCCCAGCCACTGCCGGCAGGCGGAACGTGCCGCCGAAGCTCGTCCCCGTGAACGCGGGGTGCGTGGCGAGCACGATAGGCTTGCCGTCGATGTACACCGTATCGATCACGTACCCCTCGTCAGGCGTTATCTGCACGTCGCGGCCGCCCTCCGACACGAGCACCTGCACGCTGCCCGCCGGCGACACGGTGCCATGCTCGCCGCCGGAAACCTGCCACACCACCACATCTTCTACCGCGCCATCTTCGCCGAACACGGCTTGCACGGTGTGGTCGGCGGTTATATCCGTCAGGATGAACTGCCCGTTCGTAGATGCGAGCGACTCAGCCGGATAGGTGGCTTCGTTCGGCGTGCCAGCATCGACCAGCACATAGAGCAACTGCCAACCAGTGTCAGCTGCGAACGAGAATGCCTGCGTTGCGCCATCGGGCACCGGCAGCGTGCCAGCAGGCGAGATGCTGCCGCCCTTGTCGTTGTACACGCTCGCTTGAATGGTGTGATATGTCGGCTGTGGCGTATCGCCGTTCTCGACGAACCGCACGTACACGGTGGTGTCAGCGGTTATGCCGCCGCCCATACCCACGGTGAAGCTACCGGTAGGAGCCTTCGTCCACGGGCCTGCCGTGCTGTCCACGGCCACCTCGGCCACATAGCCAGCCTCGGGCACGAACGTGAAGGTCGCCATGCCGCCGGCTGTTACTTGGAAGCGCTCGGCCGGCGATACCGTGCCATGCGCCGCCTCGCCGCTCACCGGCTGGCCAGCAGCATCCACCACCACAGGCTCCACCCAGTACTGCACGCCGGGCTGAGGCGCCGCTTTGAACACCGCATGCACGCGGTCGTAGCCGGCGCCGATAAGAGCAGCCGTCAGCGTGAACGTCCACCCATCACCCGCCGCCGTGCCAGCAAAGGTGCGCGGCTCAACGCCAGCGCCGCTGCCCGACAGCGCGATGTGATCGAGCGCATAGCCCTCATGCGCGCCTATCTCGTACGCTATATCGGTCAACTCCTCATCAGCTGCGAAGCTGGTCTTATCGTCGGTGGTTATGGTGCCGTTGCCGTCAGTGGTAGCGATGACCTCTATAGCGTCGTGCTCGGGCGGAGCCGGCGCCTCGGGCGTGCACGTGATGCGCACGGTGTTCGCCGCGCCCAGGAACTCGGGTGCGATGCGCACCGCACCGTCCGCGCCGACAGTTGCCGTATGGATCACGGCTCCCGTGGCATCCACCACATCCACGACGAGATCCTTATAGCCATCGAGCAGTTCAACGCGCAGGCTGAGGCCATCTTCGGAGTCTATATCGTCGATCTTCGTGGTGCCGGGCGCTATCTCACCCGCGCCTCCCACGTCGGTGCGCAGCACTTTCACGCCCAGGTCGGGCATAGACAGGCCCACCGATAGCGTCTCGGGCACCATATCGCGGAACTCCACTGCGATATGGCTGAACTGCGGATCGGTCAGCATGCTGTTCGTCACGCTCGCCGCTGTGCCCACGATGGGCACGACCGTCTTCGTGCCGTCCTTCGCCACAACGCTCACCTGCGCGAGCTTGCCGGCATCGGGCACCACGGTCAACTGCACATCCGAATCTGATGCCAGATCGGCGATGATGCCACCCGACGGCGCACCAGCGCTCACATCGAGAGCGCCCACCGCGCTGCCCGCGGCGTCCACATACGACGCGCGCACGCTACCACCCGCCTCGGCCTCAACGCGCACCTGCATCGCTGTGCTCGCGAACGAGGCCGACACTAGGATATCGCCCACCACCTGATCGATGATCCAGCTTGTGCCGCTGCCGCTGTAACGCAGCGGATACTTCGGCCCGTTCGGGTCGCTCGCAAGAACGAACCACACGGCCTCGGTGCGGAAGCCCGCATCGGGCACCACCTGCACCGTTACAGCCGAGCCATACGGTGCGCTCGTGGGGCTGCCGTCGCCGAATTCGCCGCCCTCCGTTGGTGTGTAACCTATATGCGCATCGGGATAGACCACCGGCGTGCCTTCCTTGAAATGCGCCACTACGCTCATGTTGGCGGTCACCGCTGGCAAGGTGAGCGCATCTCCCATCACCTGCGGGCGCTCCACTATCGCACCCTCTCCCGTGCCGGTGGTCACCTCCACGTAGTCGAGCACGCTCGTCTGCCCCGGGATGAACCGGATGGTGACAGCGCTGCCCGCCTTCACGGTGATGAGCTGTGCGCCTTGCGCACCGGGTATGCCAGAGCCGCCCACGATCTGCACAGCGCCCTCGCCTGAGCCTACGCTGGCCGTCACGGTATAGGCAGCGCCCGGGTCTTCCACATGCGCTGGTGCGAAGTGCGCCGTTATGGTCACGTCATCGGGATGCGCCGGGTTCGCAGGCGCCACCGTGTAATCGAGCCAGTTCGCGCCGAAGTTCGGATACGAGCTGCCCGCATAGTAGGTGCGCGTGCTGGTGGGCTGGGCAGGATCGCCCTCCACCACCTCAACCCGATCGAGGCAGTAGCCTGCCGTGGGCAGGAAGGTGTAGCGCACCGTGGTGCCCTGCGCGAAGGCATACGTGCCCAAGATGTCGATCAGGCCGCCCTCACCTGCCACCTGAGAGGTCACATTCACGGCAGGCTCATCTGCCGCAGGCGCATAGGCCACGGCGAACGCGCCGCACACGAGCGCAGCGGCGGCATCGCCGATATACGCGCCGCTCTTTACCCGCACATAGCGCGTGCCGTCCGACTCAGTAGTGGTGGTGCAGTCCGTCATGACCACGATCCGACCGTCCGCTACGGTGTACACGCTCACCGCCGCGCCGGCAGGCACCGCATCTGACACGGGTATGTCTATGGAATCGAGCGGTTGCAGATACGCCGGCTCGCCGTGGTTGGCCGCCTGCTGCTCGGTTATGGTCATATCGAATGCGCTGTCGATCGCGCGCCCTTCGGCCGTTCGCAGGAACTGCTGATACGCCGCCGAGCCTGGGCCCAGCTCAGTCATGTACAGCTGCGGGTCGCCCACATGCAGCAAGCCGCGCGCGTACAGCTCACCGACGCCTAGCGGCGTGCTCACCTCGGCGAAGGCGTAATGCGCGCTGCATACCACTTCCACGCTGTTGTCAGACGTGCGCTCGAGCACGCGGTCCTTCGCAACCAGGGAGTAGCGGTAGCGCGCCTGCCCCGCGAAATCGAGCGTATCGCGCACATCGTTCAAGTTGAGTGCGGGCACCTGCACCGCTCCAGTGCCAGCATCGGCAGGCACATCGGCCCGCTGCCAAGCGCTGTGCGCAGCATTGTAGCCCGCATCGTCTTGCCAGGCGCCGCCATCCGCGCCCTCGCCTGCGACCCACACCTCGCGCACCCACTTGTACTCGTAGTAGGAGCCCGCCGCATCGCGCAGAGGCTGCCCTTCCGACACCGAGCCGCGCACCTGGTATTCGCCCGACTCGAGCTTCCTCGCGTCTGCCACCACGATGGCTTCCGTATTGTCAACGCGCACGGCGAATGAGCTCCTGACCGCCACGTTCACGTCGGTGGACGCCGTGGTGCCCTGGCCTGCGCCCGCGCCTGCGGTAGCTCCCACACCGGTGCCATAGCCGCCAGCGCCCCCAGCCGCGAGCGCGCTCGCGGGGTTCAGCCCCGCCACCAGGCACACGGCTAACAGCATGCACACCAGCCGGCGCACCGAGAAAGCTGCGCCGCGCCCCTGATCGATCTTCCTGCCTGTGCTTCCCATAGCTATCACTGTTCCCTCTTGGTATCCCTTTACGCTTGCTCTCGCTTGCTGTTCCTGTCGTCGCTGCCGTTCGCTTCCGGCGCTACCGCGATGCGCGGCCTATCCCGCCATCTGTATGACGATCTTCGCCGCGGCTTGCCCCACCGGCTCTTCTGTCTCCATGTCGAAGGCGTAGAAGATGGCAGTGCAGTCGTAGTAGCCTGCTGGAAGGCTCGCATCGAGCGTGTCTGATTGGATGTGATGGTTCGGCTCTATCATGTCGGTCTCGTAGATCTTCTCTCCCGTGTCATCACGCACGATGTCAACCTTCATCAGGTAGTGGTTGCCCGGCACGTTCTCTATGCGCAGCTCCCCTGGCGCGCTCGGGCCGTCGAACGCCACGCTGCTGGCGATGGATATGTTGAACATGCCCTCGTCCACCACGCGGTTAAGCTCGGCTTGCATCTCAGCGTCGCTCTTGCCCTCGAGCTGGCCTAAGCTGCCTTGGCGTGAGCTCTTGCCATCGCACATGGAAAGCGCGAGCAAGATGGCGAGCGCTATGCAGGCCACGAGCACGACGAGCCCTATCCAGAACGCCGCGCGGCGCTTGCCCTTCTTCTCGGGCTGCACCGGCTGCGAGGTGGCAGGCGGCACATAGCGGGCCTGCGCGTAGGCGGCGTAGGTCGGCGGAGCGGCTGAGGCTGCATCAGCAACGCCTCCCGCTGCGCCCCCCGCTAGCCCCCCATGCACCCCCGCGTAGGCCGCATGCACACCGGCCACAGCGCCCGGCCCGGCGCTTGGCGCCGACTGGTACGGAGCGCCAGCTGCTCTCCCGCTACCAGTCGGCATGTCAGCTGTGGGATACGGGGCGCCGCCCGTCCTTGCGGCGCCCGATCCCATCCCAAAACGCACGATGCCGCCCTCGGGCCCCCGCTCGCGCGGTGCGTCAATACCCGTTGCGATGCTTGCGTCGTCTCTCCCGCGGGCAGCTCGTGTCATCGTGGTCGTTCCTTTCCTCTCGCGCGGATGCCTAGGCGCCTGCCGATGCCAGGCTCGTGGCGCCCACCACGTAGAAGATCTTGAAGGCGTTATCGGCAGCCACCGGGTCGGAGTCTACCGGGGCGTCAGCCGAACCCATGAGGATGCTGCCCTCGTTGACGTTCTTCAGGATGGAGTTCGCGCCCGACAGCAGAAGGCCCATGATGGCAGGCTCGTCATCAGAGACCTTGCGGTCGATCGTCCACTTCGGGTCGGTGCCGCTCTTGTCGCCCTCTGCTGCCACCTTCACGTCAGCCAGGTTGATGCCCGTCGTCTCAGCATCAGGGTTCTTGTTGCCCTCGTCGTTGCTGATCATCGTGCCGCCGGTGATGGTGGAGCCGGCATTGGCGGGCTTGAGCGTCAGGTTCAGGTCGCCGATCGAGCCTGCAGCCGCCTCTTGCCCGAGCACATCGGTGCTCACGAGCGCCCAGCCGCCTGCGCTCGTATCGAGCGTCGCGATATCGGCGATCTTCACCGGGAACGGCGAGTAGTTCTCGATGCGGTATCCCGTGGTGGCAGAGCCGTCATATGCGCCACCGGCATAGTGCTTCAGGCCAGCTGAGGGCGCGAGCACCTGGTTGCTGGCAGCATCGGCCACGATGGTGACGTTCAGCGGCACTGCGACGTTGATGTTGGTGACGATGGTGGCCACCTTCACATCGGTCGCCACCGACTCGCCCTGCTTCTTCGTCTCCACCGAAGCGCCATCCACATCGGTGCCATACGGGTCTGCGAACGCAGGTGCTGCGCAACCCAGCGCCAGCGTCGCGCTCAGGGCGAGCGCCCCGAGCATCTTGTTCGTCTTCTTCATGGCTTTTCCTCCTTTATCCAAGCCATCTTCCTGCTTGCTCTTATGTCAAGTGCACTCCCGATGCACGTTTGACCAGTCTCTATCCCGCTACGTTGATCACCACTTTCGCGCCGGCTTGGCCCACCTCCTCGTAGGTGGTCTCGTCGAGCGCGGTGAAGGTCGCCGTTGCCGGGTACATGCCCTCATCGAGGTCTTTGGCAAGGGCTATCTTCTCGATGAACTGGTTGGGCTTGAGGACGCCCGATTCATAGAGGACATCGCCTGTGGCATCCTCGGTGATCTTCACGCGCATGAGGTAGTGGTTGCCCGGCACGTTCTCGATGTAGGCCGTGCCCTCGGCGTCCCCGCTGTCGAACTGGATGGATGAGGCGATCGAGATGTTGAACATGCCCTCCTCGACCTCGCGGTCGAGCTCTGCTTGCATCTCCTCTTGCGTCTTGTAGGGCGCTTGCCCGTTCTGGGCGTGCGGGTCGAACATGTTGGGCCCGCCGCATGCGAACAGCCACACGCACACCCATATGGCGATAGCCGCCACCACGATGCCGAGCACTATGAGGGCTGTGCGCTTGGTGCCGCCGGGCTCGTCTGCGCCCGGACGCTGCCCTGCCGGGCCTTGCCCGGGCATGCCGGCGGTGGCCACTCCCATGTGCGGCACGCCGCCGGAGGCCATGCTCCCTTTCGGCACCTGCACCATGCTCGGCTGGATACGTACGTTGTTCTTCTTGTCTGCCATTCCTCGGTTTTCCTTCGATCTGATCGGGTCTTCGCCTGTATTTGCTATGGGGGTACCTGAGCCTACGGGGTTGCAGGCTCAGGTTCGCTTGGTCCTGGAAGGGGGCGCTAGTCTTGCACGACGCCTAACATGAACGTCAGGCGGAATGCCGTTATCGGGTCTGGGTGCTCCTTCAATCCGATATCGGGGTTGCGCGTTGCCAGGTCTACGTTCATAGGCAGCGTGGCCGGCGCTTCGAGCGAGCCCTTCTCCAGCCGGAAGTAGTAATCGGCATCGGTGGAGGTGGTGCCCGCCGATAGCGGTACCGTGGTGCCTTGTGAGTTCAGGTTCAGCACCAGCTGGTTGGCCTGCGAGGTGTCCTGAAGGAGCTCGCTCAACCCGTCGGTGCCCTCACAGCTGATGCCCTTTATGCCCACCGGCAGCGGCGAGTACGAGCGGATAGTCACATCGGTGCTGTCTACGGTTATCCACTCGCCTTCGGTGTTCATGGTCACGTTTATGCGATCTACCGTAGGCACATCCACATTGAAGGTGATGCGCCATTGCGCATACAACGTGGGGCGGTCCTGCCCGGCCTCGGGGCGCAGGTTGCGCACGGAGGCACCATCGGCATACGTCGTGCCGCTGCCATCAGGCTGGGTGTTCCAGGTGCCGAATACCCAGCCACCCGGGCGCCTGTACTCATTCGGATTCAGCGGCTGCGACACGCCCCAGTTCAGGGTCTGGTCGGGCATCTCGCCCTCCACCGCCTCGCCCTCGGGCACGTTCGGCTCGAAGTGCACCGTGTACTCGGCGCCCTTCCATTGGGCGTACAGAACGACTATCATGCTGCCGCCGCTGATCGCCAGGTCTTGCAGCACCACGTCACCCGGTGAGCCTTGCGCCGTTGCCACTTCAGCTCCATTAGCGAAGGAGATGCCCGACCCATCAGGTGCCGTATTCCACCCGTCGAAGCTGTACGCCGAACACGTGAATTCGTTGTTCTTGAGCGTATCGCTCGGCCTTGTATTCTCCGGGAACCGGTAAGCGTACGTGACGAGCCCCATATCAGCCGGGTTGTCCACCGCACTGTCGGCAGGCGCGTTCGCCATGAAGAGCACGTGATAGCTCACCGGGTCCCACTGCGCATAGAGCGTCACCGGCTCGCCATACGACAGACCCGTACGCACGTCTGCCCCATTCGTCCAAATCTTATCGCCGGGCTCAGGATCTGGCTTGACCGACCAACCCGAGAATCTGCCTCCCGTGCGAGAGAAGCCCAGCTCGCTGTCGATGCCCAGCAGATTCTGCCAGACCGGGTCGCCATTCTCATCCACTGCCTCGTAGGTGTACTCTTTTTGCTGCACCTCACCCGTGCCGCGGCCCGGGTCGAACGTCACCATGAAGGTGTTGTTCTTCCACTTGGCATACAGCGTCAAATCTCCATTGGGCATGAGGTCGGTGGCGAAATCCCACGGCTTGCCGGTGAACTTCGCGTCCTTATACCAGCCCTCGAGCGTGTAGCCCGGGCGCTTCACCTCAAGATCAGGGTCAGAAGCCCCCGGTTCGGTGACCTTCGTGCCGTTGCGCACCATCTGGGAATCAGGCTGAGGCGTCCCGCCATTCGTCACGAACGTCACATTGAAAGCGACCTGCGTCCACTGGGCATACAGATCATAGATCGACGACCCAGACTTCGCTATCTTCTCAGCCAGATCACGGGTGACGATGAAGTTCGGACCATACGAGGTTCCGGTACCGTTTGCATACTCAGTCCATTTGTTGAACTCGAAATAGTCACGATCGAACGGCGTCTCACCCACCGACGGACGCGGCGTCTTATCAAGATCATCAAATGTGAAGGGAACGTCCTGTGCAGTATCCGCCGATTCCGCGAAATTCGGGTGCAAGCGTATGGTGTATGTTATTGCATTCCATGTGGGATCGAGTCCTGGCCCGCTTCCGGTGCTCTCTTCAAAGCTTGTTCCAGAAGTATCTGTGATAACACCTTGACCATTGCACAACATGGCGTAGCCCCCAAATGAATACCCGAGACGCTCGGGGGCATCTATTTTGGTTATGGGATTCTTGCAATCAGCATCCGAGTAATAACCCACGCCGAATTTCAAATATACACTCGATGTGCCGTTTTTATCAGCATGTTTATTGCTTAGCCTAATGTTGTATATGTTCGGATCCCATTGAGCATAGAGGTGCACAACTCCTCCGTCTTCATGTGTTAGATTACGATTATAGGTAGTGCTCTTTTCTGTGCTTCCTTCGATGGATGTGCCGCTCCCGTCAGCTTTAGTATTCCAGAAGCCAGAGAAATGATAATTATCTGGCGCAATATAGGTGTTCTTATTGATAGTAACTGTCGTGTTGCAGACCGCATCAGAATACATCAGCCGACCTGTATCGCTATGACCATCGTTCGGATGATATACGATTGAATATGTATGATTCCTCCATATAGCAAACAGCTCAATGTATGCTCCGTTCGCAGTGGAAAGGTCTCCTTCATATACAGTTGTTCCTGTTGTAGAGCCAGGTACATGCGTTCCAGATCCGTCCGCTTTCGTATTCCACTCTACAAAGCTCGTCCCATCGGCCGGCCTATACAAGCACTGACTGATAGTAGGATTGGTACCCGCATAAGCAACGGTAGAAGTGGGTACCGCAGAACCTCCTACTGCCCCATTTGGCCGATAGACGATCGTGTAACGCGCGTACAGCCACCCGGCGTACAGCGTCGGCAGTGTAAAGCTGCCGTAGGTCAGCTGAGTACCAGCTTGATAGTCCGGCGCGATCAGTGGCGTACCGGTAACTGAAGAGTCGGTGTAAAAACCCTTGAATTTATTATTATCCTTTGTGGGCTGCCAATTACTGGCCATTGGATAGTAGTTGACATGGACCATGCCGCCCGAATTAGAGGATAAGAGCCTAGTGTCTCCTGTAAGCCAATAACGATTGTATGCTGCTCCATTCTGATAAGGCGCTGTCACGATATAGCAAACAGACGACATCGATCCCGCTTCGCCGCCATTCGGACTCAGCGCCGTAGAGCCAGAATAGAGGGGGAATAAAACCATATTCCCCGAGGGGCTCGAATAAGAATCACTCCATTCTCCATCCGGATTATATTTTTGAGAGAACGCAGAGGAGGAATTATCTGCGTATAATCCCAAATAAGTAAGGGGATAGCCCTTGGTTCCGAAGTTAACATTATCAGCGAAGGTGCCGTCTTGGGCTATCGGATACTCAACTGCTGTCACCCGATTATTACCGCTAGTGTAGATAGGCTCGTATACCGTAGCTTTATAACCCCAATGGGCATAGAGGGTCATCTGTCCGGTAGCGGGGCGCGAGGTGAGCCATTTTTCTTGACAAGCAGCGTTGTTCTGGTCGTAGTATCTATGACCACCAGAAGCATTAGCGCCACTCGTGTCATACCAGCCAAGAAATGTATAACCAGTGCGATATGGTTTAACAGAGCCGATATCTGGCATTACAGCACCATACTCCGCCCAGATCGCCATACTAGTCGAAGGAGTCGACCCATACCCTCCATTCGCATTGAATACGAGAGCAGTCCCTTCTCCTGTCCAATGTGCATAGAGATTAAGGGGCGCAGTACTCGTATATTTGTTCGGACTAAGAGCAACCTCGAGCTTTTTACCATCGGAGCTTGGCTTATAGTATTTAGTGCCTGCGCCATTTTTCGCTGTATAGTACCCTTGAAAAACATAGTTCGCCTTCGAAGGTATGCCACCTGTAGTCGGCACTGGCAACGCAGTGTCGTAAGTCGCCTTCAACGATGTGCCCGGACCACCTGAACCGCCATCGTCATTAAAAGTAAGCTGGAACTGGTTGTTGGTCCAATGCGCTTTAAGAGTTATGCTGTACGCAGCGGTATATGTACCGCTCTTCGGTTTCAGATCTTTGTCGTAATACTGTATCGCCTTAGGATTGCCGCTGGCGTCGGTATATTCGTACCAATATCCATTGAATGACTTCCCGCTGTTCTTCCAAGTCGGCTTTTTGCTGATCGATTTTATGGTGGCATCATATGCCTGCTTTATAGAGCTAGGACCACCCGTGCCGCCATTATCATCAAAAGTAAATGTATACTCATGTGCCTTCCAGCTCGCATACAAAGTGAGATTCTTTGCTAACTCCGTATCACCGCTGAATACAGTTCCCGTGGCGCTGCCTTTTCGCCAGCCATCAAAATCGTACCCCGTTTTCCTTGCTTTTATGTTAAATGCGAACTTGTTGTCATGGGATGGAGATACGTTCGTGTCGGTTTTATTCAGCTCCTTCTTTTTGGCTGCATTCACATAACCTCCAGTATGAAAGTACGCGCCTTTAAGAGTATCCGGAGGATCCGATGCATCAGGTTTGCCAATTCCTGCACTTCCCCAGCTATCATGGGGAATCAATACAGCTTGACTTGCCGTCAATTTGAAGATATTCTCCGTCGCATTACCGTTATCATCATCAGCACGTAACCATGAAGCGTCAGCCCAATACGCAAATATGGTTCCTGTATTGGGATGAAAAGTCGTATTAAAACGATTCTCTGAGGTGAAAAAATCGACTGGGGATGCCACAACAGCCCTCGCTTTGTTGCCGATTCCCTCATCTGCAGCATTATCCCTACCACTTGCCTGCCCAACAGTGAAAAGATTAGCTGCGGCTTTGTCCAGAAGAGTAGCGAGTTTAGTTGTTGCAGGATTGATACCGTCTTCCTCGGCGGCATCGTAAATCGAATCCTCAATGCCATCAGTTGAGGAGCTATCGAGTGAAACATCCTCGCTTAGAATGACATCGCGGATATCCGTGCCGTCCTGCTCGGCGTCGGGCTGCTCGGTTACCTCGCCAGATGAAGGCTCGTCACCTATAACGTCTTCCGGGCCTTCCTCGGGCGCAGCGGCATCCCCCGCTGTGGCTTCCTCGTCTATTGACGGCTCGCCTTCTGGTGTGCCTTCGCCCTCTGGGTCGGCATCCTCGTCGTCTTCGGGGGTGGCCTCAGAGCCGGGTTCGGCGGCTTCGGGCTGAGCGGGTTTCGGAGCGCTATTCACCACCACGGCGCAGGAGACCTTCGCGAGCTCGCGGTCGCGGTAGGAGAGGGTGTAGGTCACCGAGCTCGTGCCAGGCTTCATGGCGTGCAGCTGACCATCTTTCTCGGCGCTGATCGTGGATGCCTTGTAGGCCAGAGCCACCTCGACACCCTCAGGCGCTTGCAGGCTGCCGCCATCGGTGAACGCATTCGCGGTGTCACCGGGGAGCATCGTGTACACCTCGGCGCCAGTCGTCACACCGTAGGGCAGCAGGTGGTTGCCCGCGGCGGGCGCCCCGGGGTTGAATGCCGCGACATCGGCGCTGGGCACGTAGATGTTCACATTGGTTGCGCCCTGCAGCGCGGCGGCGTCGACATCGGACGGCATGCCCAGCGCGATGATCGATCGCAGCTGCGCGCAATCGGCGAAAGCCTGTGCGCCTATCTCCTGCACTGCGGTAGGCAGCATGATCTCTTCGAGCGCCGTGCCCGCGAAGGCGCGCTCGCCTATCATGCGAAGGCCACCGCCGAGCGCGATGCCGGCGAGGCTGGTGCAGCCCTCGAAGGCGGATGCGCCGATGGAGACGGTGCTGCCCGGTATCTGGATGCTTCCCAGCGCGGTGCAGCCTGCGAAAGCGGAGTCGCCTATGGAGGTGATGGTGCTGGGCAGCGTGAGCCCCGTGAGCTCGGTCTGGTCGCGGAACGCGCCATCTTCGATAGTGGTGACGGTGTAGTTCACACCATGCAAGGTCGCGCTCTCGACGATGGTGCGCTCGCCTGTCGCAGGAGCATTTCCTGCCCATTTCACGGAGAGGTGCCCGTCTTCCATGAGGGTATAGACGAAACCGCTCTCATCAGGTGCGAGGGTGGTAGCATCCCCCGGCTTCGCAGGTTCCGCGAAGTGAGTGAAGCCAGCAGCTTCCCAAGCAGCACGATTCTCGGTTATGACCGCGGCAGATCCGATGGTCTCGGGATTGAAAGCGGATGCTGGCACAGAAGCGTCAGTGCTGGTTTCCGCGTTCTTCGCACCCACGGCTATGTCAGATACATCACCATTGCTGATGATCGTCTTCAAGCCGTCGTTGCCCCAGAAGGCGCCCTCGGCGATGGTGGTGCACTCAGGTGCGATCGCAACGCTCGCGCCGATGCCGGCCGTGGCGGCCAAGAGGGTCGTTTTATCTGATGTATAGAGGATCCCATCCTGAGCGGTGAGGGCAGATGAGCCGGTGCTCCCCGAGGTAAGAGTCAGGCCGTAAAGCTTTTTGCAACGGGAAATCACATAAGCAGGGACAGTGGCCAAAGAACCGGGGAGCACGGCTACGCCCTCCATACCCTCGGGAACGAGGAGGAGGTTCGCAAGGTCTGCTGTGAACAGCATGCCGTTGAAAGATTGGAAGCGCGGGTTATCGCCCGCGACCATCACCGAAGCAGCATTCGGGAACAGCTGGAAGAAGGCAGGGTCGATCTGCTCGACACCAGCCGGTATGGAGATGGAGGTCACACCGGGCGCTTTATCCGCGTCGGTGTAGAGATCGGTTGCATAGGGGTTCGGGGCAGAAGCTGCGCCATCGTCGGAAGCGTCCGCAACATCGCCGTTGCCGGCGGCAGGATCAGAGCCTTCCGTTGCAGATGCCGCGTCAGCGGCTGAATTTTTTTCAGGGTTTCCGGAACTATCCCCGTCTAGCGCTGAACCCCCCCCCGCTCATTATCCGCACCACAGGATAAACCTTCCCTGCAGCAACAGCCTGTGCGGGTATCTGGAGCTCGCCTTCCGGAGCGGTGCCCGTCCAATCGACGCAAGCGGCGGTGTCGGGGTCGTCCTCATTCACCGCGAACACGAGCCCGTTGTAGGAGAACACGGTGGTGGCATCAGATGCCAGGTTCACGCTGGTACGGGTTATCTCGATGTCGTCGGCAACCTCAGGGGTGCCCTCCGAGGCGGCCTCATCGGCGGCGGCATCAGATGCGGGAGCTTCAGGAGCGCTCACCTGCACATCTTCGCTCACGCGGTCCACCGATGCAGCAGGGGCGTCATTTGCGGGCGCTTCGACAGCATCGTTCGCCTGCGCGGCCGCCGCTTCATCGGCGCTAGCCTGAGCAGGCTGCTCGGTTGTTGCGTTGATATCATCCGCGAACGCGATACCTTCTGCTGGCACCAACGTGCAGCAGAGCGCGGCCGACAAAGCGACCGACAATACCCGTGCGGGTACACTGGTCTTAACCATAGTAATCGTCCCTTTTTGCCGGTTCGCTTTTTTACGGATCAGCCTTGCGGCCTCACACGCATTGTCCCGAACGAACCTTTGCGTCCTTACTACCCGATGTACTGTGCCCTTCCGGGCAGCTCGCATTTAATCACCGTTTGAAAACGGAATGCAACCCGCAAGCCGAAACTCGTCCCGACAAATCACAGTCTCTTCACAAACAGCGGAGGCAAGAAACTTCTCGTACTAACGGTTGATTGCAATCTTAAAGTGGACATCTGCAATCTTGAACTGGACACCTGACAG
>CAJTXX010000023.1 GCA_910584145.1 uncultured Eggerthellaceae bacterium | reverse complement strand
ACGAGATCCACGCGCGGCTCTCGGAGCACGTGGTAGGGCAGGAGGCCGCGAAGCGCGCCCTGTCCGTCGCGGTGTACAACCATTACAAGCGCATCACGATGGACCTCGACGACGACGGCGACGATGTGGAGATAGCCAAGAGCAACATCATGCTGCTCGGCCCCACCGGTTCGGGCAAGACG
The DNA here is from genome assembly GCA_910584145.1 of uncultured Eggerthellaceae bacterium. GTDB lineage: Bacteria > Actinomycetota > Coriobacteriia > Coriobacteriales > Eggerthellaceae > Adlercreutzia_A. The sequence continues at coordinate 31,488 of CAJTXX010000023.1, read as the reverse complement.
CTGCTCGCGCAGACGCTCGCGCGCACGTTGAAGGTGCCCTTCGCCATAGCTGACGCCACCACGCTCACCGAGGCGGGCTATGTGGGCGAGGATGTCGAGAACATCTTGCTGAAGCTGATAACCGCGGCGGATTTCGACGTGCCGCGCGCCGAGATCGGCATCATCTACATAGACGAGATCGACAAGATAGCGCGCAAGGCCGAGAACCTGTCCATCACGCGCGATGTGTCGGGCGAGGGCGTGCAGCAGGCGCTGCTGAAGATCATGGAGGGCTGCGATGCCAGCGTTCCGCCCCAGGGCGGCCGCAAGCACCCGCAGCAGGAGCTGATCCCCATCAACACCGACAACATCCTGTTCATCTTGGGCGGCGCGTTCGTGGGGCTCGCCGACATCGTGGGGCAGCGCGTGGGGAAGAGCGGGCTGGGCTTCGCGTCCGAGGCTCCGCAGTCGAAGAAGCAGGCCGAGGCCGAGCTGCTGGCGCAGGTGCTGCCGGAGGACCTGAACAAGTACGGCATGATACCCGAGTTCGTGGGCCGCATCCCGGTCATAACGTCGCTCGACGAGCTGACCGAGGACGACCTGGTGCGCGTGCTCACCGAGCCGAAGAACGCGCTGGTGAAGCAGTACGGGCGCATGTTCGCTTACGAGGACTCGGAGCTGGCCATAGAGCCCGAGGCGCTGCGGGCCATCGCGAAAGAGGCGGTGGACCATGGCACCGGCGCGCGCGGCCTGCGCAGCATATGCGAGCGCGTGCTCACCGACGTGATGTACGACCTGCCCGAGATGGGCGCCCGCACGCGGGTGGAGGTGCGCCCGACCGACATAACCGGCGAGACGTACCCCGAGATAGAGCAGATAGAGGACGCTGAGGCAGCGAAGGACCCCGAATAGGAGCGAGGAGCATGGCGGAGGCCGGACGTTCACTGGGAGAGGAGTTCGCCGAGCGCGAACGCCCGATTTTCGAGGCATGGCGCGATGGCGGGTATTTCCTGCGCACGCCCGGGTTCGGGGAGCTCGCCGATACGAGCTACACGATCGTGATACCGCCCCCGAACGTGACGGGCGTGCTGCACATGGGCCACGCTCTGAACGATACCATCCAGGATGCCTGCATACGCCGCGCGCGCATGCAGGGTCGGCAGACCCGCTGGATACTGGGTACCGACCATGCGGGCATCGCCACCCAGACGAAGGTCGACAAGCACCTGGCCGAGCAGGGCATCAACCGCCGCGAGATAGGCCGCGAGGCGTTCATCGAGGCGTGCCAGGAGTGGCGGCGCGAATACGGCACCACCATCGTGAACCAGATCGCCTCGATGGGGTGCAGCTGCGATTACGCCCACGAGCAATTCACCATGAGCCCGGAGTTCAGCCGCGCGGTGCGCCGCCTGTTCGTCGACTGGTACGAGGACGGCATCATCTACCGCGGCAAGCGCATCGTGAACTGGTGCCCCAGCTGCACCACGGCGATAGCTGACGACGAGGCCGAGTACGAGGACGAGCACGGCTCGCTCTGGTATCTGCGCTATCCGCTGTCTGAGCCGGTGGATGGCATAGATCACCTGGTGGTGGCCACCACGCGCCCGGAGACGATGCTCGGCGACACGGGCGTTGCCGTGAACCCGAAAGACGAGCGCTACAAGGGCCTCGTGGGCAAGACGATCGACCTTCCCATCGTGGGGCGCAAGATACCCATCTTCGCCGATTTCTACGTGGATAGCAGCTTCGGCACGGGTGCGGTGAAGGCCACGCCGGCGCACGACCCCAACGACTTCGCGATGGGCGAGCGCGCGGGCCTCGAGCGCATCAACATCTTCGACGAGACGGCGCATGTGGTGGAGGGCTACGGGCGCTTCAGCGGCATGAGCCGCGACGAGGCGCGCACGGCGGTGGTGGAGGAGTTCGAGCGGCTGGGGTTGCTCGACCATGTGGAAGAGCACGACCATGCCGTCATGCACTGCTATCGCTGCCACAACAAGCTCGAGCCGTGGCTGTCGGAGCAGTGGTTCGTGGCAGTCGACCGTTTGAAGGAGCCCGCGGCGCGCGCGGTGGAGAGCGGCGCCATACGGTTCCATCCGGCTCGCTGGTCGCAGGTGTACCTCGACTGGCTGGCGAACTTGAAGGATTGGTGCATCTCGCGCCAGCTGTGGTGGGGGCATCGGATCCCCATGTTCTACTGCGATGCCTGCGGCTGGCAGGGTGCGAGCGTGGATGATGTGGAGGCGTGCCCGTGCTGCGGCGGCGCTGTGCGGCAGGACGAGGACGTGCTCGATACCTGGTTCTCCTCGCAGCTCTGGCCCTTCGCCACGCAGGGGTGGGGCGATGCGGGCCGCGAGGCGCCCGAGCTTAAGCGGTACTATCCCACGCAGGTGCTCTCCACGGCGCGCGACATCATGGGGCTGTGGGTGGCGCGCATGGTGATGGCGTCGGAGTACTGCACCGGCCAGATACCCTTCGAGCATGTGATCATACATCCCACGGTGATGGGCGCCGACGGCAAGCCGATGAGCAAATCGCGCGGCAACGGCGTCGACCCGGTGGAGCTGATGGCCGATTTCGGGGCCGACGGCATGCGCTTCGGGCTGCTCACGCAGGTGACGGGCGCGCAGGCTATGCGCTTCGATCGGCAGAAGATCGAAGCGGCGCGCAACTTCGCCAACAAGGTGCGCAACGCAGCGCGCTTCGTGCTGATGCACCTCGACGGCTTCACACCTGGCGCTCCCGAGCCGGTGAGCGCGGCTGACGCCTGGGTGCTCTCGCGTTTGGCGCACCTCGCCGAGGCGGTGGATGCGGCCTATGAGGCGTTCGAGTTCGGCGAGATGACGCGCGAGCTGTACGGCTTCTTCTGGAACGAGTTCTGCGATTGGTACATCGAGTTCTCGAAGAGCCGCTTGGCGGAGGATGCCGACGCGGCCGACAAGCTGGCATGCCAGCGCAACCTGGTGTTCGTGCTGGAGCAGGCAATCAGGCTGCTGCACCCGGTGATGCCCTTCATAACCGAGGAGATATACCGGGATATGCCGCACGCGGAGGGGTCGGCTCCCATGCTCATCATCGCCGAGTGGCCGGATGCGGCGGCGCTGCGGGAGCATGCCGACGCGGATGCGGAGCGCGCCGTGCAGATGGTGTGCGACATCGTGGGCGCCGTGCGCTCGGCGCGCGCTCGCTACGGGCTGTCGCCCAAGACGGAGCTCACGGTGCAGGTGCGGGCATCGGCGGAGGATTGCGCGCTGATCGAGGGCCAACGCGGTCTGATCGAATCGCTCGGGCGCACCGAAGAGCTGATCATATCGCCGGATGCGGCCAAGCCGGCCCAGTCGAGCGCGTACCTGTCCAGCGACCTGGAGGTGTACACCGTGCTCGCCGGTCACGTCGACTTCGACGCCGAGCGTGCGCGGGTGAGCAAGGAGCTCGACCGGGCGCGCACCGATGCGGCGAAGCTCCAGAAAAAGCTCTCGAACGAGGGCTTCTTGAGCAAGGCGGCGCCCGAGATCGTGGCGAAGGACCGCGGGCGCTTGGAGGAATTGGAAGAGGTCATCGCGAAGCTGGACGCGCAGTTGGGGGATATGGGCTGAGGCGGCATGGCGCCCCAGCAGGTTTGCTATAATCTCTAACGCGTTCCAAGGGTTCGATGCTGCGCGGCCGATGTGCTGCACAGTGCGAAAGGGTGTGGCATGAGCGAGCTATTTGCGCAGCTTTGGTCGCCTCAGATGCAGGCGGCATTCACCATCGTCGTGGTTCTTCTGGTGGTGCTCTATGTTCTATCCATCGTCTGGGTGGTGCGCGATGCGTACATGCGCGGCGCTACCTGGTATATCTGGGGCATCGTGGCGCTCGTGCCCATCGTGGGCATCATCGCGTATTGCCTGATGCGCCCGCCCATGCTCCAGATCGACAAGGACGAGCAGGAGCTGGAGGTGGCCCTGAAGCAGCGGCAGCTCCAGAAGTACGGCGAATGCGCCACGTGCGGCTATCCGGTGGAGGCGGAATACGTCATCTGCCCGAATTGCCACACGCAGCTGAAGAACCTCTGCACGCATTGCAACCATGCGCTCGACCCGGCGTGGACCATCTGCCCGTATTGCGCGACGCCGGTCGGCGGCGGGCGCGCTCAGTCGGGTTCGTCCTCGTCGTCGCGCCCGTCGCGCCGCCGTCGTAGCAGCTCGTCGTCGCGCTCCCATTCCTCGAGCGATAAGTCTTAGAACCTCCATCTTCAGATCAGGAGCACATCATGATCATCAACCTGCCTGACGGCTCCGCCAAGGAATTGGCAGAGGGGGCCACGGTAGCCGACGTTGCGGCATCCATCGGAGAGGGCCTGGCGCGCGCGGCGCTGGCCGGCAAGATAGACGGCGCGCTGGTAGACCTGAGCCGCGCCGTGCCCGACGGGGCCCCGGTGGAGATAGTGACCGAGCGCTCGCCCGAGGCGCTGGGCATCATGCGCCATTCGGCCGCGCATGTGATGGCCGAGGCGGTGCAAGAGCTCTATCCCGGTGCACAGATCGGCTTCGGCCCGCACACCGAGGACGGCTTCTTCTACGATTTCGCGCTGCCGCGCCCGATATCCACCGACGATTTCGAGGCTATCGAGCAGAAGATGGCCGAGATCGTCAAGCGCGACGAGCCGTTCGTGCGCGAGCCGGTCAGCCGCGAGGAGGCCGAGGCCATCTTCGCCGACCAGCGCTTGAAGCTCGAGCATATCGGCGATCTGCCGGCTGACGCCGAGATAACGGTGTACCGCCACGGCAGCTTCGCCGACCTGTGCAGCGGCCCGCATGTGCCCTCCGCAGCCAAGATCGGCGCCTTCAAGCTGATGAAGACCGCAGGCGCTTACTGGAAGGGCGATGCCGACAACGAGATGCTGACGCGCATCTACGGCACGGCCTTCTTCAAGAAGAAGGACCTCGAGGAGCATCTGCACAACCTCGAGGAGGCAGAGAAGCGCGACCACCGCAAGCTCGGGCGCGAGCTCGGCATCTACACGATGGATGCGCTCGCGGGCGTTGGCCTGCCGCTGTACCTGCCCAAGGGCGCGCGTGTCATCCGCACCATGCAGGAGTGGCTGCGCCGCGACCTGTACGAGCGCGGTTACGAGGAGGTCATCACCCCGCATATCTACAACGCCGATGTGTGGAAGATGAGCGGGCATTATGACTTCTACCGCGAGAACATGTACTTCTTCGACATCAACGAGGGCACCGACGAGGAGCCGCGCCTGTCCGAGTACGGCGTGAAGCCGATGAACTGCCCCGGGCATGTGATGCTGTACAAGAGCGAGCTGCATTCCTATCGCGACCTGCCGCTGCGCTATTTCGAGTTCGGCACGGTGTACCGCCACGAGATGTCGGGCGTGGTGCATGGGCTTCTGCGCGCGCGCGGGTTCACGCAAGACGATGCGCATATCTTCTGCACCCGCGATCAGGTGGTCGACGAGGTGTGCGCCATCCTCGATCTGGTGGAGCATATCATGACGACATTCGGCTTCGAATACGAGGCCGAGATATCCACGCGGCCCGAGAAATCCATCGGATCGGACGATATGTGGGAGCACGCGACCGAGTCGCTGCGCCAGGCGTGCGAGATCAAGGGGCTCGTCTACGACATCAACGAAGGCGACGGCGCGTTCTACGGGCCGAAGATCGACATCAAGGTGAAGGATGCCATCGGGCGCACCTGGCAGTGCTCCACGGTGCAGATCGACTTCAACTTCCCTGAGCGGTTCGACCTGACCTATCGCGCTGCCGACAACACCGAGCAGCGCCCCTGGATGCTGCATCGGGCCATCTTCGGCTCCATCGAGCGCTTCTTGGGGATACTGATCGAGCACTACGCCGGTGCGCTGCCGCTGTGGCTGGCGCCGGTGCAGGTGGCGGTGATCCCCATCGCCGACAGGCACCGCGAGGCGGCTGCTGAATTCGTTGGCGAGATAACCGCGGCCGGCGGGCGCGCGGAGCTGTGCGATCAGAACGAGCCGATGAAGGTGAAGATAGCGAAGGCCCAGCAGCAGAAGATACCCTACATGGTGGTGATGGGCGACAAAGAGGTGTCCGAGCGCATGGTGTCGGTGCGCGACCGCGCCGAGGGCGACCTGGGCACGTGGGAGCGCGCGAAGTTCCTCGACGTCATCCGCGGCGCCGCTCTTTAGCTTCCTCGCGCCAATCGATGGTGCGGAAGGTGAGCGATGCCAGCAGCGGCATCAGGAGCACGGTGATGCCGCCGGCCGCCACCAACAGCGATGCGGTGTCGGCCGACATGGCCCCTGCGCTCTCGGCGATGTTCGTGACCGCCACGATGAGCGGCAGCGCCGTGGTGCAGTAGAGCGCCACCGTCGCGCGCTCTTGCGGCGGGGTGTCGCGCGCATCCTTTCTGATGCCGAGCGAGATGAACACGGGCAGGCCCCGTACCAACAGCAGCATGGCTATGAACAGCACCAGCAGCAACGGGCTCTGCGCTACGGCGGCGGGGTCTATCTTCGTGCCGCTGACGATGAAGAACAGCGGGATGAAGAAGCCGTAGCCGATGCCGTTGAGCTTGTGCTCGAGGCTGTTGTCGCCGTCGGGGATGATGAAGCGCAGCGCGAAGCCCGCAGCGAAGGCCCCCAGCACGATATCGAGATCGAACACGGCCGAGAGGGCGATCAGGCCCACCAGCAAGATCATGGTGCCGCGCACGGTCAGCTGGGCGTTCGTCTCGGCGTTGTCGGCCATCAGCCCCACGAGCTCTTGGCTGCGATGCCTCAGCCGCACCGGGATGACCGCAGAGACGACCGCGATGGCGGTGAACGCGAGCAGGATGACGGCGGTCAGCCACGTGGAGCGCGTCGACAGGATGAACGCGATGGCGATGATCGGGCATATCTCGCCCCATGTGCCGTATTCCATGATGAAGGCGCCCGTGCGCGTGCCGGTGAGGCTGCGCTCCTTCAAGATGGGCACGAGCGTGCCCAGGGCGGTGGTGGTGAGGGCGATGGCCACCGCGAGCCAGCCGAGCTCGTTGTCTTGGAAGCGCGGCGTGACCACGATGATGGCGATGGCGGCGGCGAACGATATCAGCCAGGTGACGAGCCCCGCGCGCCCGCCGCGGCCGGTGAGCTCCTTCGGGTTTATCTCATAGCCGGCTAGCAGGAACAGGAATCCCAGCCCGAGGTCGGACAGCAGGCCCGCCGCGTCGCCGATCTGCGCGATGCCGAGCACATGCGGGCCGACCAGCATGCCCGCGACCAGCAGGAACACCGTCTCGGGTATCAGCTTCTTCGGCACGAGCGAGGAGGCGATCGGGCAGATGAAGGCGCATACGGATATGATGAGCAGCGTGATGAGCTCGGTCTCTTCCATCGTCTTCCGCTCCTCTCTTCAGGTTCGGCTTTCTGCCATGCTCTAGGATACAGGAGCAAGCGCGCTCGTCCGGTGGCGGCGACGACGTGCGCATGGATGGATGTTTGCGTTATGGTTACACCTTGCACGTCGGCGCGCTGCCGCGCGCCCGAGCGGTCATCATAGGCAAGAAGAAGGAAACCGTCCTTGAGAGAAGGGTGTTCATCATGAGCCAGATAGTCGCTTCTGCTGATTTCGATACCAAGGTGCTGGGGGCTGACAAGCCGGTCCTCGTCGATTTCTTCGCCACGTGGTGCGGGCCTTGCAAGCGTTTGGCGCCGGTGATCGACGAGCTGTCCTCGGAGCTGGCGGGCAAGGTCGATGTCTACAAGCTCGATATCGATCAGAGCCCCGATATCGCTGCGCGCTTCAAGGTGAGCAGCGTGCCGACCATCATGCTGTTCGAAGGCGGTCAGATGAAGGCCAAGACCGTGGGCGCGGTGCCCAAGCAGCAGCTGATGCAGATGCTACAAGCATAACGGAGCTGGATGCGGCAGCCCTGCGAGCGCGGGGCTGCCTTCATGGAGGAGGATGAGATGCCGGACGGCGCGAGCGCAACGGGCAAGCTATACGATGTCGCCATCATAGGCGCCGGGCCAGCGGGCCTGACCGCTGCGATGTACGCTGCGCGCGCGGGCCTCGATACGGCGCTCATCGAGAACCTCTCGCCGGGCGGTCAGATGGCTCAGACCGAGCATCTGGAGAATTATCCCGGTTTCACCTTGTCGACCAGCGGCTATGAGCTGTCCGAGATCATGCACGGGCAGGCTGAGCATTTCGGCGTGCAGACCATATACGACGAAGTGGTGGGCGCCGAGCTCGAAGGCGACGTGAAGACGCTCACGCTCGCGGCGGGCAGCCTCGAGGCGCGCAGTGTCATCGTGGCGAGCGGTGCGCGACCGGCGAAGCTGGGCCTTCCGCGGGAAGACGAGCTGACCGGCAGCGGCGTGTCGTATTGCGCGACCTGCGATGGCAACTTCTTCAAGGGCCGCGATGTGTGCATCGTGGGCGGCGGGGATACGGCGGCGGCCGATGCGATCTACCTGTCGCGCATATGCCGGCATATCTACCTGTTCGTGCGCCGCGATGTGCTGCGCGCCACGGCCATCTACCACAACAAGCTCGAGCAGCTCGATAACGTCGAGATCGTGTGGAACACGGTGGTGGAGGGGCTGCTCGAAGAGGACGGCGCCGTATCCGGCGTGCATGTGCGCGACCGCGTGAGCGGCGATGAGCGCGATGTGGCGGTGGCGGCGGTGTTCGTGGCCATCGGCTCGGTTCCCAACACGGAATTCCTCGATGGGAAGCTGGAGCTCGACCAGACCGGGCATATCGTAGCCCGGGAGATGGGGGATACCAGCGTGCCGGGCGTGTTCGCCGCGGGCGATGTGCGCACGAAGATGCTGCGCCAGGTGTCCACTGCGGTGGCCGATGGCGCCAACTGCGCCGACGCATGCGCGAACTATCTGCTGCAACATCAGAGTTGACATCCTTGGTAGAATAGCGTGGAGAGCACATGCGCGCCGTATGGTGCGCATTTTTCACGGATGCGAGGATGATCTGCCATGCACGATGTCGATATGCGCGAGAAGCTAGAGAAATTCATGGTGGCCTATGAGGAGCTGCAAGCCAAGATGGGCGACCCGGCCGTGCTGGCTGACCAGAAGGAGTACAACCGCCTGGCGAAGGAATACGCGAGCCAAGGCCCGCTCGCCAAGAAGGCGGCGGAGTACGTGAGCGCGCTCGACGACCTCGAAGCGGCTAAGGAGATGCTCTCTGATGCGGACATGAAGGAGTTCGCGCAAGAGGAGATCAGCGGCATCGAGGCGAAGCTGCCGCAGCTGGAAGAGGACATCAAGTTCATGCTGATACCGGCCGACCCGGCCGATGAGAAGGACATCATCGTCGAGATACGCGCGGCGGCCGGCGGCGATGAGGCCGCCATCTTCGCGGGCGACCTGTACAAGATGTACGAGCGCTTCGCCGGCTCGCAGGGCTGGAAGACCGAGACGTTGGACGTGTCGCCTTCCGAGGCGGGCGGCTACAAGGAAGTGCAGTTCAAGGTGAAGGGCGACCACGTCTACTCGCTGATGAAGTTCGAGAGCGGCGTGCATCGCGTGCAGCGCGTGCCCAAGACCGAGAGCCAGGGTCGCATCCACACCTCAACGGCCACTGTGGCGGTGCTGCCCGAGGCTGACGAGGTGGAGGTCGAGATCAACGAGGGCGATCTGCGCATCGACGTGTTCCGCGCGGGCGGCCCGGGCGGCCAGTGCGTGAACACCACCGACTCCGCCGTGCGCATCACGCACCTGCCGACCGGGCTCGTGGTGCAGTCGCAGGACCAGAAGTCGCAGCTGCAGAACAAGGTGGCGGCTATGAGCGTGCTGCGTGCGCGCCTGTACGAGAAGATGCTCGCCGAGCAGCAGGCCGCCGAGGGCGCCGAGCGCTTGGCACAGATCGGCACGGGCGACCGCGCCGAGAAGATACGCACCTACAACGGCCCGCAAGACCGCGTGACCGACCACCGCATCGGCTTCAACTCCAGCTACAACGACGTGCTGATGGGCGATAAGCTCGCAGACGTGATAACAGCGCTGCAAGCGGCTGACCGCGCGCAGAAGCTGGAAGCCGCGGTGTAGTGGAGGGCATCTGGACCGTCCGCGATGCGCTCGAATGGACGACGGGCTTCCTCGAGCGCAAGGGGGATGCGAATCCGCGTCTGTCGTCAGAGCGGCTGATGTCGCATGCCACAGGGCTCGCGCGCATCGAGGTGTATGCGAACTACGACCGGCCCCTCTCGACCGAGGAGCGCGCGGTGCTGCGCGACGCGGTGCAGCGACGCGGGGCGGGCGAGCCGCTGCAATACATCATCGGCGAGGTGGGCTTCCGCCATATCGACATCCGCGTGCGCGAGGGCGTGCTCATCCCGCGGCCTGAGACGGAGGTGCTGGTCAGCGAGGTGCTGGCTGAGCTGCCGGCTGCGGCACGCCCGCGGGCGGCCGAGTACGCCGAGGTGGCCGAGGAGGGCGAAGGCGCTGAGGCGGATGGCGCACGTCCGCTGCTCGTGGCCGACCTGTGCACCGGCTCGGGGTGCATCGCCTGCTCGCTCGCGTACGAGCATCCTCTCATCGAGGTGGTGGCTACCGATATATCGCCTGAGGCCGTGCGGCTCGCCGCGGAGAACGTCGAGCGGCTGGGGCTCTCCGAGCGCGTGCGCGTGCTCGAGTGCGACCTGGGCGCAGGTCTCGGGGAGCGCTATGAGGGCGCGCTCGATGCGGTGGTGTCGAACCCCCCGTACATCCCGAGCGCGGTGATGCGCGAGCTGCCGCACGAGGTGAGCGCATTCGAGCCCGAGCTGGCGCTGCATGGGGGAGCGGATGGGCTGGATGTGTACCGGAGGCTGCTCGGCTGGGCGGCAGGTGCGCTCAGGTGCGATGGCGTGCTCGCGGTGGAGCTGCACGAGACGTGCCTCGATGCGGCAGCGGCGCTGGCGCGAGAGGCGGGCTTCGCATCGGTGCGCATCGCAGATGACCTGGCAGGACGGCCGCGCGTGCTGATCGCGCGGCGCTGAGAGCGGAGGAGCATATGGCCGATAACGCGCTCATGCGCATGCTCGAGGAATCGCAGGCTGCGCTCGAAGAGCGGCTCGGGGGCTTCCGTCCCGAGGTGGCGCTGGTGCTGGGGTCGGGCTTGGGCCCGCTCGCTGAGCGCATCGAGGACGTGGTGGCGGTGCCCTTCGCCGAGGTGCCGCATATGAAGGCATCGACCGCGTCCAGCCATGTGGGCCGCTTCGTCGCCGGCATGCTCGGCGGCAAGCGCGTGCTCTGCATGCAGGGCAGGCTGCATGGCTACGAGGGCAACACCGCGCAGGAGGTGGCCTATCCCATCTGGCTCATGAGCAGGTTCGGAGCCGCCACGCTGATAACGACGAACGCCGCAGGCGCCGTCAACGAGGGCTATGCGGTGGGCGACTTCTGCATCATGGCCGATCATATCAACTTCACCGGGCGCAATCCCGTGGCCGGCGCTGAGCCCGATGGTATCGCCAACCGCTTCTTCAGCATGTATGAAGCCTACGACCCCGCCCTGCGCGCGATGGGCATGCAGATCGGGCGCGAGCTCGGGCTGCCGGTGCATGAGGGGGTGTACCTGGGCCTGCTGGGCCCGAGCTTCGAGACGGCGGCGGAGATACGCGCGTTCCGGGGCTGGGGCGCCGACACCGTGGCCATGTCGGTGTGCGAGGAGGTCATAGCGGCGCGGCACGTGGGCATGCGGGTGCTCGGCATGTCGCTCGTCACGAACATGGCATGCGGGGTGGAGGGCGCAGACCCTGATGACGAAGAGGTCTTGGAGGTGGCGTCGCAGCGCGAAGCCGACTTTTGCCGCCTCATCCAGGAGCTGCTCGCGCGCTTGTGATATCAGTGGCCGTTCGCGGCGTAGCCCTCTTCGATGATGCCCTGCTCGACCAAGTCGCGCCCGATGCGCAGGTATTCGTCGATGGAGCCTTGGATGTAGGCTCGGTGCTCGGCGGTGGTGGGGCCGACCACGCGGGCGGGGCACCCCACGACGAGCGAGCCGTCGGGGATATCGGCGCCCCCGGTGACGACGGCTCCGGCGCCTATCAGGCAATCCCGTCCGATATGCGCGCCGTCGAGCACGATGGCCCCCATGCCGATGAGGGTGTGGTCCTCTATCGTGCAGCCGTGCACGATAGCGCCGTGGCCGATGGCCACATCGTCGCCGATGATGGTGGCGCCGTCCATCGGCAGATGGACGCACACCATGTCCTGCAGGTTCGAGCGCGCGCCGATGCGGATGCGCCCGTTGCAGTCGCCGCGCACCACGGCGCCGAAGAGGATGCAAGCCTCCTCGCCGACTTCGACATCGCCGATGACGGTGGCGTTGCGGGCTATGCGGGCGGTGGGGTGTATGCGGGTAGCGCTGTAGTCCATGAGGCTCCCTTCGGTCGGGTCGCATCCTGCTGCAGCGTGCGTTGAGGTGGTCGGGCTCGCGCGCATGGGCTGCGCGGACTCTCCGTTGCACCGACAAGATGCGCTGGTTGCTGCCGTTGCCGTAATGATATATCTTTTCGGCTAGCTTCTTTCTTCGAGCAGCGGAAGGTCGTGAAGTCCATCAAGCATCCATCAGAGGATATGGCCGGCTTCTCGGGCGCGGTGCGGGAATGGTTCTCGGGCCGGTTCGAGCGCCCGACCGAGGTGCAAGCGCGCACGTGGGAGCTGGTGGCCGATGGCGAGAACGTGCTGGCCATAGCGCCGACCGGGTCGGGCAAGACGCTGGCGGCGTTCTTGTGGGCGATCGACGCGCTGACGTCCCGGGAAGCGGGGCCGGCGGGCGGCGGGGTGCGCGTGCTGTACGTGTCGCCTTTGAAGGCGCTCGCGGCCGATGTGGAGCGCAACCTGCGCGCGCCGCTCGCGGGCATCGCCGAGGCGGCTCGGCAGCGGGGCGAGGAGCTCGCCGAGGTGCGCATCGGCATGCGCACCGGCGACACGCCGCCCGAGGAGCGCCGCGCGCTCGTGCGCAAGCCGCCCGACATCTTGATCACCACGCCCGAATCGCTCTATCTGATGCTGACCTCGAAGGCGCGCGAGACGCTCTCGCAGGTGCGCACCGTCATCGTCGACGAGATACACTCGCTCGCCGGCAGCAAGCGCGGCGCGCATCTGGGCGTGAGCCTCGAGCGGCTGGACGCCCTGCTCGATGTTCCTGCGCAGCGCATCGGGCTGTCGGCCACCGTGCGACCGCCCGAGGCGGTGGCGCGCTTCCTCGGCGGGGCGCAGCCGGTGCAGGTGGTGGCGTCGGAGCCGCTGCGCGCATTCCGCGCCACGGTGGAGGTGCCCGTGGTGGACATGACCGCCATACCGGCGCACGCGGCAGCCCCGCGGGCGGCACGTGCGCGTGAGCGCGATGCGTGGAAGAGCGACCGCAGCCTGCGCGCTGCGATGGAAGCCGCGCATGGCGGGCGCGCCGAGGATGCGCCCGATAGCCGCGCTGGGTCCTCGTCGATCTGGCCCTATGTGGAGCAGGCGGTGCTCGATGCGGTGCTGGAGCACACCTCCACCATCGTGTTCGTGAACTCGCGCGGCCTCTGCGAGCGCTTCACGGCGCGCTTGAACGAGCTGTATGCGCGCCGGCAGGGCGGGGACGCGCCGCTGAGCGTGCCGGCGGGATACTGGTCTGAGGTCGGCAGCGCATCTGGGGCGGCGGACGCAGCGGGCGGCGTGGCGAACCGTTCTGATATGGGCGGCACCTCCGAGCTCGCCGAAGGCGCTCCGGCGCATATCGCGAAGGCTCACCACGGGTCGGTGTCGAAGGAGCGCCGGCGCGAGATAGAGCACGAGCTGAAAACAGGCGAGCTGCCCTGCGTGGTGGCGACATCGAGCTTGGAGCTGGGCATCGACATGGGCTCGGTCGACCTGGTGATACAGCTCGCGCCGCCTCCCAGCGTCTCGAGCGCGTTGCAGCGCATCGGGCGCGCGAACCATAGCGTGGGCGGCGTGCCGGAGGGCCGCATGTTCCCGATCACCCGCGCGGATGCCATCGGGTGCGCGGTGGCGGTGGAGGGTATGCGCGCGGGAGCCATCGAGCCGACGCGCCCGGTGATGTGGCCGCTCGACGTGCTCGCCCAGCAGACCGTCGCGCAGGTGAGCATGGGCGATATCAGCGCCGATGCCTGGTTCGATACCGTATGCCGCTCGGCCGATTTCGCGGGCATGCCGCGCGCTGCCTTCGATTCGGTGGTGGGCATGCTGGCCGGGCGCTATGCAGCCGGCGACGAGACGGGCTTCGCGCCGCGCCTGCGCTTCGATGCGGACAGCGGCGTGCTCTCTGCGCTGCCGGGCGCTCAGCGGCTCGCCGTGGGCGGTGCGGGCACCATCCCCGATCGCGGGCTGTTCCCGGTGGTGCTCGCCGAGGGTAGCGCTCGCGCGGGGCGCAAGCGCGTGGGAGAGCTCGACGAGGAGATGGTGCACGAGTCGCGCGTGGGCGATGTCATCACGCTGGGCACCAGCGTGTGGCGCATCAAGCAGATAACCGCGGACAGGGTGGTGGTGGACCCTGCGCCGGGCCGCGGGTCGCGCCTGCCCTTCTGGCATGGCGAGCGGCAAGCGCGCGGCATCGAGGATGGTATGAGGCGCGGTGCGTTCCTGCGCGATGCCGCTGCGGCGGTGGCAGAGGGCGCCGATGCGGCTGGGGAAGAGGTGCGCGATGCGCGCGACCTCGCTACGCCCGCATTCCTAGAGCGCTTGGCGGCTGATGGGCTCGACGCGAACGCGCAGAGGAACCTGATCGCGCTGATAGCCGAGCAGCGCCGCGCCACCGGTGCGGTGCCGACCGACAAGACGCTCGTCGTGGAGAAGTGCGCCGATGAGATAGGCGGGCTGCGGGTCATCCTCCATTCGCCGTTCGGGCGGCGCGTGCATGAGCCGTGGGCGCTCGCCGTGGCGCAGCGCATCGCTGCACGGTGCGGGTTCGACCCCAAGGTGATGGCGTCTGACGATGGCATCGTGGTGCTGTCGCCTTCGGCGGAGGAGTTCGATATCCCCACCGATGCGTTCGCGCTCGATGCTGACGAGGCGGAGTCGATCGTCAGGGGCGCCGTGACCGGGACGGCGCTGTTCACCGCGCGCTTCCGCGAATGCGCTGCGCGGGCGCTGCTGATGCGGCCGCAGATGGGCGGCACGCGCGCGCCGCTGTGGCTCCAGCGCGTGAAGGGCGGGCAGTTGCTGGAGGCGGCGCTGCGCTACGCCGACTTCCCGATGGTGGTGGAGGCGATGCGGGAGTGCTTGCAGGACGTCTACGATATGGCGGCGCTGCGGGAGGTGCTCGGGCGCATCGCGGCGCGCAGCGTGCGCATCGTGGAGGCTGAGACCGATACGCTCTCGCCCCTCGCTGCGCCGCTGATCTTCGGTTATGTGGGGGAGCACCTCTACGATGCCGATATGCCGCATGCCGAGCGCGCAGCCGCGCTGCTCAGCGTCGATACGAGCCTGCTCGCCGAGGTGCTGGGATCGCCCGATATGTCGGAGCTCTTGGATGCCGACGAGATGGCGGGGATAGAGCGCGAGCTCCAGCATCTGACCGACGATATGCGGGTGCGGGATGCTGAGGGTGCGGCGAGGCTGCTGCGCGTGCTCGGGCCGATGGGCGAGGCGCAGATCGGCGAGCGCATGCAGGAGGGCTCGTGCGCCCGTCGCGCGCTCGAGGAGCTGCATGCGGAGAAGCGGGCCTTCCCATACCGCAGCGCGCAGCAGACGATGTGGGCGGCTACGGCCGATGCGGCGCTCGTGCGCGATGCGCTGGGCGTGCAGGTGCCCGCGTGGGCGGAGATGCCCGCACCCGATGCGCAGGCGCCCGCGCTGCACCCGATGGATGCGTTGGCAGCGCGCTTCGCCCGGACGCATGCTCCCTTCGCCACGGCAGCTGCGGCGCAGCAGTTGGGCGCCGGGTGCGCAGTGGTGGAGGACAGCCTTGCGCGCTTGGCTGCGGATGGCAGGCTCGTCAAGGGCGCTTTCGGCGTGGATGCGGCCGGGGAGCTGCGCACGTGGGCGGATGCCGGCGTGCTGCGGCGCGCGAAGATGCGCTCGCTCGCGCGGGCGCGGCAGGCGGTGCAGCCGGTGGCGCTCGATGCGTATATGCGGTTCCTGTTCGATAGGCAGGGCATCGGAGCGGCGGGGCTGCTGGAAGGGGCCGATGGCGTCGCTGAGGTGATAGCGCAGTTCGAGGGCGTGTTCCTCGATGCGGCGCTGTGGGAAGAGCAGGTGCTCCCAGCGCGGGTGGCCGATTACCGTCCCGCCATGCTCGATGAGCTGCTGGCGGCGGGCGAGGTCATCTGGGTGGGCCGCACGGCTGGCTCGGCTGCGGCGCGCAGCTTGCAGGCGCCCCGGCGCGAGGTGGCGTTCTATCCGAGCGATTCGCCGTATGCGCCCATCGCGGTGACGGACGATGCCGAACCTGCGGCAGAGGATGCCGATGCGCTGCGCGCGCTGCTCTGGAGCGGGCAGGCGGTGAGCGACTCCTTCGCATGCGTGCGCGAGCTGTCCGGCGAGGAGAAGGTGCCGAAGGGGTCGGTCCCGCGCAGGCGCGCGGGCAGCCGCCGCGGGCGGGCGCGGGCCGGTTGGCAGGAAGCGCAGGCGCGGGCCGCTGTAGCGGCGCGCTCGGGCGCAGCGTTCGCGCGTGCGCAGCTCGGGCGCGTGCGCAGCGTCGAAGCGGCGCCGATGGACGGCACGGAGGCAGCCATCGAGCTGGTCGATTCCGTTCTGGACCGCTATGGCATCATGGCGCGCGATACGGCTCTCGCAGCGGGCGCTGCGGGCGGCATGTGGGCGCTCATAGACGTCCTCGACCGCATGGAGGAAACGGGCGCTGCGGCCCGCGGCATGTTCGTGGAGGGCTTGGGCCCCGCGCAGTTCGCCGAGCGCGAGACGGTGGAGGCGCTGCGCTCGTATGCGCAAGAGGATGCCGCAGCCGACCCGGTGGTGCTCTCGGCAGCCGACCCGGCGTGCCTGTACGGCCAGGGCATCGCGTGGCCGAGCGCCTGCGATGGCGCCTGCGACGATAAGCCGCAGCGCCGCCCGGGCGCGCTCGTGGCCTTTATCGGCGGCGAGCCGGCGCTCTTCGCTGCTGCCGGCCTGCGCTGGCTCGTGGTGTTCGCCTCCGATGCCGATCGGCAGGCGCTGGCGGTGCACGCTCTCGCCGAGCATATCCGCCGCGAGGCGCGTCGCGCTGGCGGGCGCGCTCCGCGCAAGAGATACGCGGTGGAGCGCGTGAATGGCGTGCCTGCGCTGGAGAGCCCCTTCGCCCCCATGCTCGCCGATGCCGGCTTCGTGCGCATGCCCGATGGCCTGCGCCTCTACGCCGACCCGTTCTAGGGCGCCGGCGGGGTTGCCGGGCGCATGGCGACCGCCGGGCGGCAGCGTGCGTTGCGCTCGCAGCGCCGGGGAGTATACTGCAAGGCACAAGTTCATACGTTCAAATGCGTTGACGAGGATAGTAGGGGCGAACCCATCTTCGAGAGAGCCGGCGGGAGGTGCGAGCCGGCGGTGGGCGATCCGAATGCCACCTCTGAGCAGTTCAGCATGAATGCGGCTGCGCCTGCAAGGCTTACCGCCTGGGCGCAGCCAGCAAGTAGGGCCGGACCGGTGACACCGTGACCGTCGAGAGGATGCACGCGCGAAGCGCGCCTCCCTTCACATCACGCGACCCGGCTCGGCAGCACGAGGGGTCCGTTGGGAAGAGGAAGGAGAGGAGGCGGCGCATGGCGCTCAGGAGCGATCAGATAAAGCGCGGCATCGCACGCGCACCGCATCGCAGCTTGCTGAAGGCCGATGGCATCACCGATGAGGAGATGGACCTGCCCTTCATCGCGGTCATCAATTCCAGGAACGATATCATCCCCGGGCATACCGACCTCGACAAGATAGCTGAGGCGGTGAAAGCTGGCATCCGCATGGCTGGCGGCGTGCCCTTCGAGATATCCACCATAGGCGTGTGCGACGGCATCGCCATGAACCATGATGGCATGCACTACTCGCTCGTGTCGCGCGAGGTGATAGCCGACTCGGTCGAATGCGCCGTGCAGGGGCATGCGTTCGACGGCATGGTGTGCATCCCGAACTGCGACAAGGTGGTGCCCGGCATGCTGATAGGCGCGCTGCGGGTGGGCATCCCGGCTGTGTTCGTGTCGGGAGGTCCCATGCTCGCGGGCTGCCAGCCGGGCGGCGGCGGGCCCACCACCGACCTGAACACCCTCTTCGACGGCGCAGCCAGCGTGCTCGCCGGCACCATGACCGCCGAAGAGCTCGCTTATTACGAGGATACGGCGTGCCCCACCTGCGGCAGCTGCTCGGGGCTGTTCACGGCGAACTCGATGAACTGCCTGTGCGAAGCGCTGGGCGTGGCGCTGCCGGGCAATGGCACGGTGCCCGCGGTGTATGCCGAGCGCATCCGCCTCGCGAAGCAGGCGGGGCGCAAGGTGATGGAGCTGGTGGAGCGGGATATCAAGATAGGCGATATCGTCAGCGCGGCGGCCATCCACAATGCCATGGAGTGCGATATGGCCTTCGGCGGCTCCACGAACACGGTGCTGCATCTGACAGCTATCGCGCGGGCGGCGGGGCATCCCATCACGATGGACGATTGGGATGCGGCGAGCGAGCGCACCCCGCATCTGGTGAAACTGCAGCCGAGCGGGCCGCGGCCGCTGTCAGATTTCTACCAGGTTGGTGGTGTGCCGGTGGTGATGCACGAGCTCGCACAGTTGGGACTGCTCGATATGAGCGCGCTCACCTGCATGGGCCCGATGCCCGAGTACATCGAGGTGTGCACGAAAGCGGCTGATGGCGAAGTGTGCCGCAGCCATGATGCTCCGTTCAGCGAACATGGCGCGTTGCGCGTGCTGCATGGCAACCTGGCGCCGGCGGGCGCCATCGTGAAGAAGTCGGCGGTGGATCCGTCGATGATGCGCCACACGGGCCCTGCGCGCGTGTTCGACAGTGAAGAGGCGGCATGCGAGGCCATCAACGCCGGCAGCATCCGTCCGGGGGACGTGGTGGTCATCCGCTATGAAGGGCCGAAGGGCGGCCCGGGCATGCGCGAGATGCTGACGCCCACATCTTCGATCGTGGGGATGGGGCTGTCGACCAGTGTGGCGCTGTTGACCGATGGGCGCTTCTCGGGCGCGACGAAGGGCCCGGCGGTGGGACATGTGAGCCCTGAGGCGGCAGCGGGCGGTCCCATCGCGCTCGTCCGAGAGGGCGACTCCATCACCGTGGATATCGAGGGGGGAGTCCTCTCGCTGAATATATCCGATGAGGAGCTCGAGCGTCGGCGCGCTGCTTGGCAGCCACCCGCGCCCAAGCATGACCACGGCGTGTTGGCGAAGTACGCGCGCCTGGTGTCTTCGGCAGACGAAGGAGCGTACGTGCAATGAGCGGCAGAGCGGTGAAAGAAGGCGCCGTGCGCACTGAGCGGCGCACGGCAGCGAGCGTCGGGGCGCCCCGGGGTGCAGGGTCGAAGACGGCTAAGCAGGGCAGGACCATGCTCGGCGCTGAGGCGATCATCGCGTCGCTCGAAGCTGAAGGGGTCGATACCGTCTTCGGGTATCCGGGCGGCCAAGCCATCAAGATATACGACGTGCTCTACGACTCTGACCAGCTGAACCATGTGCTGGCGCGGCATGAACAGGGCGCAGTGCACATGGCCGACGGATACGCGCGCTCCACAGGGCGCCCTGGTGTAGTCATCGTCACCAGTGGGCCAGGTGCCACGAACACGGTGACCGGCATCGCTACCGCCTACATGGATTCGGTGCCGCTCGTGGTCATAACCGGACAGGTGCCTCGGCCGGTCATCGGCACCGATTCGTTCCAGGAGTCGGACATCGTGGGCATAACCATGCCGGTGGTGAAGCATTCGTTTCTGCTGCAGTCGACCGACGACCTGACGCGCACGTTCCGCGAGGCGTTCCATATCGCATCCACAGGGCGACCGGGGCCGGTGTTGATCGACATCCCGAGCGACCTCGCGGGCAGCGAGATGGTCTTCGAGTACCCCGACGAGGTGAACATCGCCTCATACAAGCCCACATACCGCGGCAATGCCAAGCAGATCCGTGCGGCATGCAAGCTGCTCGAGCAAGCGCGCCGACCGATCCTCTACGCCGGCGGCGGCGTGGTCACTTCGGGCGCTACTGACGAGCTGGTGGAGCTGGCCGACTTGATGCAGATACCGGTGGTGTGCACGCTCATGGGGAAGGGTGCGTTCCCGGCATCGCATCCGTTGAGCCTCGGCGCGGTGGGCATGCATGGAGCGAAGTTCTCGAACATCGCCATGACCGAGAGCGATCTGATCATCGCTGCGGGCGCGCGCTTCTCCGACCGCGTGACCGGGCGTCTCTCGGAGTTCGCACCGCATGCGAAGGTGGTGCACATCGACATCGACCCGGCCGAGATCGGCAAGGTGCGGGAGGCGGACGTGCCCATCGTGGGTGATGTGAAGGGCGTGCTCGCGGGTATGATCGAGCAGCTGCTCAAAGACGGCGCCGAGCCGAATGACGAGCCGTGGGTGCGCCAGATCGGCGAGTGGCGCGAGCGCTATCCGTTCTACCATCCCAATGTGGGCGACAACACCGGCGAGATCATCCCCGAGTTGGTGATGAAGGAGCTCTCGGCTCAGCTCGATCCGGACGCTTCCATCGTCGTGACCGAGGTGGGGCAGCATCAGATGTGGGCGCATCAGTTCGTCGATCGCGAGCGCCCGCGCACGTTCCTCTCGAGTGGCGGTCTGGGCACGATGGGCTTCGGTTTCCCGGCTGCCATCGGCGCAGCCATCGCCAACCCTGACAAGCAGGTGGTCTGCATCGCTGGTGACGGGTCGTTCCAGATGAATTCGCAGGAGATGGCCACCGCGGCCATCAACGGCGTGCCGGTGCGCGTGCTCATCATGGACAACCGCGCGCTCGGCATGGTGCATCAGTGGCAGAAGCTGTTCTACGGGAAGCGCTACTCGCAGACGCTGCTCGAGCCCAATCCCGATTTCGTGAAGCTGGCGGATGCGTATGGCTGGCAGGCCGAGCGCATCGAGCAACCCGATGAGGCGGCTGGCGCCATCGGGCGCATGTTGGCTGCTGAGGGTCCATATCTGCTCGATGTGAAGATATCGCCCGAGCAGAATGTCTATCCGATGGTGGCGCCCGGTGCTGCGCTTGATGACGTGATGGGCGCCATCGATGTTGCGGTGGGGGCCGTGCGCACCGATATGCCCGAGAGCGTGGCGCCGAAGTCGCCCTGTGCGACCATCGATGCTCAGTTCGGCGGTCGCTGGCAGAGCGACCCGGACGACAAGGGTGAGCGCTTGGCCGCGCATGAGTTCGACGAGGGAAGGGAGGAGCAGCGATGAAGCATGTGCTGTCGGTGCTGGTGGAGAACCAGCCGGGTGTCCTCTCGCGCGTGACCGGCCTGATATCGCGGCGCGGCTTCAATATCGAGTCGCTGTCTGTCGGTCCTACCGAAGATCCCACCATGAGCCGCGTGACCGCCATCGTGAACGCCGATGAAGTGGCCTATGAGCAGATAACCAAGCAGCTCCATAAGCTGATAAGCGTGCACAAGATCACCGACCTGACCGACGAGGGCGCCATCGAGCGCGAGCTGGTGCTGATAAAGGTGAATGCGCCGGCCGAGCGCCGTGGTGAGATCATCGAGATCGCGAACGTCTTCCGCGCGAAGATCGTGGACGTGGGAAGGAATTCCCTGACCATAGAGGCTACCGGCGATGCCGAGAAGCTGAAAGGCCTGGAGGATCTGCTGCGCGCGTACGGCTTGAAGGAGATCGTGCGCACGGGCAAGATCGCCATGTCGCGCAATACCAAGGAATGAGCAGCCGAGGAGAAAAGGAGCGATAGAGCATGGCTGTTACCATCTATTACGAGCAGGATTGCGATCCATCCATCATCAAGGGCAAGAAGATAGCCGTCATCGGCTATGGCAGCCAGGGCCATGCGCATGCGCTGAATCTCAAGGATTCAGGCTGCGATGTGCGCGTCGGCCTGCGCGCAGGGTCGAAGAGCATCGAGGCCGCCGAGGAGGCGGGTCTGAAGGTCGTGGACATGGCCACCGCTGCCGAGGAAGCCGATCTGATCATGATGCTGGTGCCCGATGAGCTGCAGCCCGAGATCTACGAGGAGTTCATCGCGGCGCACTTGAAGGCCGGCGACACGCTGGCGTTCGCGCATGGCTTCAACATCCACTATGGCTACATCACGCCTCCTGAGGACGTGAACGTCATCATGTGCGCGCCGAAGGGCCCGGGCCACATCGTGCGCCGCCAGTACACCGAAGGCTCTGGCGTGCCCGATCTCATCTGCGTGCAGCAGGATGCCACCGGCGATGCGTGGGATATCGCGCTGTCGTACGCGTGGGGCGTGGGCGGTGCGCGCTCGGGCGTCATCAAGGCCACGTTCAAGCAGGAGACCGAGGAGGATCTGTTCGGCGAGCAGGCTGTGCTGTGCGGTGGCCTGGTGGAGCTCGTGAAGGCCGGTTTCGAGACGCTGGTCGATGCGGGTTATCCGCCTGAGCTCGCGTATTTCGAGTGCTATCACGAGATGAAGATGATCGTGGACCTGATGTATGAGAGCGGTATCCACTTCATGAACTACTCCATCTCGAACACCGCCGAGTACGGTGAGTACTATGCTGGGCCGAAGGTCATCAATGATCAGAGCCGCGCCGCGATGAAGGAGATTCTGGCCCGCATCCAGGACGGCAGCTTCGCCGAGGAATTCGTCGCTGATTGCAAGAACGGTCACAAGCGGCTGATCGAGCAGCGCGAAGCCATCAACGATCATGAGATCGAGAAGACCGGCGAGAAGATCCGGGGCATGTTCAGCTGGATAAGCTGAGCGTCCAGCGATACCGCCGAAGGAAGAGGCCGCGATGCGCATCGCGGCCTCTTCCCATGTTGGGAGATATATGACTTGACCCTGACCCGAGGTAAGGGCGTATGCTTGTAGTCGGAGGTGATGCAGGATGATGACAGTGGGCGAAGTCTCGAAGCTCACCGGTGTGACCGTGCGTGCTCTGCATATCTACGACAAGAAGGGGCTCTTGTGCCCAATGCGATCGGGAGAGGGAGTGGCGAACGACCGCCGGCTCTACGACGAGGACGATCTGGAGCGCTTGGAGAAGATAGTCGTTTTGCAAGCATATGGACTTGAGCTCTCCGAGATCGCTGCCGTGTTGGATGGAGGGGTCAGCGCTATGCGCGATGCCCTGTTGTCAAAGGTGGAGGATCTCAAGCACCAGCAGAATCGGCTCAGGAACCTCATCTTATTCACCAGATTGGTCGAGATGTCGAACGGGGAGTTCTTCGAGTGCCTTGCATGCGGCCCGATGGATATCGACGATATGGCCGATGCGATACGCGATTCGCCGTACTATCAGCAAGGCATCGCTCGTATCCGGTCATACAGTGATCAGGAATGGGAAGAGCTGATAGAAGAGCTCGATATCATCGTGTATGACCTCATGCATCTGGGAGAAGAGGAGGGCTTTCTCGGGGTCGAGCGCCAGATCGATCGGTTCTCGTCATGGTGGAGTGAGCATGTGGCTCCGATGGAGAGCTTAGGCTATCTAGGGTTCTGGGCTATATTCGAAGACGAGACGCTCATCGCTGCGCGTGCAGAGGAGATAGGTGGCGAGGAGGTTTCGGCGAGCATCCAGATGCACGCCTTCTTCGTCTGTATGAAGCGGCTGATGAGCGATGCGGCACATCTGATAGATTCGATCTCTGAGAATGTGGATTCTGATGTCGTAGTGGCGATGCGGTATTTCGAGGAGCTGGTATTGCTTATCGCGGTGCACATGGGGTTGCGCGATCAGGGGTCTGATGTGGGAAGCGCAGCTGAGATGGATTCTGAGCTCTTGGATATCTGCGATATGGTTCTCGGCTATATGGTGAGCATGTTGAGCGATGAGGAGCTGATGGCATATATCGATCCCGCCAACGAGATAGATATCGAAATAGGATCGCTCGATAAAGTGGGGGAGCTGATGGAGAAGGCATTCGCTATCGACGGATCAGAATGATAGGAGATCGCGCACTTGGATATCGAGCGCTTCAGCGATACGTGCTAAGTCGTCGATGCCGACCCCGACGCGTCCTGTTTCGATGCGCCAGATATGCGACTTGCTGCTGCCTGCCATGAGCGCAAGCTTGTTCTGCGAAAGCCCCTGGCTCTCGCGGCGCTCCCGGATGGCGTTTCCCAAAGCAAGCCTTTTCTGATCGATATCCATACATCAAGCGTATGTGCTAGTATTATCCTGAAGGCTTCATAAACGAAGCCATATTGACATTAATGAATGGGACTATCTATTCGATAGGGGAGAAAGATGGGCATTCTACAGAGGGTCAAGACGTGCTGGATAGCGGCGATATGCGTGACGGCTTTGTTGGGCCTTGTCGTTTTGAACGGATGCGAATCGGACGAGATGAGATCCGCTAAAGAATCCTACACAAGCGAAATGCAAAGGATCGAATCCCAGGTTGATGAGCTTGAGGCCGAGATCGTAAAGGCTGAAACGTTGGCTGCCACGGAAGAGGTGCCCCTCGATGCGGATACCCGCGTTGCATTGGAAGACGCCATCTCTACCGCAAAAGCTGAAAAGGATATCGAATTACCTGAAATGCCATCGCGTATAGAAGAGATCAACGCAGCTATAACCGAGCTCAAAGAGGTTGATCTGGCCGGCTGTCTCGATGCTCTTTCGTCGAAAGAGGCTGCGATGAGCGAGAGCATTGAGAAGATGAAGCTCGTGACGAATCCGGCAGAATCATTTGTTCTGGAGAGGCTTCAAGGGGTCGACGGGATAGCAGAAATGGAGCCGTGACCGAGGATAACGATCCCAATGGTAAACTCGGGAAAGCAGGCGGGTATACGTCCGCAGTGTTCTTCGCGAGTCCGATGGTCGACCAAGCTGCCGTTTCCGGAGAAGGCGTTATCGGCAAAGGGACAGATGGCGGAGGATGCGTCGAGGTCTACGGAACCATCGAAGACGCCGAGAACCGCAATGCGTATCTTGCTGCCTTTGATGGGGGTTTCCTCTCTTCGGGATCTCATGAAGTCGTTGGTACGGTAGTGGTGCGTACATCGGATAAGCTTGCTGCTTCCCAGCAGAAGGAATTGGAAGCCAATATCATTGCGGCTCTGACTGCGCTTTCATAGAGCTGATGAGACGAGAGCGTATCGATATACATCTCGGTTGCGGGCAGGTGGTGTGGAGCTTTTTCAAGGGACTAGCGTTACTCGTCTTTGTTGTCGGGCTGCTCATCTTCGCTTTGCTCATCCTGCCGTTTTTTCTGTAAAAGACAACAGGCAAGATGTCGGACCGCAAGAAACGCTCATTCGTATCGAAAGGTGTATCGATGTTTGATAAAGGCAAGAAGAAGCTTGCTTCTAAGGTAAAGTATGCAGCGATCGGGGCAGTCGCAGGGCTTGTCCTCGGGATAGGCGGAACTGTTTTCGTTCAGAACTTCAATCCTGCGGATGAGAAGCAATTGTCAGCTTCGGTCGTGTTCGATCGCATCGTGGAGAAGAACGAGCTTGTGAGCGCATCTCAAAGCTACAACATCACCGATAAGGCCAGTGATGTCAACACCTTCTTCGATCTGTTCGATATCCCCTTCACTGAGAACAGCTTTTGGTACCGATATGTGGGAACCATCAAGGCGGGCGTTGACTTGGACAATGCTGAGTTCGCACAGCAAGGCAATGTGATAAAAGTGACCCTCGATCAGCCCTTCATCATCTCGAATACTCCTGATATGGAGGCGTCGGGAGTGCTGGAAGAGAATAACAACATACTGAACCCCATCCATGTTGAGGATGTAGACGAGTTCCAAAGTCTTTGCGTCGAGCTGAGCCAGCAATCGGTGCTCGATGGCGGCCTGATGGACGAAGCGCGAAAGAATGCCGAGCAGGATATCCGCGATATGTTCAACGCGGCCTTGGGAAGCGATTATCCCGTCGAGTTCGAGTGGAGGGAGCTGGATGAAGCTGAGTAAGAGAGCTATCCTTGCGATCTCGATCGCTGTCGTCGCCATCGCGGTTTTCGTGGTCGTGAATAACGCTGTCCTTTCCTGGGGTTAAGAGGTAAGAATGCCTTTTGACGGATTGAGGAGATGTGTCACTACGGCGGCGGATGCTCTTCTCGGCAAAACGAAGGAGCTCGGCGAGAAGACGACCGAGATAGCTTCGGAGGGCATCAGGAGCGTTTCAGAGACGGCCCAGCAAGCGCATCAGAGCATAAAGACCGCTCATTGCAATCCGATCTTCCCTGAGGATTACGCTTCTCCCGATTTCGATCTGCCAGATATGATCGTCATCGAAGACGAGGATCAGCGGAAGGGGGTCGATGTCTGCGAGGGCTCGATCGGATGGTTGAGCAAGGAAGCAGGGATCGAAGTCTTGCATCTTTACAAGGAAGCGGTTCAGTTGAGCGGCCTTGCATTCTTCCCTATAGCCAGTTGTGAGGCTGTGTATTACGCGGACCCTTTCAATAGCGAGCGCTTCATCGAGCTGAGCTCGTATTACGATGTGATGCAAAAGGATAAGCTGACAGAGCTGAGGAACATCGCCTATGCGCTCGGTGCTAAGGAATGCGAGCTGACTTCGTACGAAGCGGTTAAGACCATACGCCGCAGAACGGCAAAAGGGGACATAAAGGGTAAAGCGCCTGATGGGTTGAGAGCGGGCATCTCTGCGGAAGGCTCATCGAGCGAGAGCGCAGGACGAGAGACGAAGCTCGTGTTCAAGAGCACATTCGAGGGAAGCGATGAGCCTAGCGTTCCTGAACTGCATTGGTATGAGCATGATAGAGAACTGGCCTCTTTGATAGCTATGCGCTGTTCGGATGGATCGTGCGGTGCGATACGGGAGCATTTCGTCGAGATAGACTGCTCAGCTTCTTCAACGCTCTCAACAACGCGGGCGTGCAGGCTTGATGCGGCCATGAAAAAGCTCGGCGCGATCTGCAGCTTCTCCCTTAAAAGCGAGTCGGAGATCGAATCGAGAAGGCATTTCATCTACCATATAATGTTCTGATGCACGCTCCTCTGATTATGCATCGCCAGCAATCTGGCTGAAGTCCCATCGGATCGACCATCTCTGCTCGGCGCGCTCAAGAGGCACCTTTTGCACCGATAGGGTCATGGCGTTTCGCATCTGTTTCTCAGACGTGAAGATCTTTTGCGAGCATGTGGGATACAGTTATCCCGATAAAGCGTTTTGCTCGTGAAGGAGGCGGCTATGGCTGATGCGAAGGTGAGGAAGACGGTCAAGGTCGCGTCTCGGTTGAAGTTCGCTCTGGTCGGGTTGCTCGTCGGGCTCGTCATCGGCGTCGGCGGGATGCTCTTCGTGCAGAATATGGGATCGTCATCGAAAGACGCTCATGTGCAGCCCTCGGTCGTGTTCGACCGCATCGTGCAGAAGAGCGAGCTCGTGAGCGCTTCGCAGACCTATAACATCACCGATAAGGTGAGCGATGTGGGCACGTTCTTCGATCTGTTCGACCTTCCCTTCACCGAGAACAGCTTCTGGTACCGGTATGTCGGCACCATAAAGGCTGGGGTCGACTTAGAGGAGGCTGCGTTCCTGCGGCAGGGGAGAACGATAACGGTGACGCTGTCGCAGCCCTATATCGTCTCGAACACCCCTGATATGGAAGCGTCAGGCGTGCTCGAAGAGGCGAATAACATCTTCAATCCCATCCATGTTGAGGATGTGGATGCATTCCAGCGCATGTGCGTCGAGCAGAGCGAAGAGCAGGTGCTGAATGGCGGCTTGATGGATGACGCGCGCGCCAATGCGGAGCAGGATATCCGCGACATGTTCACCGCTGCGCTCGGCGATGCCTATACCATCGAGTTCGAATGGAGGGAAGCAGCCGAGGGCGAGCAGGGCTGATGGACGGAGGGGTCATGACGCGGAAGCGCATCGGCATCGTCAGCGACACGCATGGGAGCTTGCCGCAGGAGGCGTTCGAGCTGCTCAGCGGCCAGTGGGGCGCCGAGCGGTTGGCGGATGCCGTGCAGGCGCGCTACCGGGTGCTCTTCGATGGCGACCGTGCGGTCGGGCTCGAGGATATGCCACGCGGAGAGGCTCTGGAGAGCGTTCCGTGCGATCTGATCTTGCATGCGGGCGATATCGGCGTGCAGAGCGCGCTCGATGAGCTGAGCGCTATCGCGCGCACGGTGGCGGTGCTGGGCAATAACGACTTCGCACCGTACTGGTGCTCGGATGGGGATGTGCCCGCCTTCCGCGCGCTCACCTTCGATGGGGTCGGCATCGCCATGATGCATATACCGTCCGAGCTGCGATGCGCGCTGCATGGGCGCCCGCCGACCGTGCTGCCGGCGGTGGATGCCCTGCCGCAGCTGGCCGTGCACGGGCATACGCACATCCCGGAGGTCGCTCTCGATGGCGCTGCTGTCGTCGTCTGCCCGGGCTCGCCCACGCGCTCGCGCCGCGGCAGCGGCCACAATGCGGCGCTCGTCGATATCGGAGACGGGCGTGTGCAGAGCGTCTCCATCGTGCGCCTTCCGTGAACGCGGGCACGGGCGCTCAAGCGCGCTTGACGGTGCTGCGCTGCATCACGATGGCGCCAGCGAGGAACGGCAGCCAGAACACGATGGCCCGGTAGACCATGATGGCTGCCATGCCAGTGGCTTGCTCGACGCCGAACAGCGTGAAGGCGACGAGCGCCGCGCCTTCCACCACGCCCACGCCCTGCGGCACCGGCGAGAACATGGCGAAGAGCGTGGCCACCACATACCCGCATACCATCGCTTGGATGTCATGCACGCCGAACGCCGCGCAAACGAAGGTGAAGCAGAGCATCTCGAACAGGCTCCCTGCGGTGGACCAGCCGATATCGCGCGCGATGGCTGCTTTGTTGCCGACCATGAGCTTCGCCGATTCGGCATAGGTGCTCACCATGTTGCTCACCCATGCGTCGATGCTCTTGCGACCGAAGCGCGCGAGCACGCGATCGACCGGGCGCTCGATGGGCTTGAGCGCCCTGAGCACCCATGCCGGCTTCGCGGCGGCTAAGGCGAGCGCCGCCGACAGCCCGGCGACGAGCGCGATGGCGCAGACGCCCATGACGAGCCAGCCCGCCTCGAGCCTGCCCGCGATAGCCAAGCCCGCGAACCCGCCGACCATGACGATGAGGAACCCGATGCTGATGGATATCTGGCGCAGCAGCGCGGCGCCGGTCGCCTTGCCATCCGCGATGCCGTGGCGCGCGGCTTCGGCTATCACCACCGAGGTGCCTGACATGTTCATGGAGGGGATGACGGTGTCGACGAAGAACGTCTGGAACACCAGCTTCACATCTTGTGCGAAGGGCATCTCGGCATCGACGGCGCGGAAGCACCACCGGAAGGCCACGGCCTGCGTCAGGTAGCGTACGAGCTCGGCTGCCACGGCCACGGCGAGCAGGATAGGGGAGCCCTCTCGCACCGTCTGCGCCAGGTGCTCCAGCTGGTCGCCGCGCAGGAATACGAAGGCCAGCACCGCCACGGCGATGAGCCCAGCGAGCAGTTTGCCGATATCCCTTCTCATACGCATCCTCCATCGCGCCTCCGAGCCGATTATCCGGCATAGGCGGGCGCTGCGGTGCGCAGGAAGGGCATCTGATGCCGTACCGATTACTGCCGCCGTCGGCGCGGCTGGCTGGTTGTCGGCCGGGCTGACGCTCAGAGGGTCATCTGCTGGAGGTACACGTCGTCGCGCAGCGTGCGGGCTTGCTCGGGCAGCAGGCGGCCCGAAGCGCGCATCTCCTTGATGTAGTCCAGCTCGCGCGCGAGCGCCTGGGCCTGCACGTCCTCAACAGCGCGGTAGATGCTCTGCATGCCGCGGAAGTAGGCGGACAGCGATGGCATGCCACCATCGTCGCCGTCCGCATCTTCGGGCATCTCATCGCCGAAGGCGCCGAGGTCCGCAACGGCGTCGGCTATCTCGTCGATGCCGCCATAGAGGGAATCGCACTCGTCGGCGAGCGTGCGGGCGCTGGCAGCTGCATCCTTCGAGGCGTGGGACGCCAGGTCGCGCAGGCGGTCGGCGTAGCGCTTCATCACGATGGCGGTGGCCGGCTCGTCGGCGGCTACCTCGTCTGCACACAGCTGCTCGCCCTTCACCGAGCCGGTCAGGTGCGCGTCTGCCTGTATGGAGCGTATCACGCGCTCTACCAACTCTATCTCGGCATCGGTGCGCTGGCGCGACCGGCGCTTCTCGTGCTTGTACGGCACCAGTGCAGGTACGGCGAAGTTCGCCAGCAAGATGGTGCAGAGGATGACGCCCGAGGCGATGGGGATGAGCATGTCGCGCAGGGGCGTGCCGTCCGCGGTGACGAGCGTGGCCGGCACCGTCAGCATGAGCGAGAGCGTGATGCCGCCCTTCGCTCCGGTGAAGGCCATCGCGAGCGTCTCGCGCATCTCCGATGCGGTGAAGAACCCGCGCACGGTGCGCTCTCGTATCAGGTGATGCACCAGGTCGAGCCCGGCTATCCAGATGAACCTGACCGCTTCGAGGATGATCGTCAAGACCACGATGATGCTGATGGCGCCGAGCGCATCGCTCGCGCCGCCGTCGGCCATCGGCGCCAGCAGGCGGGGGAGCTGCATGCCCAAGATGACGAAGATGACGCCGTTCAGCACGAAGCCGATGGTCTCCCACACGCTCTTCGATTGCAGCTTCTGGCGCGCTGTCTGCGCGTTGTGCCGATGCGGCAGCAGCGACATGGCCATGCCGGCGGCCACCACGGCGATGACGCCGCCGATATGCAGCTGCTCGGCCGCCAGATAGATCAAGAACGGCAGCAGCAGCTCGAGCGTCACGTGCAGGGTGGGCCCGTCGATGCCTAAGCGGCGGATGCCCTCGAGCACGAGCCATGCCAGCCCGCCCATGAGCGCACCGCCGATGAGCCCGCCGAACAGGTCGAGGACGAATTCCTCGCCAGCATGCGCGAGGGAGAAGGCGCCCGAAGCGGCGAACGCTATGGCGCATTGGAACACTACGGTGCCGCTCACGTCGTTGAAGAACGCCTCACCGGTGAGCAATGAGGCATGCCGGCGCCCGAAGCGCAGGTCTTTCGTCAGCTCGGTGACGGCGGGGGCGTCGGTGGAGCCCATCGCGGCTCCGAGCGCGAGCGCCGCCGCCAGCGGTATCGCGGGCAGCAGGGCGTGCAGCGCGCAGCCCACCGACACGATGATGGCGAACACGAGCCCGGCTGCGAGCGAGGCGATGCCCCAGCGGTTCTCCCAGAGCGCACCCGAATCGGCATGGCGCGACTCGTTGAAGTGCAGTGGCGCGATGAACAGGATGAGCAGCAGCTCCGGATCGAGCCCGCTCTCGAGCGGCGTATGCACGAACAGCGCGATGAGCGCACCCAGCCCGATCTGCACGAGCGGCAGCGACAGGCGCGGCAGCAGCTTCTCTAAGATGCTGGAAGCCGCCACGGCGGTCAGCAAGAACAAGACCAGTTCGAGCGCGTGCATGATAGCTCTCCTCCATCTTCGCAAGGCGTGCTCGCCCGGGTGCTCG